>CANREM010000012.1 GCA_947629675.1 uncultured Clostridia bacterium
ATGATCCACCTTTGGGATAAGCTCAAACACTTCGTGAAGAAGGCGTTCACCATCATCCTCGCCTCGACCATCGTCATCTGGTTCCTCTCGCACTTCTCGTGGGATTGGCACTATCTTGCCGACGAACAGATGGCAGACAGCATCCTCGCGAGCATCGGCAAGCTCATCCAGCCTCTCTTCACCCCGCTCGGGTTCGGCTCTCAGCTCGGAAGGACGGCGGGTTGGGTGTTCGCCGTCGCCGCCATCACGGGACTTGTTGCGAAGGAAAACGTCATCGCGACCTTCTCCGTCCTCTGCGCAACGCTTGCGGCGGGCGCGGGCGTCGGGTTCGAGGCCACCGAAGAGGGGGTGACAGAGGTCATGTTCCTCATCGGAGAGACGGGCGTCACCATCCCCGCACTCCTGTCCTTCATCGCCTTCAACATGCTCACCATTCCCTGCTTCGCGGCATGCGCCACGGCGAGGGCAGAACTTCCCAAGGGCAAGTTCAAATGGACGCTCCTCTTCTGGGTGGCGACCTCCTACTTCGTCTCCGCGGCGATCTACCTCATCGGCAGCTGGTGGTGGACCTTGTTCCCCATTCTGGCCGTCGTCGCGGCGGGCATCACGGGTATCGTGTTCTGGAACAAAAAGCACCCCTTGAAGAAAAACGAAGCACCCATGTCTGAAGGTGACGCCCTCGAAGAGGCTGCAATTTCCTCAGACGAAAAGGAGACTAAACTATGACTTGGTGGGAGATCCTCATCATTATCGCCGCGGCGGGGTTTGTTGTCGCCGTCGCTGCCTTCTCCATTCGGCGCAAACTGCAGGGGAAAAGCTCCTGCGACGGTTGCAACGGCTGCAACGGCTGTTGCACCGGTTGCTCCATGTGCCACCCCAAAAAAACCGACGAACACAGAAAAGAAGGCTGATTACCGCGTCATGCTGAGCCGCTCAAACAGCGCGCAATCCTTTGGGCAACGCGTCATGCTGAGCCGAAACGGTTCTTACGCAGTCCGCAGCGGCCCATCCTCGAAGCATCCCCTTATACGAAGTCCGTTTGCCCCCTCCTTGGGGAGGGGGTAGGGGGGTGGGTACACATTCCCAATACGTCATGCTGAGCTTGTCGAAGCATCACCGCAGCAAAGGCTTCCCCCATCTATGGGGGAAGCTGTCACCCAACGGGTGACTGATGAGGGTCTTATTCCATCGCCTTTAGGGAGGCGTTCATGTCGATCTTGACGATCTTCCGCCGGAGGAGGAGGGTCGCAAGGAAGGTGAAGAGGAGAGACATCACGGGGGCAACGAGCCACACATACACATTGATCCCCGCAATGGTACCGAAGGAGAGCAGACTGAAGATAAAGGTGAGCAGAACGACGCCGAAGGGGATGCCGAGCAGGATCCCGATCGCGCTCGTGATATAGATCTCGCGGTAGACGTAGAGCGTCACCTCCTTGTCATGGTAGCCGAGTACCATCAGGGTGGCGAGTTCGCGTTCCCGTTCCGAAATGTTGATATTTGTCAAGGTATAGATGACGACGGCATTCAGAAGGGCGGCGAACACGAGGACGACGATTGCGACGACGATCATCGCAAACGTCCCGATATCCTGGAAGATACAGCAGTCGAGTACGGCAAGCCCCGCAAAGACGAGGGCGGTGGAGGCCATGACGGAGACGACCGTCATGATAAATCGGGTCTTGAAGCGGAGAACGTTGCGCAGCGTGGACTTCATCTTGAAGGGTATGCGCCGCCAGAGTGCGGGCATGCGTTCGAAGATGACCTTCTTCCCGGGGCGCGGTGACTTGGGGCGAAGAAGGGTCGCAGGGCGTTCGCGCATCTTTCTCATCCCCGCGATGACGGTCGCCGCAAGCGTTGCGACGAGGATGACGCTCGCCACGATCATGAAAAAGGCGAGCGACACGTGGGCGGGGAAGGGCGGCATCGTAAAGTTCCAATTGAAGTTCACATAGATGACGTACGAAAGCCCCATGGCTGCGAAGTAGCCCCCGACTGCGCCGATGAGGGTGCCCACAAGGGCGAAGAGAAGATATTTCGTAAGGATCTTCGCAGGGGAATAGCCGAGCGTCATCAGGCAGGCGATCTGCGAGCGTTCCTCATCGAGAAGGCGGGTCATCGTCGAGAGGACTACGAGGAGGGTGACGAGTACGAACACGACCATGAGGACGTACCCGATCATCTCGATCTTGTCCATGTACGCGTCGTACGATTCAAAGGTAAAATTCTCATGGAGGGTCAAAACCGCCGTCGTCGGCGTCTCTCCCGAAAGTTCTTCCGCGAAGAGGGCCTCGATCTTTGCCTTTTCCGTCTTTAAGATCTGTTCATATTTTGCGTCGAACATCGTCGCCGCGACGTCGCCAAGGTGCGCCTTGAGCGCGGGCGAGGAGAGATAGAGGTTATTGCAGGGGAAGGGAAACGCGCTTTCGAGATAGAAAATATCCCCGAGCGGCTTGTATCCGTCGCCGTTTTCGTTTTCAAAAACACTCGGGTCATCCCTCACGGCGAGATGGAGGGGATTTTGCACGATCTTTGTGATGACGAATTTCAGAGGAATGCCGGGGAGGGAGACCTCCTCTCCGAGGGCGTGTTCGGGAAGCTGTTCGGTCGCACGTTCGACGGCAATGGGAAGGCTCCCGATGGGTGCATCCTCGGGCATGGGTGCCTCGTCTATCGTCTCAAAGAGATTTTGCTTGCCCGTTTCGCCCGTGGGAAAGGTGTAGAGCCGGACGGGCACACCGTCCTCCTCCGCCTCGATGAAGCCTCCCAATACGACCTCGAAGCCGAGCTTTCCGAGTTCCTCCTTTTTCCCCGAGAGGTCTGTATCCCCGCGCACGATGAAATCGCTCACGTTCTCTTTTTTGTAGATCTCGCCGAGCGCGTACTTCATCTTGTCCGTCGCCATACCGATGCCCGCCGAGAAGCCGACGGAGAGGACCACCATGAGAAAGACGGAGATGAGGCGGGTCGCATGCCGTTTGAACATGCGCGCGAATGTCTTAAAATACGTTTTCACCACTCGATCTCCTCAATGGGGGTAGGATGTTCGTTGATCTCGATGTTCTCGATGACGCCGCTCTTGATATGGATGACCTTATCCGCCATATCTTTCAGGGCGGCATTGTGCGTGACGATGATGACGAGCCGCTTTTGTTCACGCGAGAGGTCATAGAGGAGTTTGAGAATTTTCTTGCCCGTCTCATAGTCGAGCGCGCCCGTCGGCTCGTCGCAGAGGAGGAGCTTGGGGTTTTTCGCAACGGCGCGGGCGATGGAGACGCGCTGTTGTTCGCCTCCCGAGAGCTGTGCGGGGAAGTTCCCCATCCGCTCTTCGAGGCCGACTTTTTCGAGAATATCCTTTGGATCCAAAGCATTCTTGCAGATCTCGATGGCGATCTCCACGTTTTCGAGCGCGGTGAGATTGGGCATGAGGTTGTAGAATTGAAAGACAAACCCCACGTCGTTTCTCCTGTATTCGGTCAGCCCCTTGCGGTTCAAGGAAGTGATGACCTTCCCGTCCACTTCGATCTCCCCCTCGGTGGCAACGTCCATGCCGCCGAGAAGATTCAGAAGGGTGGTCTTTCCCGCACCCGAAGAGCCGAGTACGACGACGAACTCGCCGTTCTCAAGTTCGAAGGAAACGTCCTTCAGGGCGTCCACAAACACCGCCCCCGCACTGTACCGTTTCCCCACATTTTTTAAGGATAGATAGCTCATAAAATTCTCTCAACTACTCTCTCAAAGAAAATTATATCTATTATATCATAAATTTGTGAAAAATCAATGTTCTGCACTCCAATTTTTCTCCATCCCCGTCACGATTTTTTATGATAGCGTCACGCAATCCGACACTTGCCCACCCCTTGAGGGGTGGGTGTCACGCCACGGGCGTGACGGAAGGGGTGTTTGCGTCACCGCGTTATCCCGAGGGCGTTGCCCGCGTCATGCTGCCCCGACCAAAGCTTCTATTATTTATCTAAGGTCGGCACGAGTGCCGACTTTCGGCACGAAGTAGCTTGTCGAAGCATCCCCCATACGAAGTCCGTCCCCAAGCACACCGCGGCGGGCGTGTAATATGCGGGAGGAAAATTTTTCCGAAAGGGGCGAAAAATCATTGACAAGCGGAGGGACCCTCTGCTATAATAGCATAGAAATAAGTGCTTCGGCGAAGGAGGGTTGAATATGTCCACGATCAGGGTCGGCGAAAACGAGAATCTCGAATCCGCGCTCCGCAGGTTCAAGAGAAAGTGTTCGCGTGACGGCATCATCGGTGATCTCCGCAAAAAGGAGTTCTACGAGAAGCCCTCCGTGAAGAAGCGCAAGAAGTCGGAAGCGGCAAGAAAGAGAAGCAGAAATTAAACGAAAGGTCCGTAACGGAAGTTACGGATTTTTTTGTGCGAAAAAAGTCGGAAAGTGGGATAAGGAGCAAGAAAATGGAACGCAGTCTGAAAGCACTTGCAAAAGAGGCGAAGCGGAGGATGAAAAAGGGCTTCTGGAAGGAGTGCGAGGAAAAGCTCGCCTCCGAGCGCAGCTACGCAAAGGAGCGGGGGATCAACGAGAGCAAGCTCGAGCGGTACTTTCAGGAGAAGGTCGCCTCCTCCATTCAGGGGGAGACGCCCGATGAATTTTACGAAAAAGTCAAGAATATGCTCCTTTCCGAGGGGGAAGTTTCGGATGCGATCGGGAGGCTCACCGACAGGGAATACTACGCGACGCTCTCCTATGCCGAGAAGCAGCGTTATAATTTGGAGCTGTCCGAAAGGTACCTTGCCGCCCTCAAACGCTTCAAGCGGGAGTATGAATTCGAGCGGAAATGAGAAGCCCCCCCGCGGCGGCGAGGCAGCATTTTTGCAGTGCGAAATCTCGCCAAAAGGAGCGTTCAACACTTGAAAAGGGGAACCCTTTATGATATAATAAAAGGGTATGGAACTTTTGGAAGAGTTAAACAGCGAACAGCGTCTGCCCGTCCTCGATACCGAGGGCGCGGTTTTGGTGCTTGCGGGGGCGGGAAGCGGAAAGACGCGCGTCCTCACCTCCCGCATCGAATATCTCGTCACGGAGAAGGACATCTCCCCCGCGAACATCCTCGCCATCACCTTTACGAATAAGGCGGCGGGCGAGATGAAGGAGCGGCTCGGCCGCGTGATGGATACGGGGCGCATGTGGGTGTGTACCATCCACTCCATGTGCGTCAAGATCCTCCGTCTCTATGCGGAGAGGAGGGGACTTCAGGAGAACTTTTCCATCTACTCCGAACAGGAGCGCAACGCCGTCATCAAACAGGCGTATAAAGAATGCGGCTATGACGACGAGGGTATCCTGAAGTCCGCGAAGTTCCACATCTCCAATGCCAAGATGCTCGGCCTCACCGCCGAGGAGTACGCAAAAAAATACCGCTACGAGCGCAATATCGAAGCGTCGATGAAGATCTATCAAAGGTACGACGCACATCTCAAAGCATACAATGCCCTCGACTTCGACGACCTGCTCACCGAGGCCCGCGCCCTCCTTCGCGAGGACGAGGACGCCCGCTCCTATCTCTCGGGGCGGTTTTATTACATCCATGTTGACGAATTTCAGGACACCAACGCCGTGCAGTTCGACATCATCAAACTGCTCTCCACCGTCCACGGGAACATCTTCGCCGTCGGCGACGACGACCAGAGCATCTACGGCTGGCGGGGGGCGCAGATCGAGAATATCTTGAGTTTCGAAAAGAGTTTTCCCGCGGCAAAGGTGTATAAACTCGAGCGCAACTACCGCTCGACGGGGGCGATCCTCGAACTCGCGAACGCCTCCATCTCGCACAATTCTCACCGCAAGGGGAAGCGGCTCTGGACGGAGGCCCCCAAGGGGGAGCGGCCCGTCTATTTCGAGGCGGACGAGGAGCTGGGCGAAGCCCTCTACTGCGCCCGCACCATCTCCGAACTCCGCTACCAAGGGTATAAGCTCTCCGACATCGCCGTCCTCATGCGCATCAACGCTCTGACGCGCGCCTTCGAGCAGGAATTCACCAAGTACGGCATCTCCTACAAGGTGTTCGGCGGCTTCAAGTTCTTCGAGCGCAAGGAGATCAAAGATTTCCTCGCATATCTTCGCCTCATCTCCAACCCCTTCGACAGCGAGGCCTGCCTTCGCATCATCAATGTGCCCCGCCGCGGCATCGGCGACAAGACGGTGCAGGCCCTTCTCGACTATGCGGAAAGGGAGGACGTCTCCGTCTACGATGCGGTGCTGGACGCGGACATGCTCCCCCTGAATGCCGCCGCGAAGGGGAAATTGAAGGAATTCGGAAGTTACATAAAAGAGCTTGTCGCCCTCTCGCAATCCCTCCCCGTCGATGCCCTCGCTGACCACATCCTCAAGACTTCGGGCATGTACGAACAGTACGAGGACGGCACGGACGAGGGCGCGGCAAAGCGTGCCAACCTCGACGAATTCAAGAACTCCGTAGACGAATATGTGCGCATGAACGGCGACGCCTCTCTCTCCGAATATCTCCAGCAGATCAGCCTGTTTTCGGACACCGACGAGATGGACGACGGCGACTATGTGACCATCGCCACCATCCACGCCGTCAAGGGGCTGGAATTCCGCTGCGTCTTTTTGGTGGGGCTTGAGGAAAACGTCATGCCGACCTCCCGCGCCATCGAGGAGCGGGACGGCCTCGAAGAGGAGCGGCGGCTCATGTACGTCGCCATCACGCGTGCCCGCGAAAAGCTCTTCCTCACGCGCTCCCAGAGCCGCTATCTCTACGGAAGGCGGGAGCCGACCGCGCGTTCGCGCTTCGTGGAGGAGCTTGACGGCCTTCTCGACCTTCCCCGCACCCGCACAAGCTACGGCCGCTATCAGGGCGGCTACGAGACGGGAGGCTTGCGCGTCAACTTCGGCTACGGCCGGGGGCTTGACTATGCGGCCCGCCGCGTCGGGCGCGCATCGGAGAGAAAAGAGGAGGACGCCTTCGTCGCATTCGGCGGCGACAAAAAGCCGCCCGTGAGCTTCTCACGCACACCCATGTCCGCGATGCCCCCCAAGGAAATGCCGCGGCGCGACACTTCTGGCTACACCGTCGGGGCGCGCGTGAAGCATGCCCGTTTCGGCGAGGGAACGGTCATCGCCATGCGCGGACAGGACAAGAATCTCATCATCACCGTCCACTTCCTCTCTGTGGGGAACAAGGACCTCGCGGCCGCCCTCGCCCCGCTGGAAATTTTATCGTAGTGCCGTTTCATTCAAAGAAAGGAGAAGGATATGAAGGATATGGAGCGCATGCGCGCACTCATCGAAACGCTCAACAGGTGGGCATACGAGTACTATGTCCTCGACGCCCCGAGTGTCCCCGACAGGGAATACGACCGCCTCTACGACGAACTCAAAGAGCTTGAGCGGGAGACGGGGCTGATTCTTGCCGATTCCCCCACGCGGAGGGTGGGGGGCGAACCCGTCAAGGGGTTTGCGCGGCACGCGCACATCGCCCGCCTCTACAGCCTCGACAAGGCAGTCTCAGAGGACGAGCTCGACGCCTTCTTCACCCGCGTCAAAAAGGCGGGAGACGCCACATATACCGTGGAATATAAGTACGACGGCCTCACCGTCTGTCTCACCTATGAGGGGGGAGAATTCGTCCGCGCCACCACCCGCGGCAACGGTGTCGAGGGGGAGGACGTCACCGCACAGGTCCTCACCGTGAGAAGTTTCCCCCTCAAAATTTCCTATAAAGGCACCCTCGAAGTGCGGGGGGAAGCGGTCATCCGCCTCTCCGCCCTCGAAAAATACAACGCCGTCCACCCCGACGAACCCCTCAAGAATGCCCGCAACGCGGCAGCCGGGGCGATCCGCAACCTCGACCCCAGGATGACGGCGACGAGGAATCCCGAGATCCTCTTCTATGACATCAATTATATGAGCGAAGGGGCTGTCTCTTCGCAGATCGAAGCACGCGAATTTTTGCGGCGCGAGGGCTTCAAAGTCTATCCCTTCTTCAAAATTTGCCCGACTCCCGAGGCCGTGAAGGAGGCCGTAGACGAGATCGAAGTGGAGAGACGCCGCATCGACTATCTCACCGACGGTGCGGTCATAAAGGTCAACGAAGAGGGCATCCGTGCGGACATGGGTGCCACCGACAAGTTCCCGCGCTGGGCGATCGCCTATAAATTCGAGGCGGAGGAAGCGGAGTCCACCGTGAAGAAAGTGTTCTGGCAGGTGGGCAGGACGGGGAAACTCACCCCCCTCGCGGAGATCGAACCCGTCGAGCTTGCGGGCGCGACCGTCCGCCGCGCCACCCTCAACAACTTCGGCGACCTCACGCGCAAAGATGTGAAGGTCGGCTCCCGCATCCTCGTCCGCCGCTCCAACGAGGTCATCCCTGAGATCCTCGGCGCGGTCTCCCATGTGGAGGGAGCGACGCCCGTCGAAAAGCCGTCGGTCTGCCCCTATTGCGGAAGTCCCGTCCGCGAGGTGGGGGCGAACCTCTTCTGCCCCAATGCGGACTGCCCGCCCCGCGTCGTGCAAAAACTCACGCACTATTGTTCGAAAAACGCCGCCGACGTTGACGGCATGAGCGAGGCTACGCTGCAATTTCTGTTTGAGAAGGGGCGGGTGAAACGCTTCTCCGACCTCTACCTCCTCACCCCCGAGAGTTTCCTCGACGTCCTCGGCAAGCCCTTCGAGGGCTTCGGCGAGAAGAAGATCCAGAACCTCCTTTCCGCCATCGAAAAGAGCAAGCACATCCCGCTCGACGCCTTCCTCTACGCCATCGGCATCGAGGGCATCGGCCGCGTCGCCGCCCGCGACCTCGCAAGCCTCGGCAGCGTGGAAAATGTCGCCGCCCTCACATACGAGGAACTTCTCGGAATGGACGACGTCGGCGATGTGACCGCCCGCTCCGTCCTCGCATATTTTGCGGACGAGGAGAACAAAAAAGAGCTTGCCCGCCTCGAAGAAGTGGGCGTCCGGCCCTTTGTCAAGGAGAAGATCTCCGTCGGCGTCTTTGCGGGTCAAAATGTCGTTCTGACAGGATCACTGGGTACCATGTCGCGGACAGAGGCGCAAAAACGCATCGAAGAGCTGGGCGGCGTGTGCCAGAGCAGCGTCTCGCAAAAGACGACGCTCGTCATCGCGGGCGAGAAGGCGGGGAGCAAACTTCAGAAGGCCGCATCCCTCGGCATCCCCGTCATCGGCGAGGAAGAATTTCTCAGGATGTTGAACGCATAAATCTTGTGTGAATTTCGGTGAAACGTTTGACTTTATGCGCGCGCGTGTGGTATAATTATTCGACGGAAGAGGTAGAAAGTTTATGTTGAGCATGACGGGCTACGGAAAAGGGGAATACAAGGCGGGCGGCGTCGAGCTGACCGTCGAGGTGAAGTCGGTCAACAACCGCTTTTTGGACCTTGCCCTCAAATGCCCGCGCATCTTTTTGGGACTTGAGGACCTCGTCCGCGGTATGGTGCGGGAAAGCATCTCCCGCGGCCATGTGGACGTCTTTGTCACCCTCTCCGACAAGCGCGAACGTGAAAAGAAGCTCTCCGTCGATCTGCCCCTCGCCCGCGCCTATATGCAGGCGGCGGCCACCCTCAAGGAGGCCTTCCCGAAGCTCGGGGACGATGTGACCCTCTCCTTCCTCATGCGGCAGAGCGACGTCGTCCGCGAGGACGAAGAGGCCCCGTTCGCAGACGAGACACTCACCGAAGCATTCAAAGAGGCCTTGGGCCTTGCCCTCTCCTCACACAGGGCCATGCGCCTTGCAGAGGGGGAACGGCTGAAAAAAGACCTCCTCGTCCGCGTGGACGAGATCGCGCGCCTGCGCGAGAATATCACCCTTCGGGCACCCCATGTCGCGGAGGAGTACCGCGAAAAGCTGCTTTCCCGCATCAAGGAATACCTCGACGGGAAGGTGGATGAGGGGCGCATTCTGACGGAGGCCGCCGTCTATGCCGATAAATGCAACATCGACGAGGAGCTTACCCGCCTTGCCTCCCACATCGAGGAGTTCCGCCTCATCGCAGGGGAGGAGATCGTGGGCCGCAAGATGGACTTCCTCATCCAGGAATTCAACCGCGAGTGCAACACCATCTGTTCGAAGTCCAACGACCGCGAGATCACAAAGTGCGCACTTGCCATGAAGAACGAGATCGAAAAAGTTCGGGAACAGATCCAGAATTTGGAATAACGTATGAGAAATTTGCTTTTTGTCATTTCGGGACCCTCGGGCGTCGGCAAGGGGACGCTCGTCGACCGTCTCCTCGAGAGGGACGCTCGGCTCATCGAATCCGTCTCTTGCACCACCCGCTCTCCCCGCCCCGGCGAGGTGGACGGAAGGGAGTACTTCTTCCTCTCCCGCGAAGAATTTCTCGCCCGTATGCAGCGGGGGGAATTTCTCGAGGCGGACGAACATTTCGGGAACTTCTACGGCACGCCCTTCCCCTTCGTGAAGGAACAGCTAAAGGAGAAGTCGGTCATTTTGGAGATCGACGTCGTCGGCGGGGCGAACTGCAAGAAGCTCTTCCCCGAAAAGACGATCCTCATCCTCATCGCTCCGCCCTCCAAGGAGGAACTATGCGCCCGGCTCTTGGGGAGGGATAAGACGACGGCGGAGGCGGCTTCCAATCGTCTCAGCCGTGCGGAATACGAACTCGGCCAGCGCGACAGTTACGACTATGTCGTCGTCAACGACGACTTGGAGAGGGCGACAGAGGAGCTTCTCTCCATCATAGAGAAAGAAATCAACAAAGATTGAGGTGAAGATATGATCAACGAACCTTCGGTGGATGCCCTCATCAGAAAACTCGGCACGAACGAGGACCCTCTCTCGCGCTATGAACTCTGCATCGTGGTCGCAAAGCGGACGCGGCAGATCATAGAGCAGATGCAGTCCACGGGTGCGACGGAACTCCCCGGCAAGCAAAAGGAGATCGTCGTCGCCTGCAACGAGATCATGAACGGCAAGTTCGTGGTCTCGAAAGACTGAAAACCGCCCCGCCCTTCGCCGGGGCAGTTTTTTCATGAACGGATAGTAAGATGTATGCCGAAGTCATCGTAGACGTCGCCCACAGCGACGTCGATAAGATATTCGATTATGCCTGCGAAGAGGATATCAAAGCGGGCATGCGCGTCGCCGTCCCCTTCGGGAAGGGGGTGACGACGGGCTTCGTCATGCGTGTCAAAGAGGAGACTTCCGTTCCCAAAGAGAGGCTCAGACACATCCTTCGCACCGCGGAGGATTTCCCCGTTTTGACAGAGGAATCGCTCTCCCTCGCAAGGAGCATCGCCGCGCGCTACCGCGTGCCCATGGCACTCTCTTTGCGCCTCTTCCTTCCCTCCGAGATGCGGACGGGGAAGGTGGGGGTAAGATACCGCACCTTCTACCGCCTTTCGGGCGATTTCCCGCCCGTTCCTCCCCGCGCAAGGCAGCAGCTCGCCCTCATCGCCTTTTTGGAGGAAAACGGCGAGCAGGACTCCGCCCTCCTACGGGAAAAATTCGGCTCCGCCTTAAAAGCTCTCGAAGAGAAGGGCGCGGTCGTTGCCGAGAGGCGGCGCGTCTTTCGCGACCCCTACACGGGAAGTTCGGGCGAGAATGCCCCCAAAAAGCTCACGCCCGCACAGGCGGCGGCGGTCGAAAGGGTGCATGAGACGAAGAAGACGGTCTCCCTTCTCCACGGCGTGACGGGAAGCGGAAAGACGGAGGTCTATCTCACCCTCATCGCAGAAGTTTTGAAAGAGGGCAAGACGGCGATCTTCCTCGTCCCCGAGATCTCCCTGACGCCGCAGATGCTCTTCCAGCTCCGCGCCCGTTTCGGGAGCAAGGCGGCCATCCTGCACAGCGGCCTCACCCCGGGGGAGAAGTTCGACGAGTGGATGCGTCTGCGCGAAGGGGATGCCCGCATCGCCATCGGTGCGCGCTCCGCCATCTTCGCCCCCGTCGAGAATGTGGGCGTCATCGTCATCGACGAGGAACACGACGGAAGTTACTCCTCCGAGAGTTCCCCGCGCTACAATACCTTCGACATCGCCCTCCTCCGGGCAAAGCGCAACGGGTGCAAGATGGTCCTCGGGAGCGCGACGCCCTCGGTGGAGACCTACCGCCGCGCAAAGGAGGGGGAATTCGAACTCATCACCCTCCCCGACAGGATCAACGCCCGCCCCATGCCCGAGGTACATATCGTCGATATGCGGCGGGAAGTGCGCCGCGGCAACCCCTCGGCGTTCTCCGCGGAGCTTCGCGAAAAGTTGCAAAGTTGCCTTGCACAGCACAAGCAGGCCATTCTCTTCCTCAACCGGCGGGGTTATTCGCAGACGGTCATGTGCCGTGACTGCGGCTATGTCGCAAAGTGCGAAAATTGCGACGTCTCCCTCACCTATCACAGCGAGGAGGACTGCCTCAAATGTCACTATTGCGGAGCACGCTATCACATGCTCACCGCCTGTCCGCAGTGCGGAGGAAAGCACATCGGCTATGTCGGAACGGGCACCCAGCGCGTCGTGGGAGAACTCAAGAAACTCTATCCTTCGGCCAACATCCTCCGCATGGATATGGATACGACGGGGGGAAAAGAGGGCCACTTCAAGATCTTAAAGCAGTTTTCGGAGCATAAGGCAGACATCCTCGTCGGCACGCAGATGGTCGCAAAGGGGCACGATTTCCCCGAGGTCACGCTCGTCGGCATCCTCGACGCGGACATGAGTTTGCACTTCCCCGACTATCGCAGCGGGGAGCGCACCTTCCAGCTCGTCACGCAGGTCGCGGGCAGGAGCGGAAGGGGGACGGAGGCGGGCGAAGTCGTCCTTCAGACCTACGACCCCGACAATTACATCCTCCGCTTTGCGGCAACTTACGACTATGCGGGCTTCTACGCCCACGAGATCGCCATGCGGGAGGCGATGAGCTTTCCGCCCTTTGCGAAGATCGTCCGTGTCATGGTCACGGGCGAGGAGGAAAGAGAGACCCTCGAGACGCTCCGCGAAGTCTATCAAAAGCTCCGATCGCTCTACGCCGCCCACACCGGGGAGTTCCTCTTCTTCAACCGCATGCACGCGCCCATCAAGCGCATCCAGAACAAATTCCGCTATCAGGTCCTCATGCGCCTTGCGGGAGGGAGCGACCTACTCCAAAGCATCTATGACGCCTGCGCGGAGACAACTTATAAAAATACGCTCGTCTATGTCGAGGAAAACCCCGGCAATCTGAGCTGAAAGGTGGTACTATGATCCGTGAGATCGTACAGGTGGGGGACCCCGTCCTCCGCAAAAAATGCGAGAGCGTGAAGCGGTTCGACAGCGCGCTTTCCTCCCTTCTCGACGACATGAAGGAGACGTTGGAGGCCGCCGACGGGGCGGGTCTCGCCGCTCCGCAGGTGGGCGTTCCCATCCGCGCCGTCATCGTCAGCGTTGACGAAGGCTACTTCGAATTTATCAACCCCATCTTCGTATGGCAGAAGGGGGAGCAGAAAGGGCCGGAGGGGTGCCTCTCCGTCCGCGGCAAGGCGGGCACCGTCGTCCGTCCCTCCAAGGTGAAAATTATTTTTCAGGACAGGAAGGGGGATAAATATTCCCTCGTCGCCCGCGACTTCTTTGCCCGCGCCGTCTGCCATGAACTCGACCACTTGGACGGCATTCTCTACACCGATAAAGCGGAGAACGTCCGCGACGCGGAGGAATGAATGAAGATTGTCTTTGCGGGCACGCCCGAATTTGCATTGGAACCCCTCACCGCGGTCATAAATGGGGGATATGAGGTCGTCGCCGTTCTTACCCAACCCGATAAACCGCAGGGGAGGAAGGGCACTTTGACCCCCTCTCCCGTCAAGGAGGAGGCCTTGCGGCGCGGCCTTTTTGTCCTTCAGCCCGAAAAACTCAGGACCGACTTTTCCGCCCTTGCTGCGCTGAAAGCCGACCTCATGGTGACCTGCGCCTACGGCCAGATCCTCACGCAGGAAATTTTAGATCTCTTCCCCTTGGGGGTGTGGAACATCCACGCCTCCATCCTTCCCGCCTACCGCGGCGCGGCCCCCATCGCGCGCGCCATCATCGACGGCTGCCGCGAAACGGGCGTCACCATCATGAAGACCGAACTCGGGCTGGACACAGGGGACATCCTCCTTGCCGAACGCTGTCCCATCTACGACAGCGATGATTGCGGCACGCTCTCCGACCGTCTCTCCCGCCTCGGTGCCGAGCTTATCACCTCCGCCCTTCCCCTCATCGAAAGGGGGGACTATCCGCTCCGGAAGCAGGGCGAGGGCTTTGTCTGCAAAAAGGTGCAGCGCACGGAAGTGGATTTTTCGAGGAGTTCCCGCGAGGTCTCCTGTCTCATCCGCGGCCTCTCGCCTGCCCCCTTCGCCTACGCGAACGTGGGGGAACTTACCCTGAATTTTTGGTTTGCGGAGGAGGCTGCGTGCGAAGAGACCGCCCCCGCCGGGACAGTCATCGAAGCCTCCCCGAAGGAGGGCCTTGTCATAAAGTGCGGGGAAGGTGCGGTGCGGATCTTGGAACTTCAGCCCGCGGGTGGGCGGCGGATGTCCGCACGCGACTTTTTGAACGGCAGAAAACTTACAAAGGGGATGCAATTTGATATTCCTCGAACCGTATGAAGTACTCTCCAAGGTCTACCGCGACGGGGCACATTTGAAGCTCGCCCTCTCCGCGCTCCCCGCAGGGGAGAAGGGACGCACGGTAAGGCTCTCTTACGCCGTACTCGAAAACGACGGCTATCTCAACTTGTGCGTCGCGAGTATCGCCAAGAAAAAGCCGCAGGAGAGCGTTCGCCTCATCCTCAAGATCGCGCTTGCCGCCATGCTGTTCGCGGACATGGTACCCCCTATTGCCGTCAACGAGGCCGTCTTGCTTGCGCGGCATATCGGAAAAGGCGGGGCGGCGGGCTTTGTCAATGCCGCTCTTCGCGTCTTCAAAAAAGAGAATGTCGTCCTGCCCGAAGGGGACGAGGGACTTGCCATAATGAGCAATTTCCCGCCCTTTGCGATCAAGGCCCTCCGCGAGAAGTACGGCGATCGCGTACGGGACATCGTCCTCGCAAAGAGCCACGGCGTAAGCACGCGCTTTGTGCGCGGAATGGAGCGTTATCTCGCCCTTCCCCACGAGGATACCCCCTTCGAAAGCGTGAAAATTTTCAAGAATTTTGTGCGGGACGAGGGGTTCGAAAGGGGAGACTATACCTTCCAATCGGTGGGTTCCGTCGCCGTCTGCGAGGCGATCGCTCCCTGCGAGCATCTCCTCGACGCCTGCGCCGCCCCCGGCGGCAAGTCCGTCCTTCTCGCCGAGAAGTGCGGCCGCGTCACGGCATGCGAACTGCACCCGCACCGCGTCGCCCTGATAAAAAGCTATGTCCGCCGCATGGGTGCGAAGAATATCGACGTTCTGCAAAGGGACGCCACCGCCTTCGACCCCGCTTGGGAGAAAAAGTTCGATGCGGTGCTGTGCGACGTCCCCTGCTCGGGACTTGGTACCGTTGCGGAGAACCCCGACCTTCCTTTGAGGAAAAACGAGGGCACCATGTCCGAGCTTAAGGCGTTGCAAAGCGCGATCCTCGCGAATTGTTCCCGCTATGTGAAGGCGGGCGGGGCCATCTACTATGCGACCTGTTCCATCCTTCCCGAGGAAAACGACGGCATGATAGCTGCCTTCCTCCGGACGCATCCCGACTTTTCCACCGAGGAAATTTCCTCCCCGCTCGCCCACGAAAGGGCCGCCTTCGGCCTGCAATTTCTTCCCGACAGGGCATTCGGTGCGGGCTTTTACATCGCAAAAATGAGGAGAAATATATGAAAGCCGTCCTGCAAGATCTCAGCCTCGAAGAGCTTTCCTCGCTCGTCCTTTCCGCGGGCGAGAAGGCTTTCCGCGCAAAGCAGATCTTCGAGGGCCTGATGCAGGGGAAAAAGCTCTCCGAGCTTCCCATTCCCCACGATCTTCGCGCGCATCTTCTCGAAACGTACGAGGACGAACCCGTCAGGATCAAGGAGACCTTTCTCTCCAAGGACGGCACGAAGAAGTACCTCTTCGAACTTGCCGACGGGAACCTCATCGAGGGCGTCCTCATGCACTACGACTACGGCAACACACAGTGCGTCTCCACGCAGGTCGGCTGCCGCATGGGGTGCAAGTTCTGCGCCTCTACGCTCGGCGGCAGGATCCGCGACCTCACCGCGGGGGAAATTTTGGGTGAGATCGCGGCCGTCAACAGGCAAGAGAGGGGAACGCTTAAGGAGAGAGCGGTCACCAACGTCGTCCTCATGGGGAGCGGCGAACCCTTCGACAACTACGAGAATGTCGTAAAGTTTTTGCGCAATCTCACCGCGGAGGGCGGCCTGCATGTGAGCGCGCGCAACATCTCCCTCTCCACCTCGGGGCTTGTGCCCGAGATGAGACGCTTTGCCGGGGAGAACATCCCCCTCAACCTCACCGTCTCCCTGCATGCCGTGACGGACGAAGAACGCCGCCGCACGATGCCCATTGCAAACAGGTATACGATCGCCGAGATCTTGGACGCCTGCACCTATTACTTCGAAAAAACGGGCCGCCGCTACATCTTTGAATACAGCCTCATCGAGGGGGAGAACGCGGACATGGTACATGCGCAATCGCTCGCTGCTCTTCTGAAGGGGAGACCCTGCCACGTCAATCTCATCCGCCTCAACCCCGTCAGAGAGCGCGATCTGAAGGGAACGGACGAGCGCGCCGCACAGGCCTTTCTGAAGGCTTTGACCGCCCGCGGCATCTCCGCCACCCTCCGCCGTAGCATGGGTTCCGACATCGGCGGTGCCTGCGGCCAACTTCGCGCAAAATACACCGCGTCACCGTGTCATCCCGAGGGGCAAAGCCCCGAGAGGATCCCCTAAAACGAAGTCCGAATCACCCGCGTCATCCCGCTTACCGCGTCATCCCGCATACCGCGTCATCCCTCTCACCGCATCACCGTGTCATCCCGAGGGGCAAAGCCCCGAGAGGATCCCCCAATACGAAGTCCGAATCACCCGCGTCATCCTGAGCTTGTCGAAGGATCCCCCAATACGAAGTCCGAAAAAAGGAGGCCACTATGAACATCAAAATCGCGCCGTCCATTCTGTCTGCCGACTTTGCAAAGCTCGGCGAGGAGGTCGCCCTTCTCGAAAGGTGCGGTGCCGACCTCATCCACTGTGACGTCATGGACGGGAATTTTGTGCCGCCCATCACCTTCGGCGCGCAGGCCGTCGCGGCGATCCGTCCGTACACAAAACTTCCCCTCGACTGCCACCTCATGACCCTCCACCCCGAGACGCATATCGAGGAGTTTGTCAAGGCGGGCGCGGACATCATCTCCGTCCACGTCGAGGCGTGCGGCAAAAATTTGCTTCCGCTTTTGAAAAAAATTCAAAGTTTCGGCATCAAGGCCTGCGCCGTCATAAACCCCGAGACGGCGGCGGAAGAGTTCTTTCCCGCCATGGAGATCGCGGACATGGTCCTTGTGATGAGTGTCCACCCCGGCTGGGGCGGGCAGAGATTTATACCGGAGACCCTTGAAAAAATTCGCACCCTTCGCGCCCGGGCCGAGAGCATCGGCCGCCCCGATCTCGACATCGAAGTGGACGGCGGCATCGGCGAGGGGAACGTGAAGGAGGTCATCGCGGCGGGGGCAAACGTCATCGTCGCGGGCAGCGCGATCTTCTCCTCCCCCGATAAAACAGCTACCATATCGAGGCTTCGCGGATGAGCGGGGAGCGGAAAACATCTGTCATCCTCTTGAACGGTGAGCCGTACAGGGGGGGAGATCTCCGCTGAAAACGCCTACGTCATCTGTTGCGACGGCGCGTACGCATGGGCAAAGAACAGAGTGCGCATCGACGAGAATTTGGGTGACTTCGACTCCCTCTTTGAGACGCCCCGCCCCGCGCCCCTCGAGAGATTCCCCTCCGAGAAGGATGAGACGGACGGCGAGCTTGCCGTGCGCCGAGCCTTGGACATGGGTGCCACCGATTTTGTTTTTTACGGCGGAGGCGGGGGCAGGGAGGACCACTTTCTCGGCAATTTGCACCTTCTCTATAAAGCGATCGCGGCGGGAGCAGCTTCCGCCCTCCTTTGCACGAACGGCGCGGAGATCTTCCTTCTCGGCGAGGGCGAGCATGCCTTTTGCTGCAAAGCGGGGCAGACGATCTCCCTGTTGCCTTTCGGCGGCGACGCGCATATCATGGATTTGAGGGGCCTCAAGTACGCTCCCGACGACCTGAAGCTCCATTACGGCTCCACGCGCGGCATCTCCAATCTCACCTTGGGCGAAGAATTTTCCCTGAGGGTGGAAAAGGGCTGCGCGCTCGTCATCATCAACGAGGAGGTTGTATGATCTTCTGCTTCAAGCTCCCGAGAATGCTCGGTTGCATCGTTCGGCTGTTCTACAAGGGATGAAATACATCGATCTGCACACGGACGCTCTCACCAAACGTGAGGGCGTCTTTCAGGTAACAAATTCCCTTTTGGAGAAGGGCGGCTGCCTTCTTCAATGTTTTGCGGCCTTTCTCGAGGGGAGCAAACACCGCTTTCAGCGCGTTCTGTCTCTTTGCGATCGTTTCGACGCAATGTGCAAAGAAGAGGGCTATCTTCCCGTCAAACGCTTCTCGGACATCACAGAAGAGGGCATCTGCGCCCTTTTAACGGTGGAAGAGGGTGGGGCGGCAGAGGGAAGCCTCGAAAAGCTCGAGAGGTTGTATCTTCGCGGCGTGCGCATGATGACGCTCACATGGAATTTTCCCAACGAGATCGGCTTTCCGCACACCTCACCCTCGGACATGGGTGGCCTCTCTTCCTTCGGAAAAGCCTGCGTGGAGCGCATGTGCGAGCTTGGGATGCTCCCCGACGTCTCCCATGGGAACGACCGCCTCCTTCACGAGACGGCCGAGATCTGCAGGGCAAAAAATTTTCCCCTCGTCGCCAGCCATTCCAACGCCCGCGCCGTGCATTTTCACACCCGCAATCTTTCCGACGGAGGCATCCGCGAGATCGCCGCGTGCGGCGGCGTCGTGGGCCTCAATTTCTATCACAAATTTCTGTCGACCGATGAGAGCGAGCAGGGCCAAAGGTCCGCCCTCCTTGCCCATGCGAAGCACATTCTGCATATCGGCGGGGAGGACGTCCTTGCTCTCGGCTCGGATTTCGACGGCGCGCCCCCGAACCCATACCTTCCGAACGCCGCCTCCGTCCCCCGATTTCTCGATGATCTCGAGAAAACTTTCGGCGCGCGCATCGCCGAAAAGATCGCCTGTAAGAACGCGCTCCGCGTCCTCGAAAGCCTCGGATGAGGCCTTTTTTCCCTTTCCTCGCGCGAACATATATAATTGTTCTGTTAAAAATTTATTGAAAACGTTTTTTGCGCCTTTCCGTATTCTCCTTCCGCCGAAAAAAGCTGACACATCTTGTTAATTTTTTGCAAACCCCCCTTGACAGAAAATGGAAATATGATATAATTTCGTTTGGGTCTTGAAAGAATACAAGTCCCGTGTGAGGAGGGTTTCTCAATGGAACAAAAAAGGATATGCGGGATCTTGATGCCGATCTCGTCTCTGCCGTCCGAAGAGGGGATCGGAACGCTCGGGAAGGACGCCTTCGCTTTTCTCGATTTTCTCTTTGAGACGCACCAGAGCATCTGGCAGGTCTTGCCGCTCAACCCCACGAATTATGGCGACAGCCCCTATCAGTCCTGTTCGTCCAATGCACTCAATTACTATTTCATCGACCTCGAGAGCTTGGCGGAGGAGAAACTTCTCACCAAAAAGGAGATCAAAGAGGCGGACCTCAAGGGCGATCCCCGCCGCGTGGACTACGGCAAGCAATTCTATCACAAGATCGCGCTTCTGAAGAAGGCCTTCTCCCGTTTTCCCCGCACGAAGGAATTCCATGATTTCGTCGAAAGGGGAGAGTACGCCGATTTCGCCCTATTCATGGCCCTCAAGGAAAAATTCGGCCACAGGGCTTGGATCGAATGGGACGAGCCGTACAAGACTTATAACGAAGAGACGGTCGCCGCCTTCGAGCGGGAGGAGGAAGAGGAGATCCTCTTCTGGCACTTCACGCAATTTATCTTCCTCAAACAGTGGCACGCCGTGCAAAATTACGCCCATGCACGCGGCATCAGGATCATGGGGGACATTCCGCTCTACCTCGCCTACGACAGCGTGGAGATGTGGAAGTACGGCAACAAGGTCTTCCGCGTGGACGAGCATCGGACGCCCGCCGCGGTCGCGGGCTGCCCGCCCGACGCCTTCTCGGACGACGGCCAGCTCTGGGGCAACCCCGTCTACGATTGGGAGGGGATGAAGAAGGACAACTTCTCGTGGTGGAACGCCCGCATCAAGGACAATCTCAAGCTCTTCGACATCCTCCGCATCGACCATTTCCGCGGCTTCGACCGCTATTATGCCATTCCCTACGGCGCAAAGAACGCCCGCATCGGCGAATGGGTGGACGGCCCGAAGGAGGCACTTTTTGCAGACAAACTTGATTATAACATCGTCGCAGAGGATCTCGGCGTCATCGACGACGGCGTGAGAAGGCTGATGAAATTTGTCGGCTATCCCGGCATGAAGATCATGGAGTTTGCCTTCGACGGCTCCCCCGACAACGAGCATAAGCCCGCACTCTGCACCGAGAACTTCGTCGCCTACACGGGCACGCACGACAATATGCCTCTCCGCGGCTATATCGACGGCCTGAAGGATTGGGAAAGAGAGAACTTTATCCGCGATCTCCTCTCGCAGGGGGAAAAGCTTGGCGTCAAGGTCTACACGTCCTCCTCCGCCGCAATGACGAGGAGCGTCATCCGCCTTGCGTACGCGTCGAGGGCGAACACCGTCCTCATTCCCATGTGGGATCTCCTCACGATGGGGGAGGAGGCGCGCATCAATCTTCCCTCCACCGTCTCGCCCGCGAATTGGAGCCGCCGTTTTACGAGGAGAGATTTTTCAAACTCTGTAAAAAAATTTTTGAAAACACTTGCAATTCGTTCAAAGCGGGTGTATAATATTGACAAATAGTTGGAACTTCTCACAAAAATCCCGCGGTTTTCGGCAAAATTTTCACAAAAATCGTGCGATTTCGACTTTGTGCCGGACGGGACGAAGAGAAGGGACAAGCGTCATAGCGGCGCGAAGCATCGGTTTTTACGGGGAAATCCCGAAAAATATGTCTCATCTTTTATCGGAATGATAAAAATAAAAATGGAGGTGATTTTAGATGAGAAAACGTTTTATTGCTCTGATTGCATGTGGTGCTCTTGCGGCCACGAGCCTTGTCGGCTTCGCAGGATGCGGCGGCAGCGGCAGAAAGAATGCAAATGCCGGTACGCAAGAGGATCCCTATGTCCTGAAGGTTTGGGGTTCCGCCGAACAGCAGGAAGGCTTGAAGCAAATGGTCAATAAGTTCACGACCGAAAAGCAGAAGGACGGCAAATATTTCAACATTAGCGTTGAAGTTTGCGGCGAAGACAAAGCGAAGGAGAACCTTTCGACCGATGCTATTTCTGGCGCAGATATCTTCTCGTTTGCGAACGACCAGATCGCAGACCTTTGGTCTTACGGTGCTCTCTCTCCCCTTACGAACAAGGAAGTTTCCAAGCTTGCCGATCGTATGCCCGAGAGCACGGTCAACTTCGGTTACTTCAACAAGCAGTACTACGGCTATCCTTTCTCCGCAGATAACGGTTTCTTCATGTATTATGATAAGTCCGCTGTAAAGCCTGAACATCTCGACAGCCTCGATGATATCCTCAGCGATCTCGAAGCCGCCGGCAAGAAATTCCTCTTCGAGGGCGAAACGGCTTGGTACACCCTTTCCTTCGCCTATGGTGCAGGTGCCGAATATGAGGCCATTTACGAAGGGGCTGACGTCAAAGAAGTGAAGACAAACCTCAACAAGAAGCCCTCCGGCAGCCAGTACAGCTACGGCCAGCTCGGCGGAAAGATGGTCGCTGACCTCGTGAAGAACCCTGCATATCAGGCGGGCGGCAACGATGCGATCTCCGCGGCACTTACCAGCAAAACATTTGGTGCTGCGATCAGCGGGACCTGGGAAGCAGATACGATCAAAGAGGGCCTCGGCGAAAACTATGCTGCGACCGATCTCCCCAACTGGAAGAGCTCGCTCGACGGCAAGACCTACAAGTGGTTCTCCTTCGCGGGTGGTAAGCTTTATGGCGTCAACGGCTATTCGCAGAACCTCGAGGCCGCTCACGAACTTGCAGCCTTCCTCGTCGAAGACGAACAGCAGATGACCAGATTCACCGCCAACGGCATCGTTCCTTCCAGCAAGGAGCTCGCAAACGATCCGACCGTGCAGTCCAATATCGCTGTGGCCGCATTCCTCAAGCAGATGGATAACTCCGTCGTTCAAAGGGCGATGCCTCAGTCCTATTGGGACGAGGTCGGTGCGTTCGCAACATGGCTTGGCACGTTCAGCGGCACCGCAGATGAACTGCAGGCCCGCGTTGACCAAATGGTCACGACGCTGACGACCGTAACGCCCGTAAAGCCCGCTGCGTAACGGATCGGTTTGTTAAAGTGTAGTTATATTGGTTTCAGATGCGATATGGGGCAAAGTTCGCTTTGCCCCATATCTAAAATGTGCGGAGGTTGAATATGGAAAAGACAGTCTCGCAAATAGACTATCTTGGCATGAGCGGATGGGGGAAGTTCTGTTATCGCGCCCGCCTGTTCTTCAGGGGGCTTCCCGCCGCTTTCCTGAGCATTTTTACGGTTTTGATCCCTAAATTGGCCCGCAAAGTATGGGGGGCGGTCAAGGGCTTTTTCCTGACGCTCTACAACGCGATGGCCAAGGGCGACTGGAAGACGCGGATGTCTTTCGCCGTCATGGGTACTTCGCAATTCGCGAGGAAACAGGTCATGCGCGGGATCATGTTCCTTGCGTTCGAAATCTTATTTATTCTCTATATGGTGGTATTCGGCGGAGCGCAACTCTCCCTGTTCGGCACCATAGGGCGGAGAGCTGTCGTTGAGTCGGAGACGGTATCCGACTTCTTGACGGGCGATGATATTCGTTTCGAAAAGATCCCCGGTGACGACAGCCGTCTTGTTCTACTCTACGGCATCCTTACGATGATCTTCATCGTCGCATTCGTCTATGCGTGGTATGCGAACATCAAGTCGGGTTTTGCCGCGCAGCAGCTCGAAGAGGCCAAGCAGCATCTTCCCACCGCGAAGGAAGACTTCAAGACGCTCGCCGATGCGCAATATCACAAGACGCTGCTCGTCGGTCCCCTTATCGGCCTCGTTATCTTTACGATCTTTCCGATCATATTCATGATCTTTCTTGCTTTCACGAATTATGATGTCAATCATATGGCCCCCGACAAGCTCTTCACCTGGGTGGGCTGGAAGAACTTCCAGGCACTCTTTGCGGGCGGCCTTTCGGGGAGCGGCGGCGCGCGCTTCGGCGTCGTATTCGGCAAGCTCCTCCTCTGGACGGTCATCTGGGCGATCTTCGCGACCTTTACCAACTACATCCTCGGCATGATCGTCGCCATTATCATCAACAAGAAGGGGATACGTTTCAAGAAATTGTGGAGAACGATCCTTATCATGACCATCGCCGTGCCGCAGTTCGTCTCCCTCCTTCTGATGTCGAAGATGCTTGCGGACGGACAGCTGGGTATCATCAACGTCCTGCTCGGCACCAACATCAAGTGGCTGACCGACCCGACCTTGGCAAAGTTCACCGTCATATTGGTGAATATCTGGGTGGGTATTCCGTTTACCATGCTCATGGTCACGGGTATCCTCATGAATATCCCCGCCGACCTCTACGAATCCGCAAGGATCGATGGCGCTGGTCCTGTGCGCATGTATTTCAAGATCACCCTTCCCTATGTGTTGCACGTCACGGCACCCTCTCTTATCAGCAACTTTGTCGGGAATCTCAACAACTTCGGTGTCATCTATCTCCTTTCGGGCGGCGGACCCAATATGTCGATGAGCGGCTCCGGCGGCGCGGGCGAGACCGACCTTCTCATCACCTGGCTCTACAAGCTCATCAACGATAAGAAGCAGTACGGTATGGCATCTGTCATCAGCATTCTGATGTTCCTGCTCACGGCGATCATCTCGCTCGTCGTCTATAACCGCTCCAAAGCAGTCAAGAACGAGGAGGATTTCATGTAATGGCTACTTCCGCGAAACAGAAAAAATTGCGCAGCAAGAAGGTGGTCGAGCGCAGTACCAATGCCGTCATCTATGTGATCCTCGTTGCGATCAGCGTCATCTGGCTCTTCCCCTTCGTCTTCCTCATCATGCAGTCTCTGCGCGGGGAACTCGGAGCGGCGACCAACTATTTCTTCCCCAAGAAGTGGACCTTCGACAACTATATCCATCTCTTCACGCAGGAAGGCGTCAAGATGAATGGGACGGTGACCAAACTTCCCGACGGCTACAACTTTCTGACATGGTATTGGCACACGCTCGTCATCGCGGTGGTCGTCACCATCGTACAGACGCTCATCGTCCTCGTTACGAGCTACGCGCTCTCGCGTATGCGTTTCAAGATGAGGAAGCCCCTCATGAACCTCATGCTCATCCTCGGGATGTTCCCCGGGTTCATGTCCATGACGGCCATGTATTTCCTGCTCCAACTCATCGGCCTTACGCAGGACTTCAGCATCATCGGCCTCATCCTCGTCTATGTGGGAAGCTCCTGTATGGGCTACTACATCTGTAAAGGCTTCTTCGACACCATCCCGAAGTCTTTGGACGAGGCGGCGCGCATCGACGGAGCGAGCAGGCAGACCATCTTCTTCAAGGTCATCATTCCGCTCTCCAAGCCCATCATCATCTATACCGTCCTCACCTCCTTCATGGGGCCTTGGGGCGAGTACATGTTCGCTTCCCTTATCGCAAACGGCAGTGCGAAATATTGGAACGTCGCCGTCGGTATGCGCGATATGTTGCAGCGCGAGATGATGGGTACTTACGGCGATTCCTTCCAGCGCTTCTGCGCCGCGGGCGTCGTCGTCTCCCTTCCCATCACCACCCTCTTCTTCATCCTGCAGAGGTACTATGTGGAAGGCGTCACGGGCGGTGCCGTCAAGGGGTAATCCATGAAAAAGTTTACGAAGATATTGGCATGCTCCGTCCTCTCGCTCTCCTTCCTGCTTCCGCTCACCGCTTGCGGCGGTGGCGGCGCGCCTTTGACGGGGGAAGCACTCAAGGATAACATTATTGATGACCAATACGACAACTACTATCAGATCTTCCCCTATTCCTTCTGCGACTCCGACGGAGACGGCGTGGGGGACATCAACGGCATCACCTCGAAGCTCGGCTACGTCCGCGACATGGGCTATACGGGCATTTGGCTTAATCCAATCAACCCGTCGTCCAGCTATCACGGCTATGATGTGACCGACTATAAGGCAGTCAGCGGCCAGCTCGGCCAAATGGAAGATTTCGAGGCCATGGTCACGAAGGCGCATTCGCTCGGCATCAAGGTCATCCTCGACCTCGTACTGAACCATTCTTCGAGTTCTCATGATTGGTTCACAAGGGGAGCGTATAACTTTATGTTGGGCGAGACTGCCGAAAATTGCCCCGAAGTCGATTATTACAACTTCTCCTTCTCGAAGGTCAACGGCAAATATGAGCAGTTTGGGAGCATCTATTACGAGGCCCAGTTCAATGCCGGCATGCCCGATTTCAACCTCGACAGTGAGCTGCTCCGCGAGCAGTTTGCCGACATCATTGAGTTTTGGATCAAGGAAAAGAAGGTCGACGGGTTCCGTCTCGACGCCGCCCTGCACTTCTACGAGGGCAACAACAAGAAGAGCGCGGAATTCACCAAATGGGTGAAGGAGACGGCGGATGCCGCCTACAAGACCGTACATCCCGAAGATCCGAACGCCGAGACCTTCGTCGTCGGTGAAGTTTGGTCGGGCGAGACCGACATCTCCGACTTCTTCGAGGGCTCGGGCGGTGCGTCTTTCTTCGACTTCCGCGTGGCAAACAACGGCTCGAAGTTCGTTCCCTCTGCCATCAACACGATGCTGCACCCCGTCCAACCGGATGCGGCGGGGGCGGCGAATAATTTCTATGAGTCCGTTGAAAAAGTTCTCTCCCTTGCCCGCGGAAAGAATGCCGCGGGGGAGGAGACGCAGTTCGTTCCCACGCCCTTCCTTTGCAACCACGATGTCGGCAGGATCGCCGGCGTCATGCTGAAGGATGAGGCGAGGATCAAGTTCGCCTACGGCCTTCTCTCCCTCTACACGGGCAGCAACTTTACCTACTATGGCGATGAGATCGGCATGACAGGCTCTTCAAACGACCCCGAAAAGCGCGTCGGCATGCTTTGGGAAAAGGACACCGTCGGGATCTATCCGCCCGGCGCGGCGAACACCCCTTCGAAGTACTATCCCTTCCCGAGTGTCGAGGAACAGCTTGCAGACGAAGGCAGCATTCTCAACTACTATAAGCATTGCAACCTGGTGCGTAACGCCTATCCCGCCCTCATGCGCGGAACGCCGAAGCGCGTGGAGAATTCGAACGAAAACGTCCTCGTCTTTACCAAGACCTACAAGGATGAGACGATCACGATCGTGGTCAACTTCTCCCAGAAGGCGCAGACGGTGAAGAATCTCGGCGGCGTGTCCTTCAAACAGGGCATCTGCGTATCAGGCGAGATCACGGGGAGCGGTTCCTCTATCAGATTGCCCGAATTCGGCATCGCGATCCTTGCGTAAATTGTTCGGCTGCTCACAACAGGGCGGTCCGAAAAGGCATAAAGAGGTAAAAAATGAAGAAACATTTGAAAATTTTTGCATCACTTTTGTTTGCCGCCGTTCTGGCATGCACCTGTCTTTTGAGCGGATGCGGCGGCAAGAATAATGGCGGCGAAGGCGAAGGCGGAAGTGGAGGCGGAAGCGGAAGCAATCCGCCCACATGCACCTCACACATCGACCAGAATGGCGACAATAGGTGCGATAAGTGCGGCACAAAGTTGACCACCTCCGGAGACGGCGATGACAAAAAGCCCGGCGATGATGACAAGCCCGGCGATGACGACAAGCCCGGCGACGACACGCACTTCGACCCCACAACGGGGACCTATACCTTCGGTGACAGCAATTACTATGTCCCGACGAACGGGCTTCTTCCCGAGAAATTCGTCGACGACAACTACGGGACCTTCTACGAGATCGGCGTGCAGTCCTATTGCGATTCCAACGGCGACAATATCGGCGACCTCAAGGGTATCACTTCCCGCCTTCCCTACATCCGCGGCATGGGCTACACGGGCATTTGGCTGACGCCGATCGTTGATTCCTGGCCGAAACAATACGGCTACGGTGCAAAGGATTACTGCAAGGTATTTCCCGACTACGGCACTTTGGCGGACTTTGACGATCTTGTCGAAAAGGCGCATTCCCTCGGCATCAAGGTCATCTGCGATCTGGCATTCAACCACACTGCGGATTCCGGATGCGAATGGTTCGAGAAGGCCATCGATGCGCGGAAAAATAACAGGACCACTGATAAGTTCTACAACTTCTATCACTTTGCCGACAGAAATCCCGGCGGCAGCCATTGGGAGCAGGACCATGTCTTTAACACGAATATCTGGTACGAATGCTCGCAATATTACGGCGGCATGCCCGACCTCAATCTCGGTGACAAGTATGTTAAAGAAGAGCTTGCAAAGGTCATCAAATTCTGGGTGGACGACCACAACATCGACGGGATCCGTCTCGATGCCGTGAAGGATTATTTCTCCGAGATCAGCAATCTTGCGACAAAGACCCAAAAGAATCAGGAATTTGTCAATTGGATCGTCTCCGAGGCAAAGAAGTATAACCCCAACATCTATGTGATCGGCGAAGTCTACTCCGGCCGTAGCGGCACCGACGGCACCGACGAGTACTGCAAGAACACAAATGCGAGCAGCTACTTC
The DNA here is from genome assembly GCA_947629675.1 of uncultured Clostridia bacterium. Taxonomy (GTDB): domain Bacteria; phylum Bacillota; class Clostridia; order Christensenellales; family Borkfalkiaceae; genus Gallimonas. The sequence goes on from CANREM010000012.1 coordinate 27,922, forward strand.
TGGTTTGAGGACGGTTATTTCCCTGCCTCGGCAGACAGGACCACAACATGGCACTACGGTACGATCGGAGATGTCATAAACGCAGGAGCAAACTCTGCTCAATCGAATGCAGACAAATATTTCGCTTCCATGCAGAACATGATAAACGGTGCCAACGGCAAGATCCCCGCGCCCTTCCTCGATCAGCACGATACCGACCGTATCAGCGACAAGTTATTCGGCCATGATCCTGTCAAGACGAAGTTCGCTCACGGGCTTCTTTCGATGTATACGGGCAACACCTTCACCTACTACGGCGACGAGATCTCGATGAACGGAAAGCGTACGATCAAAGATTCGGATGAAGAGAGGCGCATGGCCTTTCTGTGGGATCAAAACAATCCGTTCAAGATCGTGGTGGAAGGGCATACGTACGTATCCAATTACACGAACGTCAAGGGTGCTCTGCAGCAGATTGCAGACGAGGCGAGCATTCTCCGTTACTATCAGGCGGCGAACAACCTCCGCAATGCGTTCCCCGCTATCATCCGCGGCACCGCGAACAAAATCTCCAATAACAGCGGCGTTCTTACCATCATGAAGACTTGGAACAATCAGAATGTATATATCGTCATCAACTTCACAAACGGCAACAAGACGGTGAGCGCGCCCTCCGGGACCACCTTCAAAAAGGCACTCTGCCCCACGGGTACGGCCACTGCAACGTCGCTCCCCGCATACTCCATCGCGGTCTACGCCTGAGGCGTTCCGCTTGAATAACTCAAAAAAAATCATCAGGGAAGGAAAAAAATCATGGCAAGTTTAAGCTTGAAACACATCTATAAGGTGTATCCCAACGGTGCGAAGGCTGTCAACGACTTCACGATGGATATCGAGGACAAAGAATTTATCGTCTTTGTCGGTCCCTCCGGATGCGGGAAATCCACGACCCTCCGCATGATCGCAGGCCTCGAGGACATCACCGCGGGCGAACTCAAGATCGGCGACCTCGTCGTCAACGACGTCGAGCCGAAGGACAGGGACATCGCAATGGTGTTCCAGAACTACGCCCTCTATCCGCACATGACCGTCTTTGAGAACATCGCATTCGGCCTCAGGCTCCGCAAGATGCCGCGCGAAGAGATCAACCGCCGCGTGAAAGAGGCGGCCGAGATCCTCGGCATCACCGATTATCTCGGCAGGAAGCCCAAGGAGATGTCGGGCGGCCAACGCCAGCGTGTCTCGTTGGGCCGCGCCATCGTCCGTGAACCCAAGGTCATGCTTCTCGACGAGCCTCTTTCGAACCTCGATGCAAAGCTCAGAACGCAGATGCGCAGCGAGATCGCGAAGCTCCACAAGAAGCTCGGCACGACCTTCATCTACGTCACCCATGACCAGATCGAGGCTATGACCATGGGTACCCGTATCGTCGTCATGAAGGACGGCTTCGTCCAGCAGATCGATACCCCCAAGAACCTCTACAACTATCCCGGGAACAAGTTCGTCGCTGGCTTCATCGGGACCCCTCAGATGAACTTCTTCGAGGGTACCCTGAAGAAGGTAGGGGACTTTGTCGAAGTGGCATTCAAGTACACCGACGCAAAGGTCATCGTTCCCTATTCCTACTTCTATAAGACCCGTCCCTCCTACCTCAACGGCGAGACCAACGTCATCATCGGTCTTCGTGCGGAGAACGTCTCCCTCGACCCCGAGACGGTGGCAAAGTCCAACGCGACCATCAAGGTCAAGATCTCGCACAAGGAAGAACTCGGCAACGAGACGCTCATCTACGGCGACATCAACATGGAGGGCGACGGCTATACCGAAAGTTCGACCCGCATCATCATCAAGAGCCTTGCGGAGATCGAATACAATGCAGGCGATGTCGTCACGGCCGCACTCGATCTCGACCATGTGCATCTCTTCGATGCCGAGAGCGAAGTCTCCATTCTTCCCCGCATCCCCGAATTCAACTATCTCGACTGCGAAGTGCAGAACGGCAGCGTCGCCTTCCTCGGCGTCAAGGCCGAGCTTCCTCCCGCGATCGAATGTGAGAGCGGCGTGGGCGAACTCCTCATCCCGACGGATGCGATCAAGCTCGGCGGCGACATCACGGCGCGCGTCCTCGGCGTGGAGAACATTCAGGGTCGCAAGCTTCTCTCGATGGAACTCGGCGGACGCCGCATCTTTGCCGTCGTCGAAGAGGACGTCACGACCCCCGAGGTCAACATCTCCCTCGATATGAAGAAGATCACCATTCTCCGTGACGGCGCGGAAGTCGTCAGCCCGATGCCCGAAAAGGTCAGCTTCGACGGCAGATTCGTCAAGAAGAAGGTCGTCGAGAATGTGCCCGAGACGGAGGCAGAGCGCGCAAAGAGGCTCAAGAAGGAGAAGAAGCACGCACCCGCGCCCGCACCCGTGCAGAGCGAAGAGGGCGAAGCGGAAGTGGCTGTTCCCGCAGAACCTGTCGAAGAAGAGCCGATCGTCACGAAGCCGAAGAAGGTCATCAAGTTCTCGCTCGACATCGAGGATGCGGAATTCAACGCACCCGAAGAGATCGCGCAGAAACTCATCGCGGCTCTCACGATCAAGCGCGTGTTCGACAAGAAGTACCGCTATGAATGCACCCCTTACGACCTCACGATCGGAGAGACAGGCATCGCGGCAAAGGTCGAAGCAGTCCTCGACTACGGCACGGAACGCTTTGCAAAGTGCGCCGTAGGCGACAAGACGGTCTATGTCAAGCTCGACGACAACAACATCCCGACGCCCGGCACGGATATCCGCCTTCTGCCCGAAATCGACAAGCTCGCCATCATCCAGGCCGATATGGACATCCGTCTCGTATAAAGCGGATCCCAAAGACCTTACACGACATTTCAAAACGGAGCCTCTCGGCTCCGTTTTTTCGTACCGCGTCATGCTGAGCCGAAAAAGACAATACGACTGTTCGACCAAGCAACTCCTCGAAGCATCCCCCCATACGAAGTCCAATGTCCGAACGCGTCATCCTGCCCCGCCCGTACACCCGCGTCATGCTGAGCCGAAAAAGACAATACGACTGTTCGACCAAGCAACTCCCCGAAGCATCCCCCCATACGAAGTCCGTATTATACTGCGTCATCCTGCCCCGCCTGTACACCCGCGTCATGCTGAGCTTGTCGAAGCATCCCCCATACGAAGTCCGTTACCCCCTCCCTTGGGAGGGGGAATAAAGTCCGAACGAAACCCCCTCCCTTGGGAGGGGGAATAAAAGGGGGTGGGGAAACATTCCCTAAAAATCACAAATTTTCCATTCAAAAACAGCACTTTTTCAATTATTTCGATTTTCATCTAAATAAATATCGCCAAAATTCAAGTGTTATTTTTCATCCCTTCTCTATATGATAGTAGTGATGAAAAATTCTGTCAAAGAGGGGGCGGGGCGGCGCGCCGTTTCCTTTCTTGCCGATATGATGCGCGGTGCGGCGATCGGCATCGCGTTCATTGTGCCCGGTTTTTCGGGCGGGTCTGTCGCGGCCATTCTCGGCATCTACGAGAGGCTCGTAGGTTCCGTTGCGGACATCTTCAAACACTTCCTTCGCAGCATGCGCACCCTTCTTCCCGTCGGCCTCGGGATGATCCTCGGTGCGGCCGCGCTCCTCTATCCCATCCAATGGGGGGTGAGAAATTATCCTCTGCCCACCGTCACCCTCTTCGTCGGCCTGTCCATCGGGGGACTTCCCGCCATCAAGGGGAAAGCCCCGGGAAAGCCCTCGAAAAGCAACGCTGCCGCCTTTCTTATTCCCTGCCTCGCCGCGGCCGCACTTGCCTTTCTCCCCGTCTCCCGCCACGCGGACGGATTTCTGTATTCGCTCGACTTCGGCGGCTATCTCCTCCTGTTCCTCGTGGGGGCCGTCGCCGCCTGTGCCCTCGTCATTCCCGGCATCTCCGGTTCGATGCTCCTGCTCATCTTCGGCTACTACGCACCCCTCATCGGGGTCATCACGAATCTTCTTCGTGGCATACAGCCTTGGATAAGCATATCCATCCTGCTTGTTGCGGGTGCGGGAATGCTCGTCGGATTTTTCGCGCTCTCCGTCCTCATGCGCCTGTTTCTCAGAAGGTATCCCCGCTCCACCTACTTCGCCATTCTCGGCTTTGTGACAGGCTCCATCGTCGCCGTCTACGCTCCCTTTGCAAAGAGCGCGCTCTCGATGGGGGCATGGGGTTGGGTCGTCACCTTCCTCATGCTGTTTCTCGGCGTCGCTCTCTCCCTCGGAGCCTTCTCCATCGCAAAGCACCGGCGATTCCGTAAGCGCAAATAAAAAAAGCCGCCTCTTCGGCGGCTTGCTTTATTTTGATATTAAACTTTCTCGGCTTTGACTCTTTCCAAAGTTTCCTTGAGCTTTTTCATTTGATGCAGCTTTGCGATGAGCGTGAAGGGGAACACGAAGATGCTGATGAGGAAGGTGAGGAAGAGCCCGAGGATAAACAGCAGAACGGAGAGAAGTCCCGAGAGGACCATGAGGAAGAGTTTCACCGTGATGAACCAGATGATCCCGTTTAGGTCGAGGTGGAAAATGAGTAGCGGCATGCGGAAGGAGTGGAGGAAGAATTGGAGGAACTCAATGAGAAATCCGTTCCAAAAGCACTGCGCCGTAAAGGCGAAGGCCATCGCCGCGACGGCGAGAAGAAGAAGGGCAAGTGATTCCTTAAAGACGATCGCGAGGATGACCGAGAGCAAGACGACCGCGCCCCCGGCGATCCCGCCCCAGAGCATGCTCCATTTGAACATCTTCTTGCAGTGGGAATACTCGTAATTTGCATTGCTGAGATCCATCTCATGCTTGCACTGCGGGCAGTAGAGATACTGCACGCCCGCGCCCCGTCCGTGATGCTCCACCGTGTATTTTTCCCGCTGGTCGATGGGCCGCTTGCAGCGGTCGCAGTACCCGACGATGATCTTCGGCTGTACGGGCACGGGCGGCCTCTTTGCGGGGGCAGCGGCAACGGCAGGTGCGGCCTCCTCTGCAATTACGGGAGCGGCGGCTGGGCCGACTATTTCCGAGGGGGCGGCTGCAGGCGTCGCCTCTTCCGAGGGAGCGGGTTTTATCTTTTCCGAAGGGGCGATAGCGGGGGCGGCTTCCTCCGAAGGGGCCTCAATGGGACTGTTCTCCGCCGTACCCTCCGAAGGCTCCTCCGCGAAGAATTCCGTCACGTCGATCTCGAAGATCTTGCAGAGCTTCTGGATCGTGGAGAGGTCCGGTTCGGACAGTCCCTTCTCCCATTTGGAGACAGCTTGCGCGGTGACATTCACCTTTTCTCCAAGCTCTGTCTGCGTGAGTTTCAGCCGCTTTCTGTGATATGCGATGAGTTGACCTCTTTCCATAAATTCAACGCCTCTTTTAATTTTTATACCTCTATTATAGCATGAATGACGCCGCGCCGAAATGCTTTCCGTTCAACAGTCAGTTGAAAAATTAGATTTTTAGTTGAATTCCATTCCCCGTGCATGCGTTTTGGAAGAAAAAAGCTCCCGGCATTGCGCCGAGAGCCGAAAGTGTTCTTTTTTAAGCCTCGACGACGAGTGTCCCGTCACTGCAGCGGACGCAGTATGTACCGATCCCTTCGTCCCAGTGTTCACCCTTTTCGACGGCCTCCCACTCCTCGCAGGTGCCCTGGTAGCGGATGGTCTTGAGAAGGATGCAGTTTGCAAAGGCATAGATGCCGATGTGCTTGCAGGAGGCGGGAAGCAAGATCTCGGAGAGGTTCTCGCAGTCGAGGAAGGCATAGTCGCCGATCTCCTTGAGACTGCTGCCGAGGACCGCCCGCCCGAGAAGGGAACAGGTCTCGAAGGCACTCATCCCGATGCTCTCCACATCGTCTGTGAGGACGACGGATGCGAGCCGTTTGCAGGAGGAGAAGGCATACTCTCCGACGGAGGTGACGCCCCTCATCAGGTTGAAGTGATAGAGTTTCTCATCCTTCTCATAGGCGTGCGGTACGCCGCTCCCGAGACGGTAGTCGAAGGTATGGAAGAGGGCATCCTTGATATAGGGGATGATTGCGGAGAGTACGATCAGGAGGCAGATGGGGAGAAGCCCCGCGAGGAGATAGAGCTGCCTCGTGTGCGCGATGACGCCCGCCTCGTTGACCACGAAGGGGAGTCCTCCGCTGTAGTCGAATTGTGCGGGGATGGGATAGGTGCCGTTGCCGATGATGGGCAGCATGGTGACAAGCCCGATGAAGAGCATCAAGCCATAGATGAGATAGGGCAGAGCGCGGATATAGCGGCGCACATTTTCCCGTCTCATCAGCTTTATCACGAGGCCGTAGACGGCCGCCCCGAGGAAGAGGAAGGAAAGGACGATGTTCGCCATCGCGGTATCGCGCACTTTCGACATCTGTCCCACGAGGGCGTTGTAGCGCGAGTAGGTGTTGTCGTCGCCGAATTCCTTGATGAGGCCCTTCATGCGGCTCACGAAGGAAGATGCTCCCGAATAGGCGGAAAGGAAGCTGTTTTGGGGTGCGAAGCAGAGGATGACCGCCACAACGCAGAACGCCACCACGAGGATGTAGGGAAGCACTTCGAGTACGCTGTGAACATTCTCGAGCGCGCGGGAGGAGATGGAATTGACGTCCGAAGCACGCTTTAAGAGCTTGCCCTGCGTCTCCCCCGTCTTATAGCTCTCCGATTTGAGGAGCCACACACGGATGAGGTCCGCTCCGAAGGCAACGGTTGCGGATGCGGCCGCCATGCCGAGAAGGAGGGCGGGGGCGACCCCAAAGCTTGCAGATTGGACGGTCTCGCCCTTTTGAGCACTGTTGGCGGCCACGACTTCGAGGAAGGAGAGCTTTGTGCTTGCAAAGAGGACGATCGCGAGGACGAGAAAGACGAGATAGACGGCATCGCGAATGGCAGTGAAGAGGATGTTCTTCCCGCTGAAATATCCCTTCCGCTTGCAGACGAGACAGAAGATCGCAAAGATAAGCCCGACGAGCATAAATACGAGCGTCGTGACCGTGAGGCCGTACGCGGCCTTTGCGGCATTTCTTATCCCGGCCGTCGCGCCGCCTTTCGAGAGGGCGGACGCCACCGGGAGAAGGGAGAGCGCGCTGTAGGTCGAAGTTTTCAGACGCGTGGGGTCGGTGCCGATCGCTTGCTGTGCCACGGGCACGACAAGCCCGATAAAAAATACCACCGAAAGAAGTGCGAGGACCGCGGCCGCAACGACGTCCAAGATCTCCCGCTTCCTGCTCCTCTCATTTTCGGGCGTCAGGTGAGGCAGAAAGAACAGAAAGGAGAAAAAAGCGAGAAAGCTGTTCCGCTTCTTGCCCTCTGCAGGGACTACGGCTCCCTCCGGATCTTTATCGCAATTTTTACACTTGTGCATGAGAAATCTCCTCTTCATCAAGTTTGTTTTTTCAGTATACCATATAAATAAGGAAAATGTCAATTATTTTACGCCTGCGCGCGTGTATTTTCTTTGAAGTGCGCGTCAAGATCTCATGAAAATGCCGTCTGCCCAGAGAGCAGACGGCAAACGATCTTGTTTTCGGAAACCTCCGGAGAACGTCTCCGCCCACGCGACGAACGCATACGTGGCACCCATGTCCGAGAGAGAGGGGTGTGAAACGCCGTCGTTCCCTGCAGGACGCGCGCCTTTTACTTCATGAAGAAGCGCACGAGCTTTTCGAAGAAGCTCCTGTACGGCTGATAGCGCATGGGCAAGTCGATCCACGTTTTCTTATCCACGATGCCCTTCGTGTGCGAGAAGCAGTCGAAGCCCGCCTTTCCGTGATAGGTACCCATTCCGCTTTCTCCCACGCCGCCGAAGGGCAGCTTCGAGGAGGCGAGGTGGATGACGACGTCGTTCACGCATCCGCCGCCGAAGGCAACGCGGGACAAAAATTTACGCTTTGTTTCCTTCTTCGAGGTGAAGAGGTAGAGGGCGAGCGGGGAGTTGCCCGCATTGATGTCCGCGATGATCTCCTCCTCGTTTTCATAGGACAGAACGGGCAGAACGGGGCCGAAGATCTCCTCCTGCATCACGCTGTCCTCCCGCGTCACGCCACTGAGAACGGTCGGCTCGATGCGGAGCGTTTCTTTCTCCGCATTGCCGCCGCAATACACCTTGGCGGGATCGATGAGCGAAGAAATGCGGCAAAAATGTTTTTCGCTGATGATCTTCCCATAGTCCGCATTCTCCAGCGGGCGTTTCCCGTACTGCAATTCGATCTGCCGTTTGAGTTCGGCAAGCAGTCTCTGTTCGACGGCGCGGTGCACGAGGATGTAGTCGGGTGCGACGCAGGTCTGCCCGCAATTCAAAAATTTCCCGAATACGATGCGTTTTGCGGCGAGAGGGATATTTGCCGTCTCGTCTACGATGCAGGGGCTTTTTCCGCCGAGTTCGAGGGTGACGGGGATGAGCTTTTCCGCGGCATGCCGCATCACTTCTTTCCCGACGGCGACGCTGCCTGTGAAGAAGATCTTGTCGAAGGGCAGATCGAGGAGTGCCGCATTCTCCGCTCTGCCGCCGAGGACGGGGTAGACGAGTTCGGGCGGAAACACTTCGCAAAGGATGGTTTTCAGGACGTCGCTCGTTGCGGGGGAGTATGCGGACGGCTTGACGATGACACAGTTTCCCGCGGCAATGGCGTCGGCAAGAGGCTCCAAAGTGAGCAGAACGGGGTAGTTCCACGGACTCATCACGAGCACGCACCCGTAGGGCGAAGGCTTTTTGAAACTGCGGGAAGCGAACTGCGCGAGCGGCGTTTTCACCCGCTTTTCTTTGGCGTAACCGCGAAGATGTTTGAGAAGATGCGAGATCTCCGCGCGCACCATGCCCACCTCGCACATATAACTTTCATAACTGCTCTTGCCGAGATCGGCTTTGAGCGCGTCGCACAGCTCGGTCTCGTGCGCTACAAGAGCCGCATATAGTTTTTTCAGATAGCGTCTGCGCACCTTGAGACCCAACGTCGCTCCCGTCGCAAAATATTTCTTCTGCGCCGCAAGCGCGTCCTCCGAGGAGAGGGCATGCCGCGTGCGTGCCGCGCGGTAGATGTCTTGGAGTGCGATGCTGTTCAAGAGGCGGGGGACGGGATAGAGCGGATTTGCCTCCGCGGCAGCATTTTCCGCGAGTGCGGGGATGTCCTCCTCCGCGATCTCGAGCGATTTGGGAATGCCGGTCCGTGCATTCAGCTCCTCGATCCATGAGATAAATGCCTCGGCCGCGTCATGGCGGGAGAGGGAACTCTCGCAAATATTGCTCGCTTTGGCAAGTTTTGCGAGCCGCTTTTCCGCCGATCTTCCGTACATGCGCAGTACGATCGGCAGGAGCGTCGCATTCGTCCTGCCGTGCGGATAGTTATACGCACCGCCCAGGGAATGCGCCACGGCATGCACATAGCCGACATAGGAAATGGTGAACGCAAGTCCCGCTTCATAGGCGGCGAGTTGCATCTCTTTTCGTGCGGAGAGGTCTCCGCCGTCTCGGTATGCGGCGAGCAGATTTTTGTCGATGCGCTTCACGGCACTCACGGCAAGGCGGCGGGTCATGCGGGTCGTCGAATGCCCGATGTATGCTTCCACGGCATGGGTAAGCGCGTCCAGCCCCGTTTCCGCGGTGGGAGCGGGCGGGAGCGTCCTTGTCATAACGGGATCCAACAGGGCGTATTTCGGCGCGAGGCAAAAGGAGAGGATGGTGAATTTATGATGCGTCTTTTCGTCGGTGACAACGGCGGCGATCGTCGCCTCGCTCCCCGTCCCCGCCGTGGTGGGTACGGCGATAAAGAGGGGTTGGGAGCCGATGACTTTGAGAATGCCCCGCATACGTACGAGCGGTTTTTTAGGCTTTATGATGCGCGCACAGACGCCCTTTGCGCAGTCCATCGGTGAGCCACCGCCCACCGCCATGAGGCAGTCGCAGCCCCTTTCACGGTAGAGAGCGAAGGCCTCCTCGATCGCGGAGACGGTGGGGTTGGCGGGCGTCTTGTCGAAGATCTCATATCCGATGCCCGCCCCATCGAGTGCCTCCGTCACGGGCGCGAGTACGCCGTGCGCCACCACGCCCGCGTCCGTCACGATGAGCGGACGACGCTTGCCTTTCTTTAATATGAGCGCGGCGGCATCCCCGCAATTTTCGAGCAGTTTTGGCTTTCTGTATGGCATAAAGGGGATGGCAAGGCGGAAGATCCCCTGGAATACGCGGCAATAGAGCCGCGAAAACACGTTCATGGAAAACAGCTTGTCTTTAGATGGTTTCATGGTCACACCTCTCGGTCAAATTCCTTTTTATTATAACGGCAAACGGCCGCGCTGTCAACTAAAATGTTTCATTTTGTGAACATTTAAAAGAAATTTTTTCGGCCGTCTGTTTTGCTTGCCCGAATGCGGAAGAATATGGTATAATTTCTTCAAATCAGCAAAGCGAGGACGATATGTTACAGGTCAACGGCGTAAGTCTGCAATACGGGAGCAAGAAGCTCTTCGAGGACGTCAACTTAAAATTCACCAAGGGGAACTGCTACGGCATCATCGGCGCGAACGGCGCGGGGAAGTCCACCTTTCTGAAGGTCCTCTCGGGAGAGATCGAGCCAAACAAGGGGGACGTCACTCTGGACAAGAACGAGCGCATGTCCGTTCTCGCCCAGAACCAGAACAAGTACGACTCCGAGACCGTCCTTAGGACCGTCATGCTCGGGCACAGACGCCTCGTGGAGATCATGGACGAGAAGGACGCTCTCTACGCCCATGCGGATTTTACGGAGGAGGACGGCGTGCGCGCCTCCGAACTCGAGAGCGAATTCGCCGAGCTCGGCGGATGGGAGGCGGAGAGCGAGGCCCAGACCCTCTTGAACGCCCTCGACATCCCGAGCGAATACCACTACATGCTGATGGGGGAGCTGGACGCAAAGCAGAAGGTCAAGGTGCTTTTGGCGCAGGCCCTCTTCGGCGACCCCGACGTCCTGCTTCTCGACGAGCCGACCAACAATTTAGACCTCAAGACCACCCGCTGGCTGGAGAACTACCTTCTCGATTTCGAGAATACGATCATCATCGTCTCGCACAACCGCCACTTCTTAAATAAGGTATGCACGCACATCTGCGACGTTGACTTCGGCAAGATCAACCTCTTCCTCGGCAACTACGACTTCTGGTATCAGACCTCCCAGCTCATGGCCCGCCAACAGCGGGACGCGGACAAGAAGGCAGAACAGCGCGCCGCGGAGCTGAAGGAGTTCATCGCCCGCTTCGCCGCGAACGCCTCTAAGTCCCGCCAGGCGACGGCGAGAAAGAAGGAACTCGAAAAGCTCACGATCTCCGATTTCAAACCCTCCCTTCGCAAGTACCCCTTCATCGACTTCAAGGCGGAGCGGGAGATCGGCAACGACATCCTTGCCGTCGAAGGGCTGACGAAGAAGGGCTACTTCGAGGACATCACTTTCACCGTGCAGAAGGGGGACAAGATCGGGCTGATCTCGGATAAGTCCACCGCCGTCACCATGCTCTACGAAATTTTGACGGGAAGGGTGCAGCCGGATGCGGGCACCGTCAAGTGGGGAAAGACCATCAAGATGTCCTACTTCCCCCAGAACAACAACGAATATTTCGAGGGGTGCGATCTCACCCTCGTCCAATGGCTCTCGCAGTTTTCCAAGGACCACTACGAGGAATACCTCCGCGGCTGGCTCGGCCGCATGCTCTTCTCGGGCGAGGAGGCCCTGAAGGAGGCAAAGGTCCTCTCGGGCGGGGAGAAGGTCCGCTGCATGCTCGCAAAGATGATGCTCGAGGGCGGGAACTTCCTCATCCTCGACGAGCCGACCAACCACCTCGACCTCGAGAGCATCACCTCCCTCAACAACGGCCTCGTGGCATTCAAGGGCTGTATGCTCCTCACCTCGCACGACCAAGAGCTCATGAACACGGCATGCAACCGCATCATCGTCCTCGACGGCAAAAAGACCTTCGATAAGAACGTCACCTTCGACGAATATGTCGATCTCGTCGGCTGAAAAAAAACTTCCGATCCCGCCTCCGCCCCGCGGCGCAGACGGGATTTTTTATGCCGAAAAAGGAGAGGAATTTTTGTCATTTTTTCGTATTCGACAAATTTCGAACAAAAAACAAAAAATTTTTAACGGAAAACATTGATTTATGTTCAAAAATGACTTTACAAAAATTATTATGTGTTTTATAATGTGATTCCTGACAAAAATCGAGGGGGAAATCACTATGAAAAAGGTCTTGATTTTGGAAAGTAACGAAGGATTTGCCTCGGAGCTTGCGGCTCATTTCCGCGAGAAGGGCTATGAGGTCTGCGGCGTCACGGGCGACGGCGCGGAGGGGATGAAACTCTTGGAGAGCAGCGCGCCGTCAGTCGTCGTTTTGAGCCTGCTTTTGAAGAATTGCGACGGCTTCACCGTGATGGAGGCGGCGAAGAGCAGCGGGAAGAAAACCGACTTCATCGTGCTGGGGAACTTCTCGGACGATAAGATCATCGGCCGCGCGATCGCGCTCGGTGCGAGGTACTATCTCATGAAGCCCGTCTCGGCGGAGCTTGTCGAAGAGCGGGCGGCGGAAGTACTCGAGGAGGGCGTCCCCAAGGCGGAGAAATATGAGAGGAGAAGGGCGGGTTCTCTGGATGAGCGCATCTCCAACATCTTTATCTCCATCGGCATCCCGCCGCACATCAAGGGGTATAACTATCTGCGCGAGGGGATCAAACTCGCCGTCAACGATCCGCACATCATCAACAATGTGACGAAGGGGTTGTATCCCATCATCGGAGAGAAGTTCGGCACAACTGCGAGCAAGGTGGAGCGCGCCATCCGCCATGCCATCGAGGTCGCTTGGAACAGAGGGCGGGTGGACGCCGTGAACGCCATCTTCGGTGCCCGCGTCTACATCGGCACGGAGAAACCGACGAACAGCGAGTTCATCGCCCTCGTCGCCGACAAACTCATCCTCGAAAGCATGGTGTAAGGCGGGGGCCATTCTGATCACGTCATGCTGAGCGTAGTCGAAGCATCACCTTATTATAAGGCTTCCCCCGTATGCGGGGGAAGCTGTCACCTCCCCGCGTGACTGATGAGGGAAGCCCTCCCCCTCACTGAGGGGGAGGGTGTCGCTTTAGCGACAGGTGGGGGCAACCGCGTCATCCTGCCGCATACGAAGTCCTCTTGCCCCCTCCGTGGGAGGGGGGTAGGGGGGTGGGGCGTCATCGCATCCGCCGGTTTCCATGTCATTCCGAAACCCCGCAGGGGTCGAGAGAATCCCCATAAACGAAGTCCATAAGGCTTCCCCCTTTTGAAGGGGGAAGCTGTCACTCCCCGCGTGACTGATGAGGGTTGAGCTTCCAATGTCCGCCCGCGTCATGCTGAGCCGATGGGGTAAAATGAAAACGTCGAGCTAATCCCCGAAGCATCCCCTTATACGAAGTCCGATGGATGACCCGCGTCATCCTTCCCGTACCTCATCTCGACGACACGATAGTGGCGCACGAGCCGAAGGCGAAGTACGACTCTATCGCGGCGGAGGAGACCCCTACAAACTATCGCGGCTCAGTATACGACTTCGCGTGACTGATGAGGGTTCACCCTCTCTGTCAAAAAATTTTCAACTAAAATTGGTAAATCACTCGAAAACGGTTGCAATTTTGAGCATTTTCATGTAGAATAAAAATGCTGTGTTGCAGAGATGTCTGAGCGGCTTAAGGAGCACGATTGGAAATCGTGTGACGGTGGTGAATCGTCCCGGGGTTCAAATCCCCGTCTCTGCGCCATAAAAATGAGACGGACTTTTGTCCGTCTCATTTTTATATGGGAAACGGATACAGACGGGGATTTGAAGGTGGGAGGCGATTGCGGGAGCAATCGGTTTGCGGGCGAATAGTTGGAATGCAGAAGACGTTTGCCGCAAACTGAACAGCACAGTGTGCTGTTCACCGGGGCGCGCCGCTAAAGGCGCAAATCCCCGTCTCTGCGCCATAAAAATGAGACGGACTTTTGTCCGTCTCATTTTTGTATGGAAAGCGGATACAGACGGGGATTTGAGGGTAGGAGGCAATTGCGCCAAAGAACCTCATCTCTTTGATAATCGGTCATTTTTTCAAGATAAATCATCAAAAAACGAAGAAAATCAATTATTTCGAAAAATATCGAAATAAAAAAGCGGTCGAATCTTTTGCACAAAACCCTTTGACTTTGCGGCAAAAAGGGGTATAATAAAATCAAGAAAGAAAGGAGGCCGAGGATGGAAAAAAGCTATCTTGCGATCGATCTCAAATCCTTCTATGCCTCGGTCGAATGTGCCGAGCGGGGACTTGACCCCATGACGACCCACCTCGTTGTGGCGGACTCTTCCCGCACGGAAAAGACGATCTGTCTCGCCGTCTCGCCTGCCCTCAAGAGCTATGGCGTCCCCGGCAGAGCGCGCCTCTTCGAGGCCGTCGAGATCACAAAAGAGGTCAACAAGGCCCGCCTCAAACACGTTCCCTCGCACAAATTTACGGGCAAGTCGCACGACGAAGAGGAGCTTGAGGCCGACCCCTCCCTCGCCCTTGACTTCGTGATCGCCCCGCCCCGCATGGGCCTCTACATGGCTTACAGCAGGAAGATCTACTCCATCTATCTCAAGTACGTCGCCCCCGAGGACATCCACGCCTATTCCATCGACGAAGTGTTCATCGACGCCACTGACTATCTCCAAAGTTGCGGGCTTTCCGCGCATGAATTTGCGATGAAGATGATCCGGGAAGTTCTCTCCGAGACGGGCATCACTGCGACGGCGGGCATCGGGACCAACCTCTACCTCGCCAAAGTGGCCATGGATATCGTGGCAAAGCACATCCCCGCAGACAAGGACGGGGTGCGCATTGCAGAGCTTGACGAGAGGAGCTATCGCGAGAAACTTTGGGCGCACCGTCCGCTCACCGACTTCTGGCGGGTGGGAAGGGGATATGCGGAAAAGCTCGAGGCCCAGGGCCTTAAAACGATGGGGGACGTCGCCCGCTGCTCAACGTATAACGAGGACCTCCTCTATCGCCTCTTCGGGGTGAATGCAGAGCTTCTCATCGACCATGCGTGGGGGTGGGAACCCTGCACGGTCGCCGAGATCAAGGCGTACCGTCCGCAGGAAAACAGCTTGAGTTCGGGGCAGGTCCTCAAGGCCCCTTACACCTTTGAAATGGGCAAACTCGTCGTGCGGGAGATGACCGACCTGCTCGTCTTGGACCTTGTGGAAAAGGGGCTAAAGACGGACCAGATGGTACTCACCGTCGGCTACGACATCGACAATATCAAAATTCCCTCCATCGCAAACAGCTACCGCGGCGAGATCGTCAAGGACCACTACGGCCGCGCCGTCCCCAAGCCCGCCCACGGCTCGCAAAATCTCGGCGGCTACACCTCCTCGACAAGGCGGATAACCGAGGCCGTCATGCAGCTCTACGACCGCATCGTGGACAAGGATCTCCTTGTGCGCAGAATGTATGTCGTCGCCAATCACATCAAAGACGAGGGTACCATGTCCGAGACCGAGGCTCCAAAACAGCTCGACCTCTTCACCGATTACGAGAAGATCGAGCGGGAGAAGACCGCAAGAAAAGAGGCGGAGAGCCGGGAACACAGCGTGCAGGAGGCGGTCATCTCCATCCATAAAAAATTCGGCAAAAATGCCCTTCTGAAGGGGATGAATTTAGAAGAGGGGGCAACGACGATCGAGCGCAACGGCCAGATCGGCGGCCACAAAAAGTGAGGGAAAAGATGAAGGCATCGGACGACTACAGCGACATCATCTCAATGCCGCACCATGTATCGAAAAAGCACCCGCCCATGGCAAGGGAGGACCGCGCGGCACAGTTTTCCCCCTTCGCCGCCCTCAAGGGGTATGACGAAGGGCTTGCCGAAACTGCCCGCCTCACGCAGGAGCGCGTCACCTTGGACGAGGAGAGCGCGGCCGCTCTCGACGAGAAGATGCACATCCTAAAGGCGCGGGAGCGTGAACGCCCTCTCATCCGCGTGACCTACTTTGTGCCCGATGAAAAGAAGGCGGGCGGCGAGTATGTGACGGTAGAGGATACCCTTCGCCACATCGATCCCCGGCTCATGAAACTCCACCTCTCCTCCGCCGAGATCCCTTTTTCCGACATCCTCACGATCGAAATTTTACAATAAAAATCTCTCCTCATCACGGCCGCATATTCCTTTCCCCTCATCTCGAAGCCGCATATTTCTTGCTCCTCATCTCGACGCCGCGCCGCCTTTTGGGCGGCGCGGCGGAGGAGACCCCTACAAATCCTCTTATTATAAGCCCTCCCCCTTTTTCAAGGGGGAGGGTGTCGCTTTAGCGACAGGTGGGGGCTGGCTTCTTGCTGTCCCTGAAAGGGAAAGTACCCGCGAAGCGGGGGAAAGGGTTAGCGACGGAATGCGTGTTCGCTTCTTAATTTGTCATCCTAAGGGAGCGTAGCGACCGAAGGATCCCCTTAATGAAAACACGGACTATGATAAACGGTACGGTGCTTCCAAATTACGTCATGTTGAGCTTGTCGAAACATCACCTTATTATAAGCCCTCCCCCTTTTTCAAGGGGGAGGGTGTCGCTTTAGCGACAGGTGGGGGGGGACCGCGTCATCCTGAGGGAGCGTAGCGACCGAAGGATCCCCCAATACGAAGTCTGTTACCCCCTCCGTGGGAGGGGGAACCAAAGGGAGTGGGGCGGTGCTTCTTAATTCGTCATGCTGAGCCTGTCGAAGCCTCACCTTATTATAAGCCCTCCCCCTTTTTCAAGGGGGAGGGTGTCGCTTTAGCGACAGGTGGAGGTGTCATTCTGAGCCTTTATCCCAAATCATCTTCAGCTCTTTGCCGCACTTAGCGCAATCGGTCAGATAGAGATTGATGAGCCTCTGGTAGGGGACGCCCGTCTTTTTCGCAAGACGTTTGAAATAGTCCACGGTGTCCACGTCGATGTTGATGGTGATCTGTCTCTTCACGCTCCGAGTACGCGTAGCCCGCTCCGCATTCGATAAATCATGTTTCTCTTTCATATTTTATCCCTTTCCAATAATTCGTAAGTGTAAAATGCGCCCGCCGCTTTTACGGCGTTCATCACTTTCATTTTGCTCCAAGATTTTAAGAATTTTCAAACTACCGATTTGGTAGTTTTATTTCATTTTACTACCAAAATGGTAATATGTCAAGTACTATGAAAACCATCTTGGGAGAACGGTTAAAAGAACTTCGCGAACAGCGTCATCTCACGCAAAAGGAGGTCGCAGACGCACTGGGGATCCACAGCGTGACCTATCTTCACTATGAAAAAGGGCACCGTGAACCGCCCCTCTCGCTTCTCGCCGACATGGCAAAGTTCTTCGACGAATCGGTGGATTATCTCCTCGGACTGACGGATTAAAGTTACACAAACCTTTATATATCCTCCGATAAAAAGATGCGCCTCACGGGGAGGCGCACGAAAAATGCTCCTCTCGATGTTGCGACACATTTACCTATTTCAGGGCGAGAGAATACACTTTTACCAAGAGTATTCCCCTAAAATAGGCTATTAAGATGTGTCGCAACATCAATATAGCACAAAAATCAAATAAAGTCAATAAAAGCAAGAGAAAAAACCCAAGGATTATCGATCGCCGACACACGGCAGGGCGCATGAACAAAAAAGGGGGCTTGCCCGCCCCTTGAGGGGTGGGTGTCACGCCACGGGCGTGACGGAAGGGGTGTCGCTTCTTAATTCGTCATGCTGAGCCTGTCGAAGCATCACCTTATTATAAGCCCTCCCCCTTTTTCAAGGGGGAGGGTGTCGCTTTAGCGACAGGTGGGGGGGGGGCCGCGTCATCCTGAGCTGTCTTACGATGTCATCCCGAGGCTCAAAGAGCCGAGAGGATCCCCTTAATGAAAACACGGACAATGATAAACGACGACCCATTCCAAATTACGTCATTCCGAGCGTAGTCGAGGAATCACCTTATTTTTATTATGCGGCGGTGTTTCGACACGCGCGTACCGCGCGGCTCAGCATGACGATTCAGAAGCCTCGGACTTCGTAATTCGGGATTCTTCGGAGAAGGTACTTGTGTGCGCCGCCCTCGGGCGGCGCGGCGGAGGAGACCCCTACAAAAACCCGTTCACGGGTAGCAAGCAACAAATCCGAGGCACCCATGTCCGAGGTCAGCCGCTCAGATCTTTGCGGAACTGCTCCATGATCCTGCTCTCGATGCGTGAGATCTGCACCTGCGAAACGCCGATCGCCTTCGCGACCTCGCTCTGCGTCATATCGCGGAAATAGCGCAAAAAGACGATCTTTTTCTCCCGGTCGGGGAGCTTTTCTATCGCCTCTTTCAGGACCATCCTGTCGATCATCTCCTCCTGTCCGTCCTTTGCGGGAAGCCGCTCCGCAAGCGTGGCGGTCTTGTCATCCTTATAGTCCGTCTGTTCATAGATGGAAACGGGCATGCGCGAAGAACCGAGTGCGAGGACGACGTCGCCCTCCTCCATGGAGAAGGCCTCGGCAAGCTCCTTGACCGTCGGCTGCTCCCCGTGGGCAAGGGAGTAGTTTTCGATATAACGGTTGAGATCCCTTGCCGTCTTTTTCATGGCGCGCGAGACCTTTACGCTCCCGTCGTCGCGCAAAAACCGCTTGATCTCCCCCGCGATCATGGGCACGGCATAGGTGGAAAAACGCACTCCGAAGCTCTCATCGAATCCCGCAATGGCCTTCAGAAAGCCGAGGGAAGCGAGCTGGAAGAGGTCGTCATACTCCACGCCCTTGCCCAAATACCGCCTTAAAATACTTTTGAGAAGGGAGGTATTGTGGGTGAGAAGAAGCTCCTTCGCCTCGCCGTCACCCGCTTTGGCACGCCTTAAAAGGGCATGCGTCTCCTCTTCATCCAGCATTCCGTTCCGCCTTCTGTCCGAAGTCCTTGCTCATGCGAACTTTAGTGCCTGATCCCTCCTCGGACTCCACCGAAAAGTCGGTCATGAAGGTCTGCATGATTGTAAACCCCATGCCCGAACGCTCCTCCCCGGGGAGGGTCGTGAAGAAGGGCTGGAGGGCACGCTCTATGTCATGGATGCCCCGTCCTTCGTCTACGATCTCCACGTCCAGCCTCCCGCCCTCCGAACGGCAATGCACCGTGATCCAGCCTTCCCGCCCGCGGTAGCCGTGGACGATGCAGTTGGTCACCGCCTCCGAGACGGCGGTCTTTACGTCGGAAAGCTCCGAAAGGGAGGGGTTGAGGGGAAGGGCGAACGCCGCCACCGCGTTGCGCGCAAAAATTTCATTCTCCGATTTCGCGGGGAACTTCAAGATCATCTCGTTCATAACGTCCTCCTAAATTTTTGGCATCAGCGAATAGAGGCCGCTGAGCGTGAGAATTTTGTCCGTGCCCGCCTCGGGGCTTTCGACAAACATGCCCATGTTGTATTTTTTGAGCCGCTTGTACCTGCCGATGAGAAAGCCGATCCCCGTCGAGTCCATGAAGCGCAGACCCGCTAAATTAAAGACCGCGCGCGAAAGCCCCGCATTCTCGTCGATGAGACGGTCCGCCGTCTCCCGGAGGGCGGCCACGGAGTGTTCGTCGAGTTCGCCCGAGAGATAGATGTAGAGGTTGTCGCCCCTGCGGCTTGACTGCAGTTTCATCCTGTTCCTCCTTGGAATTTTGCTCTTTTCAGATTGTAACATAAGCGAAAAAGCATGTTTTCGCGGACTGTGTAGAAAAAGAGGAGAAAG
The DNA here is from genome assembly GCA_947629675.1 of uncultured Clostridia bacterium. GTDB lineage: Bacteria > Bacillota > Clostridia > Christensenellales > Borkfalkiaceae > Gallimonas. The sequence continues at coordinate 47,630 of CANREM010000012.1, forward strand.
GCGCGAAAAAAATTTCTCAAAAAGAGACGAAAAAATACTTGACTTTTTCCGCCGATTATAATATGATAAACAAGCGTTGCGGTTGAGCCTCACAAAATGCGGGCCTTTAGCGCAGTGGTCAGAGCAGTCGGCTCATAACCGATCGGTCCGCGGTTCGAATCCGTGAAGGCCCACCAAGCGGCGCAGGGCGGCCCGTCCCGCCCTCGCCAAAGATATCGCATCGCAACATACGGCCCAATAGCTCAGTTGGTTAGAGCGCCAGCCTGTCACGTTGGAGGTCGACGGTTCGAGCCCGTTTTGGGTCGCCAAAAGAATGGAGCCTCATTCCGAGGAATGAGGCTCCTGCCTTGAAAGGCACACGGCTTGGTAGCTCAGTTGGTAGAGCGGAGGACTGAAAATCCTTATGTCGGCGGTTCGATTCCACCCCAAGCCACCAC
>CANREM010000013.1 GCA_947629675.1 uncultured Clostridia bacterium
ACGAAGTCCGTCACCCCCTCCGTGGGAGGGGGAATCAAAGGGGGTGGGGCGTCCGCGCGGACCAACCGCGTCATTCTGAGGCAAAGCCGAAGAATCCCCTGATACGAAGTCCGCATTTGCCAACCGCGTCATTCTGAGGCAAAGCCGAAGAATCCCCTCATACAAAGTCCGTACTTTCATTCTCGGGATCCTTCGGTCGCCCGCTCCCTCAGGATGACGCGTTCCTCATCCCGAGCCGAAGGCGAGCGGATCCCTACGTAAGCGACCAAGCCTCATGTGTCTATTTCAACGCCGACATGTATGTCATCTGCAGACATGGTATGCCCGTTTGCTGTCAAAAAGTTTCGTCCTTATATCCCGCCAGCAGCTTTTCCGCCTCGCGCTTCACCCTTTCGCGAAGCTCCTTGGGGGCAAGGACGGTAAGCCCCGCGCCCACGGAGAGGATGGTGCCGATGAGCGATTCGTCGTCGGGAAGGGTCACGTCGGCATAGAACTTTCCGCCCTCCTCGCGCACGTTCTCGATGCCCAGCCATTCCTCGGCGAAGGGGAGGGTCTCGGGGGCGATCTCAAAGCGCGCCTCCACATCGTTTTCACCGTCCCGCCAGAAGGAGAGGGGAATGCTCTCCTTCTCGAAGGGGAGCTTTTCAAACCTTTCTCCCGTCCTCACGATCGAGCGCATCCGCCCGACCTTGAAGGTGCGGAAATCCTTCCTCAGCCTGCAGTAGGCATACAGATACCAGATGCGCTGTTTATAGATGAGAAGGTGGGGAAGGACCACCCGCCGCGTCCGCTCCCCCGTCCGTGCGGTGTAGTCGATCTCGATGGCCTCGCACTCTGCCGTCGCCTGCTCCACGAGGGAGAGCTTCTCGGAGAACTTCCGCTCATCCCCCCAAGTGCCGCTGTCCACGAGGATATTGCCCGAAACGCCCCCCTCGATCCTCTCGGACTTGAGCTGGGCGGTGACCTTCTCGAGGGCACTCTTTAAGGCGGGATCGTTCGACTCGGAGAGCATGGCCTGCAGGGCGTCCACCGTGCGGCCGTATTCCTCCTTCGTCATGAACCCCTTGGGAAGTTTATAGGCGTCCGAGATGTAGATGCCGCCGTTCGCGCCGCGGGCGATGTCCACGGGGATGCCTGCCACGATGAGCTCCTCCACATAGCGGTAGATGGAACGCGTCGAGCATTCGTACTTTTTGGCAAGCTCGCCCGCCGACACCTTGCGCTTTGCAAGGAGGGTGAAAAGGATCCCGATCATGATCTGGTATTTCATCTTGTCCTCTTTCGCTTTCCGCCTCCCCAAAAGAGGGGAAGGCATGCAAACATTTTTTTGCGATCTTAAAAAAATTTTATCATACCTGACAGGCATATGTCAACTATTCTGCCATATAATAAGGGCATGAAAGATGTTTGTCCCGAAAAGACGATCGCAGAGTTCGAAGAAGAAAAGAGGACGCTCCGCAACGGCCGGCTGCGTGCCCGCCTGATGCTGCACAGAAGTTTTGAGGACATGCTCGAAGGCCTTGCCTCCCTCCGCGGATTGAACGCGGTGGAGCGGGAGAAGGAGAGATCGGAGGCGATCAAGAGGGCGCAAAGCCCCCTTCCCGCATAATTTTTTGCAAGTTATCTATTTTATTTGACAAATTTTTCCGCTTACGCTATAATGGGACACATGAAAAAGCAATTCCCCAAGACCTACTTTTCGTATCGCCCTCTCTGAAGGGATCTTTTCGCGTAAAGGTCGGGGAGGAAACGGTTTACGCGGACGCTGCGTGAGCCGATTTTTTATCATGGAAGGAGCATAGGATGGCAAACGTAATGGACACCCTGCGCGCGCGGGGATTTATCAAACAGACCGTCTACGAAGAGGAACTCTACGAACTTTTGGGACGGGAGAGCACGCGCTTCTACACGGGCTTCGACCCGACGGCGGACAGCCTGCATGTGGGGCACTTTATGCAGCTCGTCGCCATGAAGCACATGCAGGATGCGGGGCACACGCCCATCATCCTCATCGGCGGGGGGACCGCGATGGTGGGAGACCCCACGGGCAGGACGGACATGCGCTCCATGATGACGAAGGAGACCATTGCCTACCATGTGGAGTGCTTCAAAAAGCAGATGAGCAAATTCCTTCGCTTCGAGGGAGAGAATGCCGCCATCATCGTCAACAATGCCGATTGGCTTTTGAATTTGAATTACATCGACTTTCTGCGCGACATCGGGGCGAATTTTTCCGTCAACAAGATGCTCACGGCGGAGTGCTTCAAGGCGCGCATGGAGCGGGGCCTCTCCTTCCTCGAATTCAACTACATGCTCATGCAGGCGTATGACTTCCTCGTCCTCAACCAAAAGTACGGCTGCTCGTTGGAGCTGGGCGGCGACGACCAGTGGAGCAACATCTTAGCGGGTGCCGACCTCATAAGGAGAAAGGAAAGAAGGCCCGCCTATGCGATGACCTTCCGGCTTTTGACGACGAGCGAAGGCAAGAAGATGGGCAAGACGCAAAAGGGTGCTATCTGGCTGGACGAGAACAAGACTTCGCCCTACGAGTTCTATCAATATTGGCGCAACACGAACGATGCGGATGTGGAGACCTGCCTCAAACTTTTAACCTTCCTGCCCCTCGGAGAGATTGAAGAGCTTTGCCGCTTTAAGGACGAGCGCATCAATCTCGCCAAGGAGAGGCTTGCTTTCGAACTCACCAAGATGGTCCACGGCGAAGAGAAGGCGGAAAGAGCGCGGTCGGAGGCAAGGGGGGCGTTTGCAGGCGAGGGCGAGATGCCCGAAAAGGCCATCTCCTCCGCAAAGACCGTCCTCGAGGCCCTCGTGGAGACGGGGCTTTGCAAGTCAAACGGCGAGGCGAGAAGGCTCGTCGAACAGGGCGGCGTTGCCGTTGACGGCGAAAAGGTCACAGATTTCAATGCGCCCCTTCCCGAAGGGAACTTCACCCTCTTCAAGGGGAAGAAGGTGCGCATCAAGGTCGTGAGGGTGTGAGAGAGTACCGCGGCGTCCTTGGGAGGACGGAGTACGAATATACGGTGGAGCGTTCCCGCTTCATCGCCTACGCGCTAAGAGCCGTGGGCGAGGAGGAAGCGCGGGCGGAAATTTCCCGCATCCGGGATGCACACCCCTTTGCGACGCACGTCTGCTACGGCTTTGTCGCCGACAGGGAGGGGAATGTGCAACGCTTCTCGGACGACGGCGAACCGCAGGGGACGGCGGGCATCCCCATTCTCAATGTCCTCAAGGCGGAAAAGCTCTGTGAGACGCTGCTTACAGTCGTCCGCTATTTCGGCGGGATCAAGCTCGGCGCGGGCGGACTTGTGCGGGCGTACACCGCGGCCGCATCCGAGGCGGTGCGCCGGTCGGAATTGAGATGCTTCTCCCCCTGCCGGGAGATGATCGCGACCGCAAACTATCCCGAAGTGGGCGCGCTATTGAAGTTTCTGGAGGCTCATTCCACGCCGCCCATCTCCTCTGTATATGGCGAGAGGGCGGAGATCGCTTTCGTCGTCAAGAGTTCGGAAAAGGAGAAATTCCGCGCATCGCTCATCGACGCTTTGAACGGGAAGATCAGCCTTTCCGAAGGGGAGGAGAAGTTCTTCCCGTTTCCGATAACCGAATGAGATTTTCATGAAAAAAGGCGGGTTTCCCCGCTTTTTCTTTTACTTTTTACAATATTTCGATATTCATCAAAATAAAAATTTACGTTAAAAACCTATTATTTCGAATGATGTCTAAATAATCATTTTCGCGCATATCGTGCGGGTGCGCGGGCATAGGATAGGCTTATGAAATACCGCTCCCGCCCACGCAAAAAGGTCAAGAGGATCATCATTTTTCTCATTGCTCTGGCCCTTCTCATCCTCCTTGTCGTCCTCTTCCACGCGAACGCAACGAGGGTGTTGAAGTCGGTCGCCGAGGCGGATATGCGCTCCATCACGACGGTCGCCGTCAACGACGCCATCTATTACACCCTCTCGGACGAAGTGCGCTACGAGGATCTCATCACCGTGCGCCGCGGCCAGAACGGAGAGATCCTTGCCATCACCTCGGACGCGCTCAAGATCAACCGCATTGCACGCGACGCGGCGTACATGTCCCAGCAGAACCTACAGACGATGTCGGAGGGCGGGGTGGAAGTTCCCCTCGGGGCATTCTTCGGCGTCGAGGCGTGGGCGGGCTTCGGCCCGAAGATCCACATGAAGATCATCCCCATTTCCAACGTCTCCTGCCGTTTCGTTTCCAAATTCGAGGAGGCGGGCATCAACCAGACGAAGCACTCCGTCTACCTCGAGATCGTCGCGGACATCTCCATCATCATGCCCTCCGGGACGAGCAATTTCGCGAGCCTCACGGAAGTCCTCATCTGCGAGAGCGTCCTCGTCGGTAAGATCCCCGAGACCTTCCTGCAGGCCGATCTCTTCGGCGGGGGCTACAGCCTCTCCCCGCCTGCGGGCTGATCTTCCAGCTTCTCTTTGATGAGGCGTACGATGGTCTGCGTCCCGCTTGCAATGTCGCAATTTTTCAGATTTTCGCCGAGGGCGGCGTCATCGATCGCGGCAAGGAGGGCTTCGGGGAGGCGGGCAAGCTCCTCTTCGGGGAGAATTTTCACGAGGCCCTTCTCCTCGAAATAGCGGGCGTTCTCCCACTGATCCCCCCTCGAGGCATGCGCGAGGGGGACGAGGACGGCGCGTTTCTTGAGGGAAAGAAGCTCAAAGACGGTGTTGCTCCCCGCCCGGCAAAGGACGATGTCGGCGGCCGCAAGCGCGCTCCCCATATCCCGCTCGAAGGGACGGGAGATGTAGACTTTATCCCCAACATGTTGCACTTTTTCCTCTTCTCTTCCCGTGATGTGCAGAATGGAGAATTTTTCTGTAAGCCTCGGAAGGGAAGAATTTATCGCCTCATTCAATGCCCTGCTCCCGCTCCCGCCGCCGAACACGAGGAGGACGGGGGAAGTTTCGGGAAAGCCGAATTTCTTCCTCGCCCGAGTCCTGTCTCCCGAAAGCACCTCCCGCCGCACGGGGGAGCCGACAAAGATCCCGTTTTTGAAACGGTTCGCCGTCTCGGGGAAGGAGGTGAGGACGGCGTCGCACTTTTTTGCGATGAGCTTCGTGCAAAGCCCGGGGGAAAGATCGCTCTCATGCGTGAGAACGGGGATCTTGAGTTTATAGGCCGCCCACACGGCGGGATAGCTCGCATAGCCCCCCTTGGAAAAGACGAGGTCGGGCCGCCTTTCCTTGAGGATGAGGAGGGCTTTTTTCTTTGCCCTGTGCAGGGCAAAGGGGATCTTGAGATTTGAAAAAGAGAAGGAGCGGGAAAGTTTGGGCGTTTCCACCGTGAAAAAGGGGTAGCCGGCATCGCGGACGAGCTTCTTTTCGATGCCGTCCGTGCCCATATAGAGGAGGTCATACGCATAGCGCAGCTCGCGCATGAGGGCGAGATTGGGGATGACGTGCCCCGCGCTTCCCCCGCCGCAAAAGAGAACGGTTTTCATATTAGACAGTATATGGGATAGAGAGAAAATTATTGAAAGGGCCTCCCGCCAAAACTGCGGGAGGCCGAAGTTATTTGTAAACGAAAACCACGCGATAGTCGCGTGGTCCAAAAGAGGCTGAACAGAAAAAGAAATGTAGAGAAATGAAAGGGAAGAATGTCTCTTGGCTGCCCCTTGAGGGGGAGCTGTCGAGGCGAAGCCGAGACTGAGGGGGTGTTATTCTATTCTTAAAATTCAGTTCTTCTTCTTTTTGGGAAGGAACCACACATACAGTCCGACGATGAGGACGGCGACAACGGAGAGAATGGCGATGAGCGCGATGCGGAGGCTGTCGTTCTGCCCGAAGTCGAGATATTTTTCCTCGATGACGGCGGAGAACACATTGCCGCTCTCATCGCTGTATCGCGCGGTATAAGTCCCGTCCGCCTTTTTCTCAAGGCGCACCCGCTCGCCGCCATACAGGGTCAGGCTCTCCTCGCCCGACATAAAGAGATAGCCGTCCGGATTTTTCTTCAACGTCGCAAAGAGGAATTCCTCCTCCGAAGGTTCGAAGGGGAGATCGTCCGAGAGATAATCGACGGGTACATAGCCCGAAAGGACAGCTTTCTCCGCGGAGGTGTATTCCACGAAGGCGTAGTCGTACTGCTCGGCGGCATGGACGACGCCCTTCACCTCCACCTTGGAGCCGCGCACAAGCCGCGCGTCGGCGAGGGCGGAGGGGAGGCAGGGATAAAAGTAGAGGGAGACGTCGCTCGAGAGATACTTCGTCGCCGTCTCATCCGTCCAATAGCTCTCCCGGGGGACGAGAAGGTCCTCCTTTTCCAAATCGATATGGAAGAGGTTTGCGGTAAAGGTGCGCCCCGCATCTTCGCTCTCATATAGCTCGACGAGGGCGAAGCCGTCCTTCTTGGCGAGGAGTACCCCGCGCGCGTCCTCCTTCGTGCGGAAGTAAAATTCATAGGGGAAGCAGCCGTCCGCCGCATCCGCCTTCAGCCCGTCGAGGTCGGTGCGGATGCCGATCGTCCCTGCGGGGATGTCTACAAAGAGGTTTTCCTTCCCATGGACGCAAAAGATCTCCTCGCGCACATTGCCCGCGTCGATCTCGTCGAGGGTGGGGATGTCGAGCGCGCCATCAAGGGTGGCGACGATATAGTTTTCAAAGAGGAAATAGACGGCGTCATCCTCGTAGCCGAGCGCGAAAGCAAGGGGGTCTCCTTCGGACATGGTATACACATGATCGCTCCCATGCACCGTTGCGATCACCTCGTCCCCGTTCCTTTGAAGGGTGTCGCCGAGAAGATAATAGAGGTTGCCCTCGAAGTCGGCGCGAAGGCTGAAGAAGCCCTCGGGAAGGCGGAAGGGAAGCACTTCGCCCTCCGCATCCGCATTGCAGAACTCCCTCTCGGTGTAGCGGACGACCTCGCGGGCGGAGCCGCAGACGACGAACAGATCCCCATAGACGTCGGAAGCAAGCGCGCAGGGGCTGTCGTGCGTCGCATGAAAGACCTCTTCGCCGCCGACTTTTCCGTAGATGTTGCCCGTCACATAGTACACTTCGCCGTACACGCACACGATCCCGCAGATGGGGGACTGCGTCCCTTCCTTCACCTTGGCAAAGGTCATCTCTTCCTTTTCGGAATAGGTTGCGCAATAGATGTCGTGTTCCGTCGAAAGCGCGATGATCGTGCCGTCGGTCGCGACATGGGTGGGGGATAATTCGTCAATGCCCGAAATTTGCGAATATTTTTTTGTGGCAAAATTGTAGACGCTCACGCGGCCGCAGCCCGTGTCGAGGGTGACGAGCAGATCTCCCGCCCGCGCGCTATCCGTCGCGGAGACGAGCCTGTTTTCAGAGTCCGACGACGCCGCGATCTCATAGCCGGAAAGCTTTGCTCCCTCCTCGGTGGGGACAAGCTCCTTTATCGAACTTCCCGCGATCATATACAGCTTCCCGCCGAACGCCGTCAGTGCGGAGAAATCCTCCCCCTCGGCGATGAGCTTGCTGTTGCTCGCGCTGTCCGTGCGGTAGAGGCCCTCTCTTGCGGTGTAGTAGAAATAATTTCCCACCGCGCAGACGCTGTTTACCTGTGTGACTTCGGGAGCGTTGTTCGAGAGGAAAAAGCAGGACTTGTCGTCAAATTGTCTATTCTCGTTTTGAAAGTATACGGTGTGTTCGAACGCACAATAGAGGTTCCCTTCGATGATGGTCATGTTGGGCGTCGTATGTTCGTTCAGAGTCCCAAGCATCGCAGCCGTCTCATTCACGCCTTCGGCGGTGATGCGATAGGAGGCGATCGTCGTGCTTGTACCGCCCACATTGGCAGTATAGAGGGTATTCCCGTCAATACAGAAAGTCGTGAAGTTAATGCCCGATTTATTGAAAGTGCCGCTCCCGAAGTCGTATTCGTAGAAATAGTTGCTCGCAGAGCGGGTGGACACGAAGAGCCTTTCTCCCGCAAAGCCGAGCTGCGTCACGCTCTCCCCGACGGGAACGGCGGTCTCGGTATAGCACTCCTTATCACGGTCGAAAAGATACAGCTTGTCCCCGTCCGCAATGGCGATGTGCCCCGCGGAGAAGGCGGCGACGGAGGGGGCCTCAAGCTGCAAATACTGCTCATAGGAGGTGGGCAAAAAGAGGGCGGCGTCCTTTGCTTTTGCTTCCTCGGCGGAGGCGGAAAGGGTGGTCGCGCCCCCTGCAAGGGCGGCCGCCAAGGCGCAGGCGGCAACGAGCATTATTGTGGTTTTCGCGTGCGAAATATTCATACAGGTTAATTATATCATGCGCGTGCGTGAAACGCAACTTAAAATCATAAAAAGTTTTTTCAAAAATTTCGTCATACAGGCGGCCGTCTGTCAATTTTCTGTGATAGAATGAAAATGCAAACAAAAGTTCGCAAAGCACCCAAGCCCCTGCCGTGCGGACGAAATCTTTCAGATGGTGTAAAAACATGAATGCTATCAACGTCAAGACTCTTTTGTATGCCTATCCACGGCTCGGCGACCTTGCCGAAGCCGCGGAGGTGGCGGGGGAGAACAAGGCTTATCTCTCCTTCAGAACGCATCGCTCCGCCTTCGACGACTGCCTTTCGGTCGCGGAGGAATTTTCCCTCTCGGACAGGCTCTTCCGCCTTCGCAGGCAGCTCACCCATGTGGTGGAAAGTCTCACACGGGAGGAGCAATATCTTCTCGAGTACAAATACTTTCGTCGGCGCAAAATTTTGGCCTCTCTTTCGGACATGGTACCCACCTATTCCGTGAGGACATACTTTCGCAAGCAGAATGAACTTCTTCGGAAAGTGCGCTCCCGCCTCATGTTTTTGGGGTGGTCGGACGAAATTTTCGAGCGCGAATTCGGCAACTTTCCTCCCTTTATAAAGCTCAGAAACCGTCTTAAGGAGGAGGGGGAACGCGGGGCCGCCTTCCGCAGAGGCGAGTGCCCCCTTCGTCAGAATTCCGTCTTGTCCTCTCCGGAGGGGGAGGCGCGCCTTCTTCCCCGCAGGATGAACACGGCCGCCGCGACGGCGGCGACGCAGACGACGCAGATGACGGCGATCTGCGCGGCATTCAGCCCTCCCTTCTTTGCGGGGGACGCGCCCTCCGACGGGGAAACGGGAACGCTCAGATAGTCGTCGTTCTTTTCGAATACCGGCTCTGCCTCGACGGGGATGTAGCCGAAGCTCCCCTCATAGAGGACATAGGCATAGGGGACGCCCGCTTCATACCGCATGCCGTAGTAGACATAGCTCCGCTCGATCTCGGAAAATACGGGCCGATCCCCAAAGTCTGCGCCGCCGTTCCGGAGGGTATAGGAGACGGTCAGCTCCATTTTCAGGAACGGACGGGCGGGGATGAAGTCCACGAAGGTGAGAGCGGTGGTCTCACAGTAGCCCACGACCTTGCGATAGGGGGGATCGTTGACGAGATATTCGACGGCGGTAAAGCTCTCTCCCTCGCTCAAAACGCGCACATAGTAGCTCTCGGGGATGAGAAAGAGCCGCCCATCCTCATTCTCGGACGCATAGAACCACACATTGTCATCGGCCGCCACGGCATAGCGGAGGGTGTCCGCCTTCGCCTCCAAGGGCGGGGAAAATGCGGATGCGGCAAAAAAAACAAGCAGCCCCAATGCGGGCAGGACAGATACTTTCATACGCGCTATCATAACAGGCCGCGCGGGGCGTGTCCGCACAGATTTTGACGAAAATGAACGAACTTATGCAAAAAATCATGGCGATCGAAGAGGAGCAAAAGCGGCGGCGGGAGAGAGATTTTCTCGCCCGCTACAATGCGGGGCCGAAGAAGCACAGAAAGCAGATCGCCTTTCACAAATGCAAGAAGCGCAACCGCTGGGTGTTCGGCGGGAACCGCTCGGGCAAGACGGAGTGCGGGGCGGTGGAGGCCGTATGGCTCGCCCGCGGCAACCACCCCTTCAGGAGGAACAAGCCGAATGTATTCGGCTGGGTCGTCTCCCTCACCGCGCAGGTACAGCGCGACGTCGCACAGGCGAAGATCTTGCACTATCTCCGCCCCGATTGGATAGAGGACATCGTGATGACGAGCGGCAGGAAGGACAGCCCCGCCTCGGGCATCATCGACCAGATCCGCATCAAGAACGTATTCGGCGGCGTCTCCGTCATCGGATTCAAGAGCTGCGATCAGGGAAGGGAACGCTTTCAGGGAAGCTCCCTCGATTTTGTCTGGTTCGACGAGGAACCGCCGAAGGACATCTATGAGGAATGCCGCATGCGCGTTTTTGACCGCGAGGGGGACATCTTCGGCACGATGACCCCGCTCAAGGGCCTCACCTTCGTGTATGAGGAGATCTACCTCAACAAAAAGCGCGATCCCGAAGTCTGGTATGAGTTCATGGAGTGGGCGGACAACCCCTATCTCTCCAAAAAGGAGATCGCCCTCTTGGAGGCGACCATGGACGAGACCACCAAGCAGGCAAGGCGGTACGGGAAGTTCTGCACGCGGGAGGGGCTGATCTACCCCGAATTCGACGAGAGCGTACATGTGATCGACCCCTTTCCCGTTCCCCCCGAATGGCAGGACACGATCTCCATCGACCCCGGGCTGAAGAACCCGCTCTCCGCGCATTGGTATGCGGTGGACTATGACGGGAACGTCTATGTCGTCGCCGAACACTATGCGGCGGGGCTGGACGTCGATTCCCACGCCGACGCCATCTTCGGCGTCTCCGAGCGCATCGGCTGGAAGAAGGACGTAAAGGGGAGGCTCACCGCCCTCATCGATTCCGCGGCGGAGGCAAAGACGCTCTCCTCGGCACAGAGCGTCTCCGACCTCTTCTATGCCCGCGGCATCCTTGCCGATCCCCGCGTCAACAAGGACGTTTTCAGCGGCATCGCGCAGGTGAAACGCTACCTCTCCCGCACGAACGGCATGCCCGACCTCTACATCTTCTCCAACTGCGTGAACATGATCCGCGAGTTCAAGGGCTACTTTTGGGGGAGCGGGGAGACGCCCGTAAAGCGGGACGACCATGCGATGGACGAGCTTCGCTACTACCTCATGACAAAGCCGAAAGGCGTGCGGCCGTCCGCAGAAAAGACGGCCATTCAAAAGGACAAGGAACGGCTCATGCGCCGTCTCAAAAGGAGATAGGATGAAGGATGAGATCCGCGATGCGATCAGAAAGGTCGCCCTCGGCTACAGCGTCGGGGAGGTGACCGAGGAATATGCGGCGTCGGACGGCGAGATGAAACTTATCAAGCGCAAGGAGACGAGAAAGGACATTCCGCCCGATCTCAAGGCGGTCCGCCTCCTCCTCGAGGAGCGCGACCTTTCCTCGCTTTCGGACGAAGAACTCGAAAGGGAGCGGCAGCGTCTCCTTGCCGAGCTGAAGGAAGATACAGATTAGATCAAGGAGAATATCATGAAGGAAATCAACTTTCAAGAGCGCGCCGAGGAGCTTCGGAAAGAGGCACTCGTAAAGGAGATCCATGCGGACCTCGAGGCGCGGCAGAAGGCAAAGAAGCAGCTCGAGCGGGGCTGGCAGCTCAACATGAAGTTCGTGAGCGGCGACCAGTTCTGCGACGTCGGCCCGTCGGGGGAAATCGAGGAGGAGAGCGCGGACTTCTATTGGCAGTCCCGCCGCTCCTTCAACCACATCGCCCCCACGGTGGACACCCGCCTCGCCCGCCTCGCAAAGGTGCGGCCCACCCTCGAAGTGCGCGCCTTTTCGGACAGCGAAGAGGACATGAAGACCGCCCGCCTCGCGACGAACATCCTGCGCTCGGTGAAAAGCCGCGTGGACCTCGACGGGGTCATCTCCCGCGCAACGCTCTGGAGCGAAGTGTGCGGCACTTCCTTCTACAAGGTGGTGTGGAATTTCGACGCGGGCAGCGTCATCGGGACGGATGAGAGGGGGCATTCCCTCCACGAAGGGGACGTCAACGTCGTCCCGCTCTCTCCCTTCGAAATTTTCCCCGACGACTTAACGGCCCCTACCATGTCCGAGGTCAAGAGCATCATTCACGCAAAGGCGGTCCCCGTTTCGGAGATCAAAGAGAAGTTCGGCGTCGAGATCGCGGGCCGCACGATCACCGACTTTGCCTTCGCACCCTACAGCTCCGCCTCCGGCTGGAAACGGCCGATAGACGGCTCCCCATCCCCCGTCTTGGAGGACAGGGAGATCCTCATCGAACGGTATACCCGTCCCAACGGAGAGTACCCCGAGGGACGGCTTGAGATCGTCGCGGGGGAGAGGCTCCTCTTCGAGGGACCCCTTCCCTACAAGAACGGCGACCGCGGAGAGAGAACTTTGCCCTTCATCCGTCAGACGGGCATCGAACTCGCGGGATCCTTCTTCGGCACTTCCGTCGTGGACCGCATGATCCCGCTGCAGCGGGCGTACAACGCGGTCAGAAACCGCAAGCACGAGTTTTTGAACAGGCTCACATCGGGCGTCGTGGCGGTGGAGGACGGGAGCGTGGACGCGGAGGAATTGGCACAGGACGGGCTTTATCCCGGGAAGATCCTCGTCTACCGCCAAGGCTCCGCCGCGCCCGCCTTCCTCGACTGCGGGAGCTTCCCCGCGGAGTTCAGGGAGGAGGAAGAGCGCATCGCGAACGAGTTCGTCCTCGTCTCGGGGATGAGCGAGATCTCCCGCAACTCCGCCAACCCCACGAATGTCGTGAGCGCGGTCGGGTTGCAGCTTCTCCTCGATCAGGATACCAACCGTATGCACCAGGCGGTGGAGAGCGTCGAGCGGGCGGTGAAGGAGGCGGGGAAACAGATCCTGCACCTCTATAAGCAGTTCGCCGCCGCAAAACGTCTTCTTGCCATGACGGGCACGGGCGGGCATACCGAACTCTACTACTTTGACGCGAGCGATATCTCGGCGGACGACGTCGTGTTCGAAACGGGATACGATCGCACCCCCGAAGAGGTCAAGGAGGAAATTTTGCACCTTCTCTCCTTGGGGCTTCTCAAAGATAGGGAGGGCAACCTTTCGGACGAGACGAGAAACAGGGTTTTAGATGCCCTCGGCTACGGTTCGTTCGAGAACGCGAGGGACATCTCCCGCCTGCACATCGCGAAGGCGGAGCGGGAGAACGTCCTTCTGGCGCAGGAGGATGTGGAGGCCGCGGAATACGACGATCACGCACTGCACACCCTCGAACATCTCCGCTTTCTTCTATCGGGCGGAGAACAGGATGCGGCGACAAAGGAGAGGGTAATGCGCCACCTTCAGACCCACCGCCGCAAAGGAGAATAAGACGTGGAAGAGGAAAACAAGAACGCGGATCCCATCGCGGAGCCGAATGCAGGCAAACCCGTTTTGGGGAAATTCAAGAGCGTCGATGCCCTCGTGCATGCGTACGGAGAGCTTGAGGCCGAATTTACCCGCCGCAGTCAACGGCTGAAGGCACTCGAGGAGCAGCTCGCCTCCAAAGACGGGGGCGAAGGGACGCATGCCGCGCCCGTGCAGGAGGAGCCTCAGCGGGCGTCCGCGCCGAGCGAAGAGGAACGTGCGCGCATCGTGAGCGAGTACCTGCGCTCGCTTGGGGGCGTGCCCCTCATGGGGGAGGGGGGAACGGGCGTCGTTTCCCCCAAGACCTCCCCGAAGTCCATCTACGAGGCGGGAGATCTCGCCCTCGGCTATTTCAAAACATCCAGATAAAAGGAGAAAACATCCATGGCAGTTACAACGACCAATGCGGAGGTCGCACTCAAATCCTACTATCTTCCCGCGATCACCGATCAGCTCGACAAGAGCATCAGCCCCTTCTTTGCCCGCATCCGCAAGACCACGACGGACGTGAGCGGCAAAGAGGTGAGAAAGCTCGTCCGCTACGGCATGAACGGCGGCATCTCCGCGGGCACGGAGACGGGTGAACTCCCCGGCGCGGGACCCAATTCCTATGCGGTTTTCTACACCCCGCTCAAGAACTTTTACGGCACCATCGAGATCAGCGACAAGGCGATCCGCGCCTCGGCCACCGAGGCGGGAGCGTTTGTCAGCCTTCTCAACGACGAGATGAACGGCCTCATCGAGAGCGCGTCCTTCAACTTCAACAGGATGCTCTTCGGCGACGGCACGGGAAAGCTCGCCACCATCAACGGCAACGCCTCTTTTGCACACTACTATGTCGATTCCGTCAAGAACCTTATCGAGGGCATGGTCGTCGACGTGGTGGGCACGAGCGGCTCCGTCATCGCGACTTCGCGCACCATCGAGACGGTAGACCGCGAAAAAAAGATCATCTCCCTCTCCGGCTCGGACATGTCCTCCCCCGCAAACTACACCCTGGTCGTGCAGGATTCCAAGGATCTCGAACTCACGGGGCTGGGGTGCATCTTCAGAGAGAGCGGTTCCCTCTATGGCCAGAGGATCGAAAACAGCCATTGGCTCAAGCCCAATATGTATAACGACATCGGGGACATCGACGAGATGAAGATCCAGACGGCGATCGACGAGGTGGAGGAGCGCACGGGGAGCAAGATCAACTTCATCATGTGTTCGTGGGGAGTGCGCAGGGCACTCTTCAACGTCCTCTCGAAGAGCCGCGTCCTCGAGCCGATGACGCTCGAAGGGGGATTCAAGGCGTTGAACTTCAACGGCATCCCCGTCGTCGCAGACAGATTCTGCCCCGAAGGCACGATGTATCTCTTGAATACGGACGATTTCGCCATCCATCAGCTGTGCGACTGGCAGTGGCTGGAGGGGGAGGACGGCAAAATTTTGAAGCAGGTCGCGGGCAAGCCCGTCTTTACAGCCACGCTGGTAAAGTATGCCGACCTCATGTGCTACCGCCCCGCAGGGCAGGCGATGCTCTCCGGCATCACGGAAGCGTAACAGAGAGGGAGGGCACTATGCCGATCCGAGTCAGTGAAGTCCTTGCCGCGGCGGCGCAGCTTGTCGGCAGAGACGACCTCGCAAACGGTGTCGGGGCCGCAAAGGAGGATGCGGAGATCACCCTGCTTTGCGAATGTTTTCACTTCATCGAGAGCGAGATCGCTTTGGAATATTTCCCCCTGAAAAAAACGGAGAGGGTCAAGGTGACAGAAGGGAAGGTGGAGTTTTCCGCCTTCTCCAAAGTCCCCTTGGAAGTGCTTTCCGTACGCTCTCCCTCGGGCATGGGTATCCCATTTTCCGTCTATGAGGACCATATCGCCGTCGGGACAAAGGAGGGGGAGGCGGACATTTCCTACGCCTATGCTCCCTCGCGGAAGGGGAAGGAGGACGCGAGCGAACTTCCCGAAAGAGCGACGCTCTCCCTTCTCTCCCACGGCGTTGCGGCAGAGTTTTTGCTCGCCCACGGCAGCTTTGCGGAGGCGGCCGTCTTTGAGACCAAATACCGCGAAGCCCTCGCCTCGGCCTTTCGCACGCGGCGGGCAAAACTCTCCGTCCCCGCGAGGAGGTGGTTCTGATGGCGAAGAGATTTCCCTCCGATGTCCGCTCCGAGAAGGTGCTTGCGATCTCCGATCTCAAAAAATGCGGCAGATACCGCCCGATGGATCTGAGGGAGGAGGACGGCGTCCTCCTCCCCGCCCTTTGCTTTTCGGACGAGGGGGATCTGGGCTACGATGTGGCCGCGCTGTTCGCCTCCGAGGACGCGCTCTATGCCGCCTTTGCGGGCGGAGAGGTGCGCGAGCTTTTCTCCCAAAGGGAGATAACGGTCGGCGGAAACACCCTCGGCGCGGTCACCTTTTGCAGCAGGGAGGGGGTGCGCAGAGACTATCTCTTCGGAGAGGGCGGCCTGACCGAATACGACGTCGCAAGCGGGACGGCACAGCTCCTCTCGGGCGAAAGGGTGCGCCATGCGGCCATCTTCCGCGAACGGCTCTTCCTCTCGGAGAAGAGCGTCCTCCGCTATTCCGCCCCGCTCTCCCCCGGCAAGTTCGATCTCCTCTCTGAGGGGTCGGGCGAGATCCCGCTCTCCGCGGTCGGGGGAGACATCCTCGCCCTCCTTCCCTATGGGGACCGCCTCGTCCTCTTTCGCACGCATGAGATCCTCATCCTGAGGGCGGATGCAAACGACTATGACTTCTCCTTCGAACGGGTGAAGTTCGACGGGGGTGAGATCAGGGAAGGCTCCGTTCAGACCACGGGGAGGCACATCCTCTTTCAGACGGAGCGCGGGCTGTATCGCATGGAGGGGAAGCGGTGCAAAAGGGTGGAATTTTCGGACGAGGGCATCCTCTTTCCAGCCTCCGCCGCATCCGCCTCCAACGGGGGCAGATACTTTTCGGCGATCCTCCTCGACGGCGCGCTCTGTCTCCTCGTCTACGATCCCGAGAAGGAGGATTACTTCCTCTCGAACGCCTATCCCACGATGCTCGCGGGCAACAAAAAGGGGGTGTGGATGAACATCGACGGCCTCCTCATGCGGGCGGAGCAGGGGAGCGGGAACGGCCCTCTCGATACCTATCTCCTCTACATGGAACTCGACCGCCTCAATTTTTCGGGCAAGGTCCTCGAGGGGGTCACCGTCGCGGGAAGGGGGAGCTTTTCCGTCACGGTCAAAGGCGCGAACGCCCCCGAAAAAGAGTACGCGGCAGAGGCGAATGAGAGGATCCCTCTCCGCCATACCCTTCCCGCCGGGAAGCTGAACCTCGTCGTGCGGGCGAAGGGGAAGGAGTTTAGCATCCGCTCCGTCACATTGCACTTAAGGGAGGTGGGCGCATGACCATCGACATCATCGATTTAAGTGACCCCGATTATTCCGACCTCGACGCCGTACAGCTCACCATGGTGCGGACGGCACAGGTGAAGAAGAACAAGATCGTTGCAGATGCCGGGGAGGCGATAAAGAAACTTGCCTATCACCTTCTGAAGAACGACAACGCCCGCTCCTCTGTACGGGAGAGGGAGGAGGCGCAGATCCTCGCAAAGCGGGATGCGGACGTCGACGAGGTGAAAGAGGATCTTCTCATGCAGCTCGCCTATGAGAGCGTCGGCTCGCAGGGGAACGAATACGGCCCCTACCGCTACCCCGAGAATCCCAACTACACCCTCACCTATTCCCAGCGGTTTCTGGTGGTGCGCGACTACTACATGCACGTGACGACCAACCCCGAGGCCCGCCTTCAGGCGTTCACGATGGACACCCTCGCCCGCTCCTATTTGGGCGAGTATTACGCCACCTTGTATGACCAATTAGCCTCCTATGTAAAATAAAAACCCCGCGTCATGCTGAGCCGCCGGACACCTGTCATTCCGAGGCTCGTAGAGCCGAGAGAATCCCCTCATACGAAGTCCGAAAGGCTTCCCCCATCCATGGGGGAAGCTGTCACGCTTTGCGTGACTGATGAGGGTTGAGCTTCCAATGGTCAAACCGCGTCATGCCTTTTTTCCTCATCTCGACGCCGCGCGCTATTCCTCACCTCGACGCCGCGCGCTATTCCTCATCTCGACGCGCCGAAGGCGCGGAGGAGACCCCTACAAACCCACCAAGTCACATCGAGAGGGGATCTCCTCACTTCGTTCGAGATGAGGGTGGGGCGTCACCGCGTCATGCTGAGCCGACCAAGACTATACGCAGTCCACGCGAGAAATTCCTCGAAGCATCCCGGAGAGTTGCTTTATCGGACAGCCGTATAAACGTTAATCAGCTCAGCATGACGCATGCCCCCTCCGTGGGAGGGGGGGTAGGGGGGTGGGGCGCGCTTCCGATCCCTTACGCCGTCCGCAATATGCGGGCGGCATTTTCCCATCCTCAGGTATAAAACTTCCCCGCATCTTCCAAATTATAGACATGAAAAAGGTGAGAAGCAATCCCATGGGCAAGACGAAAGAGGAGCGGGAGGCCTGTTTCCCCGATGCGCGGGCGGAGGAGGTCCGTCCGTGACGGGCAGATCGCGCGAGAACTGCAACCGCAACTATCTTCGCTATGTCAACACCTTCGACCCGCCCACCAAGCACTTCAAGACCTGCCTTCGCGCCTTCCTCGTCGGAGGGTTCATCTGCACGATCGGGCAGTTTTTCCGCTATATGCTCGAGTTCGCGGGGCTGAAAGGGGACATGCTCGCGGGTACCGTCTCCGTCATTTTGATTTTTCTGGGGACCTTCCTCACCGGCCTCGGCGTCTACGACCGCATCGGGAAGAACGCGGGCGCGGGGAGCATCGTCCCCATCACGGGGTTTGCAAATTCCGTCGCCTCTCCCGCCATCGAATTCAAGACGGAGGGCTACGTCTATGGCATGGCGGCGAAGATGTTCATCGTCGCGGGGCCGATCATCGTATTCGGCGTCTCGGCGGGCGCGGCCGTGGGCCTTGTGTATTGGCTGATAAGTCTTTGAAAATTTGCGCGAATTTAGTTGTATCTCCCAAAAAAGTGTGCTAAAATAAGGAAAAAGTAAAAAAAGATAAGGAGCATTCATCATGGCAAAGATCACGAAGGATACGCTCATCGCGGACTGCCTCGAACTCAACCCCAACGCCCCCGAGATCTTAATGGAGGCGGGCATGCACTGCTTCGGCTGTGCCCTCGCCCACGGCGAGACGGTGGAGGAAGCGGTCGCCGCGCACGGGCAGGAACTCGACGAACTTCTTGCAAAACTCAACGAAGGTCTCGAATAAGAAAGAAAAGGCTCGCGCTGAAAGATAAGAGCGCGGGCTTTTTGCCATATTGGGAGAAAGATATGAAAGTCGCATGGAAACAGCGCAACAGTAAGATGTGCATCATGTGCGGGCTGGACAATGAGTACGGCGTCCGCGCGCCCTTCTATTCGATGGAGGACGGCAGCGTCGCCACCCTCTTTTCCTACCGCGAACAGCACCAGAGCTACCCCGGCCGCGTACACGGCGGACTCATCACCGCCATGCTCGACGAGATGGGCCTGCGCGCCCTCTGGGCAAAGGAGGGGGGAGAAAAGACGTACGGCGTCACCCTCTCCCTCGAGACGAAGTACCGCCGTCCCGTTCCCTACGGCGTACCCCTCATCGGAAGAGGGAAGATCGTATTCGAGAGCGGGAACTTCTGCACCGCCGAATGCGTCATCATGGATGAGGCGCGCAAGGTGCTCGCGGGCGCGACCGTCAAATACATAAAGCTCACCCCGCAGCAGATACAGGCGGGCATCGACGAACACGAGGAGATGTGCTACCTCATCGAGGACGGCGTCACGGACATCGACCTTCCCGCCTGAAAATAAGGAGAAGTTATGCAATATACGCTTGTTACGGGCGCGTGCGGGGGACTTGGCGGCGCGTTTTGCGACGTCCTCGCCGAGAGGAAAGAGCCGCTCTTTCTCACGGGGAGGAGCGAAAAAAGGCTCGCCGCCCTTGCGGAGAAGCTCAAAAGCAGCCATGAGGGCTTGGAGGTCGCCTTCCGCGCATGCGATCTAAGGAGCGAAGAGGACCGCCTCGCCTTCTTCAACTATGCGGACGAGATGGGGGCGAGTTTTTTCCGCCTCATCTATGTCGCAGGCGTGGACACGCAGATGGCGTTCGAAAAGTACGACGAGAATAAACTCCTCCTTCAGACGCGGGTGAATCTCGAGGGCGCGGTCTCCTTCATCAATGCCTTTTTGAAGCGCGCCCCCCTCGACGGAAAGACGGAGATCCTTGCGGTCGGCAGTATGTCCGCCTCCACGCCCATGCCCTATTTCGCCCTCTACAGCGCGACGAAAAAGGGCCTCGAGTACTTCATGTCCGCCCTGCACACCGAACTCAAAGGGCGGGCAAAGGTCACCTGTGTGCTGCCGGGCGGCATCCCCACGCGGGAGGACATCAGAAGGAACATCGAGGAGCACGGCTTTTGGGGGAAAATCTCCCAAAAAAGCCCCCGCGCCGTCGCCGAGGCCTCCCTTAAGGCGGTGCATAAAAACAGGCGCAAAAAGGTCATCGGTTTTTGGAACAAAGTGATAAAGTTTACGACGGACGTGGCACCCATGTCCGTGAAGTCCCGCTTCATCGCCAAGCGTTGGTCCCACACCGAAAAGGACCATTTTTCCGAATAAATACGCGCGTCCTGCCCACCCCTTGAGGGGTGGGTGTCGCTTTCGGCGACGGAAGGGGTGTCCCCCGCGTCATTCCGAGACCCCGCAGGACCCGAGTGAATCCCCCAATACGAAGTCCAATACCCCCTCCCCCGGGAGGGGGAATCAAAGGGGGTGGGGCCGCCGCGTCCCGCCGCCCCGCGCGTCATGCTGAGCCGATAAAGACAATACGCAGTCCACGGCGGCCTATCCCCGAAGCATCACCCAATACGAAGTCCAATACCCCCTCCCCCGGGAGGGGGAATCAAAGGGGGTGGGGTCGCCGCGTCATGCCGCCCCGCGCGTCATTCCGAGGGTCCGTAGGACCCGAGTGAATCCCCCAATACGAAGTCCGATGTGTCACCGCGTCATGCAATGACGCACTTATCCCCGCAACACAAAAGCCCCCTGCCTGCAGGCAGGGGGCTTAAACGTAAATTTCCTTACTTTTTCTTTTTGAATTCCTGTTCCTCTTCGGGGGTGGAGGAGGTGACCTCGATGTGCGGACAGCGTGCGATGAGTGCGTCCGCGAACTCCGCAAACCATGCTTCGCTTACGACGATCATGATGTATTTCGACTTGTAATCGTCGAAGTAGACGGCGAGCTTACGCGCCCCGCAGAAGTGGTGGACGGAGCGGATCTTCTTCAACTCATACCTCTGGCGGATGAGGCCGAACTGTAAGGTGAGCCGACGGTCATCGACAATATATTGCGACTTTATCAGCATCGCCGTGAGGAGGACGCCGAGCAGGATGCTCACGAGATAGAGGAGGATGAACTTCATCCACTCATATACCGAAGAGATGTCCAGCCTTAAGAATTTCACGAACTGCCACGTCGTGACGCCGAACCCCGCCGCGGCGAGGACAAGCCCTATGATGCAGAGGGTGAGCATGAGCGGACTGAAGCGGAAGGGGAATTTTTTGACGGGGAGATGTCTTTCTCCCGCGGGCTGATTTTCGTTCATACGGCAAGTATACCTCATATCTTAAAAAAAAGCAAACCTTTTGCATGAAATAAGTGATTTTCTCTCCTTGCTTTTTTCGTGCGGGGGTTGCGAAGGCGGCCTTTTCATGTTAAAATTATAGAAAGCATCGCGAAAAGGAAAAGGGGGACTTATGAAGAATTACATCATCGCGCTCGATGCGGGCACCACGTCCGTGCGGGCCTTTCTCTACGACGTGGAGGCGCGGGAATTCGTCCATCGCGCCCAGCAGGAGATCGCCCTTTCCTGCCCCTTTCCGGGGTGGGTGGAACAGGACGCCGAGGAGATCTTCTTTAAGTCCGCCTATGTCCTCTCCGACTGCATCCGCGCCGCTTCCGAGGGCCGCATCGCGGGCATGGGTATCACCAATCAGCGCGAGACGGTCGTTTTATGGGATAGAGTAAGCGGCGAGCCGATCGCCCCCGCCATCGTCTGGCAGTGCAGAAGGACGAGCGAATTTTGCGCCGCCATCCCGAAGGAGGAGGCCTTGAAGATCAAAGAAAAGACGGGCCTTCTCCCCGACGCCTACTTCTCGGCGAGCAAGATCGCATGGCTCCTCGATAAGGTCCCTTCGGCCCAAAAACTATTGAAGGAACACCGCCTCTGTGCGGGCACCGTTGACAGCTTCCTCATCTGGAAGCTCACAGGGGGAAAGCGTTTTGTGACCGACGTCACGAACGCCTCCCGCACGATGCTCTTCAACATCCACACCCTCTCCTGGGACAAAGAACTTCTCTCCTACTTCGGCATCCCCGAGGAGATCCTGCCCGAAGTTCTGCCCTCGGACGGACGGGCGGGGGAGGCCGTATTCGGAGAAAAGCGCGTCCCCATCGCGGCGGTGATGGGGGACCAGCAGGCCGCCCTCTTCGGTCAGGGGTGCTTTTCGGCAGGGGATGCAAAGGTCACCTACGGGACAGGGCTGTTTATGCTCTTCCCCACGGGAGAGAAGCCCGTCTTTTCGGACGGGGGGCTTCTCACTACGGTGGGCGGCGGCTATGGCGGAAAGACGTACTACGCCCTCGAGGGGAGCATCTTCCATGCGGGCAGCAGTGTCAAATGGCTGCGCGACGAGATGGGCCTCATCGAAAACGCCTTCGAGACGGAACGGCTCGCCCTCTCCGTCGAAGATACGGGCGGCGTCTTTTTCGTCCCCGCCTTCACGGGGCTGGGTGCGCCCTATTGGGACAGCGACGCCCGCGCACTCATCACGGGCATCTCCCGCGGGACGAGGAGGGAACACATCGTCCGCGCCGTCCTCGAGAGCATCGCCTTCGGGGCACGCGACCTTGCCGAGTGCATGCAAAGGGCGAGCGGCGTCCGCCTTCGCTCGATAAAGTGTGACGGCGGTGCCTCCGCGAACAACTTCCTCATGCAGTTTCAGGCGGACGTCTTGGGCATTCCCGTAGACCGCCCTTCGGAGCGGGAGTCCACCGCCCTCGGCGTCGCCGTCCTCGCGGCCGTGTCCTTGGGGCTGATGGGGGAGAAGGACCTTTGCTCCTTCCGCTCCTCCGAGCGTCTATTTTTGCCCTCCGAAAACAGGCAACATTTCGAAAAGCTCGTCGAGGGCTACCGCTCCGCCGTCCGCCGCGCCCGCTTCCGTCCCTAAAAAAATAGGCGCGTAAGAAACAAAACTCCCTCCAAACATTTGACGAAAATGCAAAAATTGTCTACAATAAAATTGCAATAAAAATCGAGAGGGCAGTAGCGTGATCACACACGGGAACGAGATCAAGATTTTTGCAGGCAATTCCAACCGTCCTTTGGCGGAGGCGATCGCAAGGAAGCTCAATACGAGCCTCGGCGATTGCGAAGTCAGCAAGTTTTCGGACGGGGAGATCAACGTCCACATCGGCGAGACGGTGCGGGGGCGGGATCTTTTCATCATCCAATCCACCTCCTTCCCCGGCAACGATCATCTGATGGAACTGCTCATCATGATCGACGCCGCCAAGCGTGCCTCCGCGGGGCGCATCACCGCCGTCATCCCCTACTTCGGCTATGCGCGGCAGGACAGGAAGGCCCGCTCGCGCGACCCCATCACGGCAAAGCTCGTCGCCGACCTTCTCACCTCTGCGGGGGCGGACAGAGTCCTCACCATGGATCTCCACGCCGCGCAGATACAGGGCTTTTTCAACATCCCCGTGGACAACCTCCTCGGCGGGCCTACCCTCTACAACTATTATGCGGACAGAATGGACAAGGACTTCGTTGTCATCTCCCCCGACATCGGCTCGGTGGGGAGGTCGAGAAAGGTGGCCGAGCGTCTCGGCTGTCCGATGGCCATCATCGATAAACGCCGTCCCAAGGCGAACGTCATGGAGGTCATGAACATCATCGGCAGCGTGGAGGGGAAGAAGTGTTTGCTCGTCGATGACATGATCGACACGGGCGGCACCATCGTACAGGGCGCGCAGGCACTCGTCGATGCGGGCGCGGTGGAGATCAAGGCCTGCTGCACGCACGCCGTCCTCTCGGGCAGTGCCATCGAGAAGCTGGAGGCATCTCCCATCGACGAACTCGTCATGCTCGACACCATCTACCTCCCGCCCGAAAAGCGCGTCCCCAAGATGAAGATCCTCTCGACCGCCGACATCTTCGCCGCCGCGATCGAGAATGTCTACCTCGACAAACCCATGAGCAAGATTTACGACTGACTGTCCGCGTCATGCTGTCCCGCAGGGCATCTGTCATTCCGAGGCTCGTAGAGCCGAGAGAATCCCCTGATACGAAGTCCGATGTGTCCCGCGTCATCCTGCCCCGCAGGGCATCTGTCATTCCGAGGCTCGTAGAGCCGAGAGAATCCCCTGATACGAAGTCCGATGTGTCACCCGCGTCATGCTGTCCCGCAGGGCATCTGTCATTCCGAGGCTCGCAGAGCCGAGAGAATCCCCTGATACGAAGTCCGAATTTTCATTGAGGGGATTCTTCGCTTCGCTCAGAATGACGCCAACCCCTAACCCCTAACCCCTAACCCCTAACCCCTAACCCCTAACCACCAACCACTATGTTCCTCATCGTCGGTCTCGGGAATCCCGAGAAACAATATGAAAAGACCTTCCACAACATGGGGTTTCTTGCCGCAGGCGACCTTGCGGAACTTTTGCATACCAAATTCAAAAAGAAGGAGTGCGAGGCGAGCGTCGCAGAGGGGAATCTCAAAGGCGAAAAGATCGTCATCGCCCGCCCGCTCACTTACATGAACGCCTCGGGAAGGGCGGTAAAACAGCTCATGGCAAGGTACAAAGCAGGCCCCAACGAGCTTTGCGTCATCTACGACGACTATGACCTTCCCAAGGGCCATGTCCGCGTTCGTCCGTCTGGCAGCGCGGGCACGCACAACGGGATGCGCTCCGTCATCGCCGAGACGGGGATAAGCGACTTTGCCCGCATCCGCATCGGCATCCGCGACGCGGAGGTGGACATCCCGCTCATCAACTATGTATTATCCGAGGTGAAGAAGGAGGACTACGCCCTGTTTACCGAGGCCTGCCACCGTGCGGCCGAGGCCGCCCTCGCCCTTGCGGCGGGGGAGAAGATGGACGCAGTCATGACCAAATATAACGGATGAAAGAGTTCTTCTCCTTTGAACAACTCGGGGGCGACTACCCGCTCCTCGGCGCGGACCTGCATGCGGGCGTGCCGACGGCGGTGTATGGGCTATCCGATCCACTCAAATACCTTACCTGCGCACTTTTCTGTGGGCGGGCGATTTATATTACGGCGGACGCACTCACGGCGCAGCGGGCGGCGGAGACCATCCGCGCTTTATCCGGCAAAAAGGTCGCCCTGCTCCCTGCAAAAGACGAAGTCCTGACCTTCCGCAAGGCTCTCTCCAAAGATAATCTGTATAAGCGTCTTTCCGCCCTCTACGAATGGGAGAGGGGGGCGGATGTGCTTGTCGCCGACGTCGAGGCACTCGTCCAGCTCGCTCCGAAGAAGCTCCCCGCCTTCCACCTCGAGGTGGGCAAGGATACGGAGATGCGAAGTCTCGTTGCCGCCCTCGCCGAAGCGGGCTACGCGCGCGAATATTCGGTGGAGGCAAAGGGGGCGTTCGCCGTGCGCGGCGACATCCTCGACATCTTCCCCGTCAACTGCGACCACCCCGTCCGTATCGACTTCTTCGGCGACGAGGTGGAGGCCATCAAACCCTACGACGAGGTGACGGGGGAACGCCTCCCCAAACTTCCCCAAATCGACATCGTTGCGGCGACGGACGTCATTCTCTCCGAAGGCGACATCCCCCGCATCAAAGCGGAGATCGAGAGGGCGTTGAAGGGGGCGAAAAGCTCCGCGCAGTACACCCGCCTGTCCGAACTTTCGGCACAGCTCGAGAGCATGGGCTATTTGTCCGACTTCATCCTGCCTTTGACGCAAAACGCGGCACCCATGTCCGCGATCGCCCCTTCGGACACCCTCTTCATCTTCGATGAGAGCAAGCTCATCCGCGACAAGCTGGAGGGCCTCTACTCCGAGCATGCGGCCCGCTTTTCCGCACTCTTCGAGGGGGGAGAGTGCATGCCCTTCTCTTTTGCGCAGTACATCCCCGAGGAGGCCGCGAAAAACTTCGCCTCCCGCCGCACCCTCGCCCTTGCCACCTTTGCGGGATATGTCGGCTTCTTCGACCCCTTAAAACTCTACAACTTCACCGCGGCCCCCGCCCGCCGCTATCTCAATTCGCTGCCCGATCTTCTCACCGATCTTCGCGCGTGGAGGCAGACGGGCTACCGCGTCATCCTCTTCGCGGGGAGCGGCGAGCGCGCCGAAAAGCTCAAGGAGACGCTCTCCGACGAGAACATTCCCTTCATCTCCGCCCTCCCCGGAAGGCTTATGGACTTTCGCGGCATCGCCATTCTTCCCGAAGCTCTTCCCGGCGGCTTCCTTCTGCATGAGTGCAAACTTGCCGTCATCGGCACGAACGACCTCTTCACCAAGGCTGCCGCAAACAGAAGGATCAAGCACAGGCGGGGGGATCTCTTCCTCGCTCCCGAGGTGGGGGACTATGCCGTCCACGAGACGTACGGCGTCGGCCGCATCACGGGGACGAAGAAGATCGAGACGACGGACGGCGTCAAGGAGTACATCGCCCTCGAATACAGCGGGGGCGACGCCCTGTATGTGCCCGTCGAGCAGATGGACATCTTGTCCAAATACATGGGCGGGGACAACCCTTCGCTCTCGAAGATCGGCGGCGGGGAGTTCGAGCGCGTCAAGGCAAGGGTGCGCGCCTCCCTCAAGAAGATGGCCTTCGACCTCAAGGCCCTCTATGCCGAACGGCAGGAGAAAAAGGGGTACGTCTTTCCCGAATACAGGGAGGAGATGGAGGAGTTCGCGGCCGCCTTCCCCTATGAGGAGACGGAGGACCAGCTCCGCTCCCTCGAGGAGATCATCGGGGACATGTGTTCGGAGAAGGTGATGGACAGGCTCCTGTGCGGCGACGTCGGCTTCGGCAAGACGGAAGTCGCCCTCCGCGCGGCATATCTCTGCATTCTCTCGGGGAGGCAGGCTGCCCTCATGTGCCCGAGTACCGTCCTTTCCGAACAGCACTTCCGCACGGCGGAGGAGCGGATGAAGGAGTTCGGCGTCCGCGTCGCCTGCCTCAACCGTTTCCGCACCGAGCGGGAGCAAAAGAGCATTTTATCCGCCCTCGAAAAGGGGGATGTGGACCTTCTCATCGGCACCCACCGCCTTCTTTCGGAAGATGTGAAATTCCACGATTTGGGCCTTCTCATCCTCGACGAGGAACAGCGGTTCGGCGTCGAGCATAAAGAGAAGATCAAAAACGTCAAGCGGAGCGTGGACTGCCTCACGATGACGGCGACCCCCATCCCGCGCACCTTGCACCTGTCTCTTTCGGGCATCCGCGACATCTCCACCATCCAGACGCCGCCGCACGCCCGCCTGCCCGTGCAGACGTATGTCGCCGAGGAATCGGAGACGCTCATCCGCGACGCCGTCCTCCGCGAGATCGCAAGGCGGGGACAGGTCTTTGTCCTCTATAACCGCGTGGAGAGCATCCACGCCTTCGCGACGCGGCTGAAAGAGATCCTTCCAGAGGCCCGCATCACCCTCGCCCACGGGAGAATGGACAGAAATACCTTGGAGGGGAACGTATTCGGCTTCTACCGCGGGGAGTACGACGTCCTCGTCACGACGACGATCATCGAGAACGGCATCGACCTTCCCAACGCGAACACCCTCATCGTCATCGACAGCGACCGTCTCGGCATCTCCCAGCTCTACCAGCTCCGCGGAAGGGTGGGGCGGGGGGCGCGCCTCGCACACGCCTACTTCACCTTCAAGCCCGAGCGGGTGATGACGGAGAATGCCGCCGAACGCCTCAAGGCCATCATGCAGTTCACCGAACTCGGCTCCGGCTTCAAGATCGCGATGCGCGACCTCGAGATACGGGGCGCGGGGAACGTCCTCGGCGCGGAGCAGCACGGCCACATGGACAAAGTGGGCTACGAGCTGTATGCGAAGATCCTTCGGGAGGAACTCACGGGGGAGCGGGAGGAGAGCGTCGATCTCGACATCAAGGTGTCCGCCTTCATTCCCGAGAGCTACGTGGAGTCCAACGCGGGCCGCATGGACTGCTACAAGCAGATCGCCGAGATCCGCTCGGCCGCCGATTACAAGCGGGTGTGTACCTCGATGGAGGAGAGCTACGGCCCTCTTCCCGATCCGACGGTCAACCTTCTCGTCATCGCCGTGATGAAACGGTATGCCGCCCGCCTCAAGGTCAAAAAGGTCTCCGTCGGCCCCAAGGGGGGAACGCTCACCTTTTCCGCCCTCTCCGCCCTCGAAAAGTTGGACGCCGCCATGGACAGATATGCCGCCTATCTCAGCCTCGAGATGACGACCGCGCCCGTCCTTCGCTTCAAAAATATGGGCGAAGGGGGGAAGACGATGCTGCTCATGACGAAATTTTTGAAGTTTGCCGCAACTTTTCACTGAAATTCCTTGAAAATTATTTGCACCTTTCGGGGAAATGCGTTATAATGGAGAGAGTGCGGGGGCGCACACCTATGTGCGCGCACGCAAAAAGTTATTGGGAAAACAATTTTCGGAGTTACGTTTATGAATGTCAAAAAGAAGACGGCGGCGGTAGCCCTTGCGGCGGTATTTGCGATCGGCACCTGCGGCGCGCTCGCGGGCTGCGATGCACTCACTGTTCAGAATCTCACCGTGGACTACAACCGCACCGTTGCTACGGTCAATCTCGGGAAGAGCGATGCATTCACAAAGGATGACGGCGAGTTCAAGGGCCTGGATGCCTCCAAACTCATCGGCGATGCCACCATCGCGAAGCGCGAACTCGTCATGAGCTTCATCTCCAACGGTTCCAATCTCGTGCAGTCCTACGGCATGAGCGTCGAGCAGGCCTTCGACTTCCTCCTCAACAACCTCATCCAGCGCGAAGTGAACGTGCAATATGCGAAGGCCTACTTCTGCAAGACGGATAACGAATATAATGTCGCCGGCTACGAGACCGCGGTCGGGACGGCGGGGGCAACTGCCACCGAAGCCAAGAAGGAACAGGCGGGCCTTGCGTACTTCCTCGACGACGACGAACAGGCAAAGGCACTCTATGACCTTCGCGTCGCCATCAACAGCGCGATCGACAATCAGGAGCAGGGCCTCATCAAGGCGGCGGAGGACGACCACGACCACACCGCCGATTCGGATGTCCGCACCCTTCCGACGGGCGCGGAGACGGTCAGCGAAGATTTCTACGACACCGAATATCGCATCTATACGGGCAGAGAGACGGTGCTCGGCAGCTACGAAAAGCTCGACGGTTCCACTGTCGCCACCCGTAAGGCGGCCTACAACCTCTTCATCACCAACCTCTACAGCGGCGACCAGCTCAAGAAGGGGGAGGACACCACGAAACTCGAAGAGACCGACTACTTTGCACGCCAGCTCGTTTTGCAATACAAGTCCGCCCTTCTCGAAAAGCTCAATGACGCCTTCGAGGCGGAAGCGGTCAACGGCCTCACCGCAGGGTGGGCAAAGTCCGTCTTTGACTCGGAAGTCGAAGACCAGAAGGCGGAATATCTGAAGGAGAGACAGGGGAACAAGGACGCGTTCGAGGAGGCCTTCAACGGCATCTCCGATTCCTCCTTCGTATTCGCTCCCTATGACTATGGCTACGGTTATGTGCTCAACATCCTCCTTCCCTTCTCCACGCTGCAGACGGAAGAGCTTTCGAGCTTCACGAACGATCTCGGCGATGCGAAGGGAGCGAAATATGCGGCTCGCGCCCGCCTCCTCGAGAAGGTGAAGGCGACCGACCAGCGCGGCACTTGGTTCACCGGCCACGAGAACTATTCGTACGAAGCGGATGAAGCGGATGAAGCCTTCACAGGCGGTGACGATACCCGTAGTTACCTCTTCTTCGAGAACAGCTTCACCAAGAGCGACGACGTCAAGGACGGCAATACCGTCATCCAATCCGCACAGTACGAGAAGATCAAGAACTACCTCGGCAAGTACTCCTACAACGGCACGGTGGAGCCGGGCGATGAGGAGGGCGAAGTCAAAAAGGCCAATCCAAACCGCATCAGCATCGACGATTTCCTCGCCGAGATGAAGGGATACATGAAATATGCGAATTCCGCGCTCGGCGAAGAGTTCGCGACCGCCGACCTTGAATTTGTTGACCTTCCCAAATACAACAACGAGGCTTACAAGGCGAATTACTTCACACGCGAGAGCTTCTATAAGACAGACGGAAAAGTAGATTACGATTCTTTCATCTACGAAATCGGCAAGATCGGGTATTTCACAGAAAACAAGTTCGACCCCAACAGGATGTTTGTTTCGGGTACGCCCGAGAATGTCGCCTTCTCCGTCATAAACGAACTCTCCTTTGCGTACAATACGGATACAGCAGGTCTCAATAGCTATCTCGGCTACATGATCTCGCCCTATCAGACGTCGTATATGAAGGAGTTCGAGTATGCGGCACAGCTTGCAGTGAGCCTCGGCGCGGGCAGCTACGTCGTCGTTCCCACCGACTACGGCTGGCACATCATCTACTGCACCTTCTCCTTCGCGGACGTGAGTACAGAAAACGGCGGCGACGGCGTGGCCTTCACCTTCGACCGCGAACAGGCGGAGGGCGGAGCGAACGAAGTGGAGGACAGCTTCTCCTATCTCTACTTCGAACAGCTCAAATCGGACGTCGTCGATTCGGAGATCTCCCGCCGTCAGAGCGCGATCCTCGAGAAATATGTGGACGATTCCTCCGAAAAGCATGAAGGAGCATATAAGGATCTATTGAGACTCTGAATTTCATCATTCGGGTCTTGAATGGAAGTTTTCAAAACGATACTCAAATATCTGTTGCTCGGTACGGTGCAGGGACTCTGTGAGTTCCTGCCCGTTTCATCTTCAGGCCATCTTGTCCTCCTGCAGCGCGCCCTCGGATTTTCGGCGGAAGGGGGAAGGATGACCTTTTTGAATTTGCTCCTGCACCTCGGCACTCTCATCTCCGTTGTCATCGTGTTCAGAAGGGACATCCTCGCCCTCTTCAAAAGGCCGTTCAAGCCCCTCGGCATGCTCCTTGTCGCGACCATCCCCGCGGGTCTCTCCGGCGTCCTCTTCGAGGGGAAGATCGACGAAGCGTTCGCGGGAGATGCGGGAGCCATCCTCCTTGCCGTCTGCTTTCTTACGACGGCAATTCTTCTCATCGCATGCGAGATCGTCGCCAAACGGAGGAAGCGGACGCGTCCCCTCGGCTGGAAGCAGTCGGCCGCGATGGGGGTGATGCAGGCCGTCGCCATCCTTCCGGGGATCTCGCGGAGCGGCTCGACGATCGCCATGGGCACCTTTGCGGGGGCGGACACGAAGGAGGCCGCACGCTTTTCCTTCCTCATGAGCATCCCCATCATTTTGGGCGGTGCCCTGTTTTCCGCAAAGGACCTCTTCTCGCCCTCGGGAATGTTTACGGGCGTCGGGGCGGCGGAGATCGTCGGAATGCTGCTCGGGGTGGCCGCCGCGGCCATCTCGGGGTACTTTGCGATAAAGCTCGTCCTGCGGGCGGCGGGGAAGGCGGGCTACCGCTCCTTCGCCTTCTACCTCGTCCTTCTTTCGCTCTTCACCTTCACGCTGTCTGCAACAGGCCGCCTTTAAGGATGTATGAGAAGGGAGTTTCTTCGCATACTGCCTGTAAGGAGGATAGGATATGAAACTTAATTCAGGCGACATCTGCCCCAAGACGGGTGCGTACAAGGTCATTGACAGAAACGGCAAAGTCATCAACACCGTCTATGTCGGCGAAGGGGAGACGATGCCCCCCACACAGTTCTCCGGTTGCTACTACGAAAGCGAGAACTAAATAAAGGAAAACGAAAAACAGCTCCTCCCTCGGGAGGAGCTGTCACGCTTCGCGTGACTGAGGTGGGGCGTACCGCTTGCCCACCCCTTGAGGGGTGGGTGTCGCCTTCGGCGACGGAAGGGGTGTCCCCCCGTCACCCTTTTTCTCCCCCGCGCATAGCATGGGGAAAAGAGTGAAAGGGGGACTTTTATGCAGGAAAACATCACGGCCGAGAGGGAGATCACCGAAGATCCGCGCGCACTCAGGCTCGTCGCACCCGCCTATGCGGGCAAGAACGGCGCGCTCACCGCCGCACTGCAATACGTCTATCAGGTCGTCCTCCTCGGCAGGGGACATGCGGAAGCGGGCAAGTCACTCGAAAAACTTGCCGCCGCCAAGCTCTTTGAACTCGAAAAGCTCGGCACCGTCATCCAAAAACTCGGTGCCGACCCTGTCTTTACCGCCTGCCCGCCCTATCCCGTGAGCTACCACGCCGCATCCGCCGTGGACTACGCAAAGGACCTTCCCGCGATGCTCGAGGCAGATCTCCGCCTCGAACGCGCCGCCATCGAGCGGTACACACGCATGCTCTCCGATCTCGGGGATCCCGCCCTCTGCTCTCAGATCTTCGCCTTGAAGAGCGGGTGCGAGGAAAACGTCAAGCAGCTGCTCCTTCTCAAGAGCCGCCTCTGAAATTTTATTTCTCGGGCATGAACTTCCAATAGCGCACGGGCATGTAGCCGCGCATCTGCTTGAGCCTCTCCCGCGAGGGGATATTCACGCTCTTATAGTAGTGCTTCCAGAGATCTTGCCACTCCTCCTCATCGGAGGAGAGGGCAAGTTCCGCCTTTTCGAGCGGCGCGGTAAAGACATGGTCCCCGTCAAAGATGGCCGCTTTTTTTCTTCCCACGTCGTGGATGACGAAGGGGATGGGCGCAAGCCGCGTGCGGAAGTGGGGCAATATGAGATCGCAGATGTCGTTGTCGGGGGCAAAGGGGGCATAGAGCGCGCCGCTCGCACTCTCCATAAAGCGCAGAAATCCGTGGAAGCGATGCACCTCGAATTCCACCCTGCGGATGCACTCCATGGCCGCAAAGACGGCATCCTCGGCGAGCATCTTCCTCACGGGACAGCCGCGCGCCGCGATGAGGCGGAAATATTCGAACGCCACCGTGTCGCGGTCCTCCTGCCCGCTGCGAAGGAGAAGGTCCAGCTCTTTCAAGCAGTCCCTGTCCAGCTCTTTGAGCCGCGCCTCCGCCCGCCTCGCACGGTCGGGATCCGACCGCACAAAGGCGGCATTCTGCCCGACGGAGAGCTGCTTTGTCCCCGAGACAAGCACCGCCTCCTCGTCGGGATAGGCGAGGAGAAAGGCTGTGAGGAATGCGTCTTTTGTTCCGTCATAGAAATAGATCATAGTTCCCCCGTGAGTGCGGAGAGCGCGGTCTCGCGGTCGGAAAAGAGGGAGAGCTGCACCGCTCCTTCCCGCTTTTCACCCGCCGCAATGGCCCCGCGGATGCCCTTTTCGCCCTCCGCTCCGAAAAATTTACCGTTTGCCGTGATAAAGTGCCGCGCCCGTTTCAAGACGACGCGCATTTTTTTGAGATCTTCGAAGGTGAGCTTTGTGTATTTCCTCGCCTCCATGATCCTGTATGCACTGCGCGCGCCGATCCCGGGGACGCGCAGAAGCACTTCCAGGGGCGCGCGGTTGACTTCGACGGGAAAGAGGTGCAGGTTGCGAAGTGCCCACGCACACTTCGGGTCGAAGTCCAAAGAGAGATCCCCGTCTCCCTCCACGATCTCCTCCGCGTCGAATCCATAGAAGCGGAGCAGCCAATCCGCCTGATAGAGCCTGTGTTCCCGCATGCTCCCCGCCGCCGTCTCGGGGAGAAGGGGATCGTGTACGACGGGCACATAGGAGGAATAATACACCCTCTTCAGCCCCGTCTGCCTGTATAAACTCTGCGTGAGGCGCAGGATCTGTCCGTCCGGCTCTGGGGAGGCCCCCACGATGAGCTGTGTCGTCTGCCCCGCGGGGAGGAAGTGTCCCTTCCGCTTTTCCTCGCAGAAGATCTTCCGCTCCCTCTGCAGCTGTTTCATGGGAAGAAGGAGGCTCTCCCTGCTCTTTTGCGGGGCGAGGAGTTTGAGGCTCTTCTCCGTCGGAAGCTCGATATTGTAGCTCATGCGGTCGGCATATTTTGCCGCCTCATGCACGAGAAGAGGATCCGCGCGGGGAATGCCCTTCAGGTGGATATATCCGCAGAACTTGTATTCGGTGCGCAGTTTTTTCACCGTCAGAAGGAGCTGTTCCATCGCAAAGTCAGGGCTTTTCACCACGGCGGAGGAGAGGAACAGTCCCTCGATATAGTTGCGTTTATAGAAGTCGATGGTCAGCTCGCAGATCTCCTCGGGCGTCGCCGTCATGCGGGGAACGTCCGCGTCCGAGCGGGACATGCAGTACTTGCAGTTGAAGATACAGTCGTTGGAGAGCAAAATCTTGAGAAGGGAGATGCACCGCCCGTCGGGCGTGAAGGAGTGACAGCACCCCGAAACATACCCGTTCCCGATGCCGCCCTCGTTTCTTCTCGCGCTCCCCGAGGAGGAGCAGGACACATCGTATTTCGCGCTCTCCGTGAGAACTTTGAGTTTCTCCGCATCGATCATGACCATATTATAACACGCGCGTGCGCGTTTGTCAAACGTTTGTTCCAAAATTTCGAAACTAATGTTTGGAAAATTTTTCCAGCTTGCGTTGCTCAAAAAATTATGTTATAATATTTTGAAGAAAATTTCACACAGTTTTCACAAAGTGATAAACCACGCGCTACGAATGTCTGATAGAATGGGAAAAACGGAGGAAACACGCATGAAAGTATTGATCGCAGACGATGAAGAGATGATCCGCGCCGTGCTTCGCGAATATATCGAATTCGAGGGCGGCGAAGCGGACGAGGCTGGGGACGGCATGGAGGCCGTCAAAAAGTGCCGCGAGGAGGAGTTCGACGTCGTCCTCATGGACATCATGATGCCCCGTCTCGACGGGTTTTCCGCAGTCAAGGAGATCAGAAAATTTTCCAAAGTGCCCGTCATCATGCTCTCCGCAAGGGGGGAGGAATACGACAAACTCTTCGGCTTCGAGATCGGCGCGGACGACTATGTCACCAAACCCTTCTCCCCCAAAGAGGTCCTCGCCCGCATCCACGCCGTCACCCGCCGCGCGAGCGTCGCGGCGCAATCGGAGGGGGGCATGTACGAGTTCGAGGGGCTGAAGATCGACATCGCGGGCAGGAACGTCTACGTCAACGGCGAGAAGGCGGTCCTCACCCCCAAGGAGTATGAACTGCTCTTTTACTTCGTGCAGAACATGGGCGTCGCCCTCTCCCGCGAGCGGCTCCTCTCCAAGGTCTGGGGGTACGATTTCTACGGCGACGACCGCACGGTGGACACGCATGTCAAAATGCTCCGCTCCGGCCTCAAGGAGTACCGCAAATTCATCGTCACCCTCCGCGGCCTCGGCTATAAATTTGAAGTGTAAAAGAGGGGAGAGATGAAGCGCGGGAGTGGTGCAAAATTCCGGACGGGGAGAAGTCTCGGTCTTACGCTGTGGTTTGCGTTCACCCTCTTCGCCCTCGTCATCATCCTGCTCTTTTTGGCGGTGCAGAGCCTCCTTGTCGGCATCCAGTACCGCGACAGAACGCTCTCTTCCATGCGGGAGGCCGCAAGGAGGGTGTCGGAGGAACTCGCGGGGGCGAACGCGGATACGATGCTCTTCTGCAGGATCCGCGCGATCGAGGACGAGTGTGATGTGAGGATCCGCCTTCTCTCCTTTGACGGAAGCACGGTGGATTCGGACGGCTACGGCGAGGAGAAATTTCCCGAGATCGTGGAGACGCTCAAAAGAGACCTTGCCGAAGGGAAGGAGGAGACGGTCATCGACGGCGACGAGACCCTGGGCTACGTCACCCTCATCGACGGCCATCCCTACTACCTCTATATCACCTCCTCCGTCGCCCGCATACGGGTGCTTGAAAACAGCCTCCGCTGGCTCTCCCTCGCCGCCGCGCTCCTCTCCGTTGTCCTCGCCTTCATCGCGAGCGGCTTTGTGGCGATGCTCATCACCCGTCCTCTGACGGAGGTAACCGCCCGCGCGAAGGAACTTGCCCGCGGGCATTTCGATCTGGATTTCAAACGCAACTACTATTGTCTGGAAATACAGGAGCTGTCCGACGCCCTCGAATACGCCCGCGTGGAGATCTCCAAGGCGGACGCCGTGCAGCGGGAACTCATCGCAAACGTTTCGCACGACTTCAAGACCCCGCTCACCATGATCAAGGCATACGCCTCGATGATCAAAGAGATCTCGGGGGAGGACAAGAAGAAGCGGGACGCCCACGCGAAGATCATCATCGACGAGGCCGACCGCCTCACCGCGCTCGTCGAGGACGTTCTGGACCTCTCCAAACTGCGCGCAGGGGTGGGTACGCACGCGTCTGCCGTCTTTAACCTCTCCGAACTTTTATATGCGATTTTGGAAAAGTTCGACTACCTCGCCGAGACGCAGGGGTATCTATTCGAACAGGACATCGACGAGGAGCGGTATGTCTTTGCCGACCGCGAGCGCATCGGACGGGTCATCTACAATCTCCTCACGAACGCCGTCAACTATACGGGCGCGGACAAGAAGGTGACTGTCCGCCTCAAGGCGGAGGGGACAGGTACCCGCTTCGACGTCATCGACACGGGCGTGGGTATTCCGAAGGAACAGGCGGACCTCATATGGGACCGATACTATAGACTGCAGGAGACGCACAAGCTCCCCGTCAAGGGGACGGGGCTGGGGCTTTCCATCGTGAGGCGGGTCCTCGAGGCGGAGGGCTGTCCCTTCGGCGTAAATTCCGAGGAGGGGAAGGGGAGCGACTTTTGGGTGAAATTCCCGCCTCCCCCCGATGATACGGAAAAAGAGAGAGCTGCCGCGGAAAAGGCGGAGAAGGAGGAAACCGCATGAAAAGATATTGGGGAACGCTTCTTTTCGCCCTTCCCTTCACCCTCGCCGCGGTCTCCGGCGGCGTCATACGGGCGGAGGCCGGGAGCAAATTCGAGGGGACGGACGGCTGCGGCGTCGTCGTAAAGAAGGGGTGCCCCATCGAGATCGAACGGGAGGAGATCAGGATGCAAATTTCCGAACTTCCCGCCTCTTCCTCGGACATGGTATGCCCGTCCGTCGTCAATACGACGTATGAATTCTACAATCCGACGGAAGAGGACGAGGAGCTTTCCCTCTATCTTCCCGCCGTCGACGTCTGCGCATATGCGGGGCTCGACCCCTCGCTTCTTGAAAAAATGACCCTTCAAACGGGGGATGGAGAGACGGTGAGCCCCACATGCCGCTTCACCTTCAAGAGCGTCTTTTCCTTCGACGCCGAGGCGGAGGTGGACCGCATCGAAGACGGGCGGCGGAAGGACGCCTTCTTTTCCCCCGACCTTCCCGCGACCCGCATCCTCTACCGCCTGACGCGCACCGCTTCGCGGGAGCAGGGCTATGCCCAGCTCATCTTAAAATACAACCCCGCCCGCACGCACATCTTCTTTGACAACCGCTTCGGCGGGGCAAAGACGGTGGTCGAGGACGGCCTCGTCCGCCTCACATGGGAGACGGCAAAGACGGACGCCGAGATCGGGGTGTGCGTATTCGGCGACGCCGCCGAGACGGTGGACGCCTTCGTCTCGACGGACAGCGAGGGGAAGAAGCGGGCGGAGGATGCGGCTTTTGCAAAGTCCGAAGAGATCGGGGAGAGTTTTTCCGCCTTTGCCTCCCAAATGCTCGAAGGCAGCAAGCTCGTCATCGGCGAGGAGGATTGGTACAATCTCTTTTTGGATCTTTTGACCTCCCGCTGCGACCGCTTCGGCCTCATCTATGTGCCCACGGAATGGATCTCGGAGGGCCGCCTTCGGACATGGTATGAGTATAAACTGTCTGTCCCCGCTAAAAAAAGGGTCACGGCGGAAACTTCCACCCCCCTTCTGCCCACTTCGTTCGGGGGCGGACCCATCTTCCGTTTCGACTATCTTCTCTCGCCTGCCCGCAGGTTCGCAGCCGTCAAAAATCTCACGATCCGCATCGAGACGCCCTTCTATCTCGGCTATAGCAATCTCAATTTCGGGCGCGAAGAGGGGGGCTATCGATTCGAGCGGGAGGAGCTTCCCATCGGCGAACTCTCCTTCGCCCTTGCCTCCTCCGAGGAGGTCTACGCAAGTGCCGGGAAGGTGAGCGGGGGGCTTTCTCCCTCCATGAAGCTCGCCGTCATCCTTCTCTCCGTGTTGGCGGGCGGGGCACTCGTCGCGGGCGTTGCGACCCTGCTTATCGTAAAACTTCGCAAAAGACGCCTTTCACAAAAACATTGAAAATCACTTGCCAAAAGTTATTTGGTGTGCTATGATAAAGGCGACCTGAACGGAAAGAAATGTCTGACCGCAAAGGGGCGAACAAGAGACTTCAGGCGCGTAGATTGCGCAGCTCTCCCTTTGCCCTTGCGGCGGAGGGAGGTTTTTTATGCAACAAAACGAGGAAACACGCATCGCGGTACTCTCCGTCATCGTGGAAAAGCGGGAACATTCCGCAGAACAGGTGAACGCCCTTCTCTCCGAATACGGGGAATGTATCGTGGGCAGAATGGGAATACCCTATCATGCGAAGGGGGTCTCTGTCATCTGCGTCGTCCTCGACGCCGACGCCTCCTCCATCAACGCGCTGACGGGCAAGCTCGGAAGGCTCGAAGGCGTCACCGCCAAGACACTGTTCAGCAAATATTGAGACAAGGAGTTTTTGCAATGAAAAAATCACTTTTTACGGTTTTCGCGGCCACCATGTCCGCGATCTGCATGCTTTCCGTCGCCGCCTGCGGCAACAAGACGGATAGCGATCTCGAAGTCGTCGCCCCCGACGGCGCGCCCGCGCTCGCGCTCCTCAACGCCATCTCGGGCGAGGAGAAAAGGGAGGACGACATCTTTGATTTTGAGGTCATCGACAGTAACAACATCCAGGCGTATGTCTCGGGCGCAGCTCCCAAGGCCGACTTTGCCGTCCTGCCCGTCAACCTCGCCGCAAAGATGCTCGGAAAGGGCACTGTCTACGAGATGCTCGGCACCGTCACGCACGGCAACTTCTACTTCCTCACGGCGGGAGATGCCCCCGCGCTCAAGAAGGAAAATCTCGCGACCGCCCTCCTCGGCAAAAAGGTGGGCGTCGTCCAGCTTCCCAACGTCCCCGGGCTTACCTTCAAAGCGGTGTTGAGCGACAACGCCGTGCCCTTTGCGACTCTCGAAAACGTGAACGCCGCGGCTGACAAGACAAAAGTCAACCTCGTCGCCTTCGACCCCGAGAACGTCACTCCCACGGGCGGCTGCGACTACTATCTCTGCCCCGAGCCGGCAGTCTCCACCAAGATCAAGGCGACCGCCTCCGCATCCAAGCCCTTCCAAAAGGCGGGGGATCTTCAGGAACTCTATGGTGAG
Organism: uncultured Clostridia bacterium; assembly: GCA_947629675.1. Classification (GTDB taxonomy): domain Bacteria; phylum Bacillota; class Clostridia; order Christensenellales; family Borkfalkiaceae; genus Gallimonas. The sequence goes on from CANREM010000013.1 coordinate 38,766, forward strand.
GGAGGGTATCCGCAGGCCGTCGCCGTCGTCAAAAAGAGCGTCCTCGAGAGCAACAAAGAGGCCGTCGATACCTTCATCACCTATTTGGAGGGGAGCGACGAATACCTTGCATCCGTCGCCCCCGCGACCGTCCTCTCCCTCCTCGATGACGTCCGCACGGACGGTCTCAAGCCCTCCTTCAGCGCGGAGAATCTGACTTCGGAAGTCATCGCGAATTGCTCCGTCTCCTATGTTCCGAGCATGACCTGCAAGGCGGAGGTCGTCTCCTTCCTGCAAAAGCTCCGCGACGTGAGCGCGGACGCCACGGCTCTCCCCGAGGACGCCTTCTTCTATATGGGATAACGTGAAAAAGCAGACCCTCTACAACCTTCTTCTCTCACTCGCGGCCGTTGTGCTTCTGTGGGCAATGTGGTTTATCGCCGCGCTGTGTCTGAGAAACGACTACATTCTCCCGAATTTTACGGACGCCTTCCGGGAGATGGGGCGGCTTCTCGGCGAGGCCGCCTTTTGGCGTGCCTTCGCCGGCACCGTCCTGCGCACCGTAGTTTCCTTCCTCATCTCCCTCGTCCTCGGCGTTCTCTTTGCCGTTCTCGCGAGCCTGAAGAGGGGGATCCGCGCCTTCTTCGCGCCCATCGTCTCCATTCTGCGCACCGTCCCCACGATGGCGATCATCCTGATGCTCCTCATCTGGACGACCCCCCGCGTCGCGCCCGTCATCGTCACCTTCCTCGTGCTGTTCCCCGCGGTCTATGCGGCCATGCTCACAAGTTTAGACGAGGTCAAAGAGCGGTACGGAGAGGTAACGAAGGTGTATAAGATCCCCGCATCCCGCAAGATCTTCAGGATGTATCTCCCGCTCTCCGCGCCGAGCATCCTCTCGGAGAGCGGCTCCATCCTCTCGATGGGGCTGAAGATCACCGTCTCGGGGGAAGTGCTCGCCAACACCTATCAGAGCATCGGCGGCCTCATGCAGGACGCGAAGATGTTCGTCGAAATGCCCCGCCTCATGGCCCTCACCCTCATCTGCATCCTCGTGGGCTTCGCGCTCGAAGGGTTGCTCGCACTCATTTCCAAATGCGTCGGGAGGTGGCGCGCATGAAACTTCTCGGTGTCACAAAAAAGTACGGCGACAAATTCGCCCTCGAAAACATCGACCTCGAGATCGGGGAGGGGAAGATCACAGCCATCCTCGGCGAGAGCGGCGCGGGCAAAACAACGCTTTTGAACGTCCTCGCAGGCCTCATCCCGTTCGAGGGCAAGAGGGAGGGCGTGCTCCCCGTCTCCTACCTCTCGCAGGATAGCCCGCTCCTTCCCAATCTCACCGTAGAAGGCAACCTGAAATTCGTGCTTCCCAAGCAAAAATGGGGGGAGATCGCGGACATGGTATGCCGTGTCGGCCTCAAGGGCAGGGAAAAGAGTTTTCCCAAAGAGCTGTCCGGAGGGGAGAAACAGCGCGTCGCCATCGCCCGCGCTTTCCTCTATCCGCACGAGATGCTCCTTCTGGACGAGCCGTTTTCCTCCCTCGATCTCTCCCTCAAAAAATCGCTCATCGAGCTTGTCTTGGAGCTTTGGGAGGGGAGAAGGGAGACGGTCGTCTTTGTCACGCACGACGTCCACGAGGCGGCACTCCTTTCCCACCGCGCCGTCATTTTGAAGCGCGGCCGCATCGTCGGCGATTACCCCGTCCCCGAACGCTTCCCCCGCAACTTTTTCGACCACTCCTTCATCGAATCCCTCCTCACCCACACCCTCATGTCCGAGTAATCGACCACCCCTCCGTGGGAGGGGAATCAAAGAGGGTGGGGCGGTGCCGCGCGGGACAAACGTGTCATCCCGAGTGGCTTAGCCCCGAGAGGATCCCCTAATACGAAGTCCGCAAGGCTTCCCCCTTTCAAAGGGGGAAGCTGTCACGCTCTGCGTGACTGATGAGGGTTGGGCTTCTAAATTACGTCATGCTGAACGCAGTTGAAGCAACACCTTATTATTCGGACTTCGTAGTTCGGGATTCTTCGGAGAGTTTCTTTCGCGGAAATCCTTATACACCCCGTCGCCTCAGAATGACGCGAACCTCACCCCCTCCGTGGGAGGGGGAATCAAAGGGGGTGGGGCGGTGCCGCGCGGGACAAACGTGTCATCCCGAGTGGCTTAGCCCCGAGAGGATCCCCTAATACGAAGTCCGCAAGGCTTCCCCCTTTCAAAGGGGGAAGCTGTCACGCTCTGCGTGACTGATGAGGGTTGGGCTTCTAAATTCGTCATGCTGAACGTAGTCGAAACATCACCTTATTATACGGACTTCGTAGTTCGGGATCCTTCGGAGAGTTTCTTTCGCGGAAATCCTTATACACCCCGTCGCCTCAGAATGACGCGAACCTCACCCCCCTCCGCGTGAGACAGGGGTGGGGGCGTATCGCAAAATGCATTTCAAACCATCAAAAAAACCGACCCAACCGGGTCGGTTTTCACATACATTTCCTCAAATCTTTTTGACAAATGCGCGGCGGCGTTTGTGCTGGACGGCGTTGAACATCTTCCACTGATTGATGATGGCGTAGTTGTCCTCGAGGTTGAGGTTGGTCTCGCAATATTCGACGCCGTTGTCCCGCATCATGTGCAGAAGTTCATTGACGAGTACCGACCCGATCCCCTTGTTGGCGTGTTCGGGAACGACGCCGATGAGGCCGAGATCGACGACCCGGGGCTTTTTCACCGCCTTCAGAATGCGCAGAAGGGTGGGAAGGGTGAGCCTTCCGCCCGACTTTTTCACCGCCTCGCCGATGGCGGGGAAGATGATCCCGAGGCACACGGGATTTTCGTTTTCATCCAGAACGACGCGCACGAAGCGCATATCGATGATCTGGCGGAAACTGCGGATCATTTCCCGCTTCATATTTTCGGTGAAGGGGACGGTCCCATAGATATCGTTATAGCTCTCGTCGAGGACGGCAAAGAACTTGTCCGAATATTTCTTGAGAAAATCGCGGGTATTCTTCGCCTGCCCGAAGTGCATGTTGTACCGCTCCATGAGCTTTTTGGAGATACGGTCGAGCTTCCCGTCGTCGGGAAGGAGGGAGAGACGGTGTTCGATCCAGTCCACTTCCTTTTCATATCCCAAATTCTCGATGAGCTTCTGATAGTAGGGGAAGTTATACTGCTCCTCGAAGGTGGACATCTTGTCGAAGCCCTCGATGAGAAGCCCTTCCCGCTCGAGATCGGAGAATCCGAGGGGGCCTACGACCTCCTCCATGCCCTTTTCCCTTGCCCAGTTTTCCACTGCCGTAAAGAGGGCGTTTGCTACCTCTTGATCGTCAATGCTGTCGAACCGTGTGAAGCGCACCCGCTTTTGTCCCCATTTTTCATTTGCGGTACGCTGGAGGATGCCCGAAATGCGCCCGACCGTCTTTCCATCCCTTTTCGCCAGCAAATAGACCGCCTCCGCCTGGTCGAGATATTGATAGTCGGGGCGAAAGACGCGCAGCTCGTCCCCGTAGAGCGGGGGGACAAAGTTCGGCTCGTCGCGATAGAGCCGGAGGGGGAAACGCACGAATTCGCGCTGCTGTTTCTTTGTCTGTACCTTTTGTATTTCAACCATATCCCCATTATAAAATAAATCATTCTCTTTGTCAAGAAAAAAAACAGTCACTCTTGACAGCGGGTAAAAGTTCCCATATAATACTTTTTAAGGAGGGAATCATGATCGACACCATCAAATTGCACCTTCCCGCCCCCGCGGGGGAGGAGGAGCGGCTCGCCTATGTCTATGTCCCCGACAACGCAAAGAAGGGGGAACGCTTCCCCGTGATGTATCTCTTCGACGGGCAGACCGCCTTTTTCGACGAGACCGCCCCCTACGGCGAGAGCATGCGGCTTGCAGACTTTCTCAAAAAGCGGGGGACCCGCATCATCGTCGCCTCCGTCGAGGCGGATAAAAAGGAGCGGATGAGCGAATATTCGCCCTTCTCCTTCACCTCTCCCTTCGGGAATTCCTCGGGCTATGGGCAAAAGCACCTCGAATGGCTCACGAAGGTATTCAAGCCCTTCATCGACGAAAAATATCCCACGCTCGGCGACCGCGCCCATACCATGCTCGCGGGCAGCTCTCTCGGCGGCCTCATGACGCTGTACGGCCTCGCAAGGTTCCCCGATGTCTTTTCGGCGGGATTGGCCTTCTCCCCCAGCCTCTGGGTGAACGGGGAGGAGATGGCGCGCCTTCTCGAGGGGATCCGCCCCGACAGCGAGATCTACTTCGACTACGGCGAGAAGGAACTCACCAACCACAAGGAAGTGAAGGAGAGCCTCGTTCTCGCTTGCAACGCCCTCGCAAAGAGCGGCGCGTGCTACTGCTTCCGCCTCGCAAAGGGGGCGGTGCATAACGAGGGAGCTTGGAAAAAACGCCTTCCTTCCGCCCTCGATTGCTTTTCCCTGACCCAAGCGTCATCCTGAGCGGAGGCGAAGCCGAAGTCGAAGGATCCCCCAATACGCAGTCCGTCACCCCCTCCGTGGGAGGGGGAACTAAAGGGGGGTGGGGCGACACCGCGTCATCCCCTCATACGCAGTCCGTCACCCCCTCCGTGGGAGGGGGAATCAAAGGGGGTGGGGCGACACCGCGTCATCCCCTCATACGCAGTCCGGCCACAGGAAAAGCGGCCCCGCAGGGCCGCTTTTTTGCCGTTCGATACGAAGATCAATAATAAGTAGGGATATTTGAAATAGCAGCTGCACCGAGTGCCACGACGCAGATGACGGCGATCAGCACGATGACCATCTCCACGATGGAGACGACGAGACCTGCGAGCGCGAGGCCGTGACCTTCACCGTTCATCTCCTTCGCCTTGTTGAGGCCGATGATGGAGAGAACAAGCCCGACGATGGGGAAGATGAAGGCGAACACAAGCCCGAGGATCGCAAAGATATTGCTCTGTTGCTGGGTCGTCTGCTGATAGATGACGGTGGGCTGTTGCTGTTGTTGCTGTTGTTGCGCTTGCGGCTGGCCGAGCGCGGCACCGCAGTTGGGGCAGAACGGCGCGTTTTCATCTACCACGCTGCCGCATTTGGGACAAAACATTTTGCATTCCTCCTTAAAAAGGTCGTTTGATATTCACATTATATCATACGGGGGAGGGTATATGTCAAGAGATTTTACCATTTTTTGCGGAGAATTGTCGAAATTTTGAGGATCGTCCCGAAAAGAAGGGCGGGCGGAAATTCTTTACATCGCCCGCTTCATCTGCTATAATGGGGGAGAAAACATCGTTAAGAGGCAAGATATGGTAATTTCCGCGATTTCGACCGCACAGGGACGGGGCGGCGTTGCGATCGTCCGCATGAGCGGCGAAGGCTGCCTGGAGATCGCAAAGAAGATGTTCTCCCGCAAGGGGGAGTTTGTCCCCAACGTGATGTATGCAGGCAACATCGACGCGGGAAGTTTTTCCGACTTCGGCATGTGTGTCTACTTCCGCGCCCCCCGTTCCTTCACGGGGGAGGACACGGTGGAATTTCACTGCCACGGCGGGTATGAGATCGCCCGCGCCATTCTGGCCCGCACATTGGAACTCGGCGCAAGGCTCGCCGAACGGGGAGAATTTACGAAGAGAGCCTTCCTTTCGGGCAAACTCTCCCTCTCGGCGGCGGAGGGGATGGCGGATATGATCAACGCCTCTTCCCTCGCGGAAGTGCGCGCAGGAGCCATCCTCTACGGCGAGAGACTGACCGGGGAGGGGAGGGAGTTGCAGGCAAAGATCCGCTCCGCCCTCGCGGGCGTGGAGGCGGACGTCGATTTCCCCGAGGAGGACCTGAATGCGGACTCACGGACGCAAACGAGGGGTACCATGTCCGAGGTCGAGGCCTCACTTCGCGCTCTTTTGAAGCAATACGGCGCGGGGAGAAAGATCAAAAACGGCGTCGCAGTCGCCATCACGGGGCAGCCCAATGCGGGGAAAAGCACCCTCCTTAACGCACTCCTCGGCTTTGAGCGCGCGATCGTCTCCGACGTCCCCGGCACCACCCGCGATACGGTGGAGGGTACGGTGGAGATAAAGGGCGTTCTCTTCCGCCTCATCGATACGGCGGGCATCCGCGAATCGGAGGATGCGATCGAGCGCGAGGGGGTAAGGCGGGCGGAACAGGCCATCTCTTCCGCCGACCTCATCCTGTATCTCAAGGGGGAGGAAAGGCCGGCTTTCCCCGAGCATATCCCCGTCATCACCGTGGGCGCAAAGTGCGACATCCAAAGAAGAACGGGGTGCGACGTCCTCGTCTCCGCCCTAACGGGGGAGGGGATGGAACAGCTCAGAGAACTGATGTATGAGCGCGGCTTCGGCGCGGAGTCGGGCGAAACTTTTTTGCTGGAAGAGAGGCACTATGAGGCCGCAAAGCGTGCCCTCGAGGCGACGCAAAGGGCCATCCGTGCGATCGACGAAGGCCTTCCCCCCGAGCTGTATGCCGAGGACATGCGTGCGGCCCATACCGCCCTCGGGGAGTTCTCCGGCGAAACGGCCTCCGACGCTGTCATCGACGAGATCTTCTCCAAATTCTGCGTCGGCAAATAACCCCGCGTCTTTCGCGTCATCCTTCCTACGCAGTCCACTTGCCCACCCCTTGAGGGGTGGGTGTCGCCTTTGGCGACAGAAGGGGTGTCCCCGCGTCATCCTGCCCCGCGCGGCCTCTTCCCTTTGCGTCATCCCGAGGGGCGCAGCCCCGAGAGGATCCCCTTATACGCAGTCCGTCACCCCCTCCCTCGGGAGGGGGAATCAAAGGGGGTGGGGCGTCCCACATGGGTCGTACGGCGGTAGTGCCCGCCGTACCCGCCTCGCTACCAGCTCGGCTGTCGCATTGCGGCTCACAGCCCACCGGGCTGTTGAGCAGAAATGCAATGCTCCACCCTCAAATCCCTTTCTGATTTCGATTACCACAAAATCAGCGGGACGAAAACTTTCGTCCCGCTGATTTTGGCGCGCCAAGTGAAACCTAAATTGAACTAATGTGTTCGGTTTAGGTTTTTCTTTTGCTTTCAAAGGACAGAAAGGGCGGCGGTTTATGCCGCGAAAGGCTCTTGACATGAGAAAGACGTGCTGTAGGCTGTTTGCCAAAGGCAAGAAAAAAGCCCCGCAGGGGCGGGATACTTGGCGCATTGCCATAAATACCGCACGTCTGCGAGGCTCGTGTCAAGAGCACCGTGGAATAAATAGCCGCCCGTTAAAGGCGCAATTCTATCCGTATCGGACGGAGTACGGGTTCTTTGCGGTTGTGTATCATGCACGGCATAATTCCCGTTTCAGAGGCAAAAGAAAAGCCCTGACTGTCGTCAGGACTTACTCTCAAAGGGCTGTTAAAGTAGATTTCGATTTTATCGTCAAAGAGGACGATTTGCTTTATCAGAAAGTTGATGAGCATTTGCGGTTCGAGGCGCAACGCTTGCTCGTAGTATTCGCGGATCTCCCGCTCCGAAAGCAATATCCGCGTCTTGCTCCGCTCGGTTACGATTTTCCGTTCCAATTCTTCAAGTTTAAGTTCGAGTTCTTTCAATCGCTTTGTCGTGGTATTCGTCACAACGCCTTGCTCTATCGCAGACATGATATTGTCAATTACTCTCTGCGTATGCCACTTCTCTTTCAAAAGCGCGTTCTCGCAGGATTTGTCTTTTACCATGGTTTCCTGCGCTTCCGATAAGCCGCGCACCATGCGTTTGATGACGTCGGGCTTGGAAAGTTCTTTGACAATGCAGTC
>CANREM010000014.1 GCA_947629675.1 uncultured Clostridia bacterium
CAGTTGGTAGAGCAATTGACTCTTAATCAATGGGCCCAGGGTTCGAGTCCCTGAAGGTGCACCAAAAAAACCGACCCTATATGGGGTCGGTTTTTTTGTTCCGCCGCTCAAAAATGCCCTTTCACGTGGCGGTATTCCCCCGTAATTTCAACGACATTCCCGTCGGGGTCGCATAAGCAAAAATAATAATAGGGTGCGCCTGCATTGATGTAACGAATGTCCGTGAGGTCGGAGCCGATCCCAAGCTCTTTGACGCGCTCGTATTCTGATTTCAAATCAGACGTAACCAGATTGATGACGGCTTTCCTACTGTTCGGCCATTCCGCAATCGCCGCAAAGTCATCGAAGAGCGGATGATATTCCCCCACCCGTTCGACCTCGTCGGAATGATCCATGTCATATCTCGCATTGAGAAGGCAAAGACAGAGATCCCCGACATAAAACATCGCAAAACGCGTTTTGTTCCGCGCCGAAACTTCCCTTTCGAGAAGCTCGCTGTAAAACGCAAGAGATTTTTCAAAATCCCGAACTACAAGATAAATCAGGCCACTATCTATCATTTCATTTCTCTCTCTGCGTCAATTTTCATCTCGTTGAGTTTCGCCTTGATCGCGCGGTAGGCCTGTGTCGGGTCGGTGATGTTTTCGACTGCGGTCTCCATGGGGCAAAAGCCGTCTCCGGCGCGATTGATGATGCGCTCGGTGCGGGTTTGACCTTCTACGGCAATACCATGTCCGAGAAGCACCCCTTCGGCAAGTATCGACAGAACATTCGCGTACACCGCTTTTACGCCAAGCAGAACATAGAGGAAAGCGGCCGCTTTCCCCACGATGCGGTCGGCGGCAGTAAAGCCGCGAACGTCCTTTCCCTCATCCAAAAGCCCAAGGAGGGGCTTGACTCCCCGCTCATAACTCGTGATGACTTTCTCCCCTTTCACGAGGACGAGGGTATATTTTCCTTCTTCAAGAAGTGTTTTTGCGCGTTCTAAGTCATTCATGCTTAGCCTTCTTTTCTACAAAATACACGAGAAGAGGCACCACGATCCACTGCAAAATGATCCCGGGAAGTCCCGCGACGATGCTGTTCCAGATGACGGAGACGGGAAGCGTCGCGCCGAACGCATAAACGCCGATGACAATGGCGAGCGCGCGGATGCCTCTGCCTAAAATTTGGGCGAGGAGCAATGTGACGAAGGAGGGAAGCTTCGTCCCCGCAAGCAGTCCCGTCGTGAGACCGTATGCGGCGAGTTCCACGATCATGAAGGGCAGCATCGCGAGTGCGGGCATTGCCTCTCCCATCAGCGTCGTGAGACCGAAACTCAATGCGGGGCTTACAAGTCCTGCCGCAAAGCCAGCCCAAGGACCCGCAAAGAAGGCGACGAGGAAGATCGCAATGTGCATGGGAAGGAAAGTCTCGCCGAGTGCGGAACCGAGATTGGTGATCATGCCAAGTCCGTGCAAAATTTGCGGAAGCGCAACGGCTGCGACTGTCGCAAGGACTGCGGCGAGCGTCTTGGTCTTCCATGTCCTGCAGACAAATGACCTGCAAGTTGTCGTTTTTTCCATAATATCCCTCCCGATTCCTTATTCAAACTGTTTTGCGACTTCGCGGAGAAGTTCGCGGATCTTCAGATTCTGCGGGCAGACCTTTTCGCACTTTCCGCAGGCGATGCAGTCGGACGCCCTCCCCCTACCGTCCGAGGTGTGGGAGGAATAGTAGACGTCACTATTCCAATCCCGATAGCGTTTCTTCTGATTCATGCAGGAAAAGAGGTCGGGGATGGAGATCTTCTTCGGACAGCCGTCGATGCAATAGCGGCAAGCTGTGCATGGGATGAACTCCTCCTTGGAAAGCACTTGCTGCACGCGGGCAACGGCGCACTTCTCCTCAATGGTAAGCGGCTTGAAATCCTGCATAAAGGACACATTGTCGCGCATCTGCTCCAAGTTGCTCATGCCGGAAAGCACCATGAATACATTTTCAAACCCTGCACTGTAACGAATGGCATAGCTCGCGGGGCTTGCCGTTCCAAGGGCGGAAAAGTGTTTCGCCGCCTTCTCCGGAAGGTTGGCAAGCGTGCCGCCCTTTACAGGTTCCATAACGATCACGGGCATACCATGTCTGAGACAGACCTCATAGCAACGCCGCGATTGGATGCCGGGATTGTCGTAATCGGCGTAGTTGAACTGAAGCTGGACGACTTCCACCTCCGGGTACTTTGTGAGGATCTTGTCGAGCATCTCGGCGGTGTCGTGGAAGGAGAGGCCGACGTGGCGGATCTTCCCCTCTTTTTTGAGTTCGAACGCCGTCTCATAGGCGCGGCAACGGACAAATTTCTCGAAATTCTTGCCGCTCTGCGCATGCATGAGGTAGAAATCGAAATAGTCCACGCCACAGCATTTTAACTGTTCTGCGAAAAACGGGCGGATGTCCTCTTCCCGTTCAAAGAAGTTTTCCGTGAGCTTGTCGGTGAGAACGAAGCTCTCGCGCGGATGACGGGCGGCAAGACAATCGCGGATCGCGGTCTCGCTCGCACCGCCCAAATATCCGTGTGCCGTGTCGAAGTAATTGAACCCATTTGCGAGAAAGTAATCGACCATCTCGCAAAATTCACCGTATTCGACCTTGCTCCCCACCATGGGAAGGCGCATGCAGCCAAAGCCGAAATTCTTTTTGACTTTTTCAAATCCCATCGTTATCCTCCCGATCTTTCATATGTTTTTATTGTAACATATTACGCAATAATAAGCAACAAAAAAGTTGAAAAAGTCGATTCTACTGTGAGTAGAGTTTGAAAATCGTTCGTAGAAAATGAAAAATGCAAAGTAGATAAACAAAATTTGCCGCACACGGGCAAAGAAGTTGTAAAAGCAGGCATTTGGTGGTATAATGATATAGAACAAAAAAGGAAGGGCAGAACATGACAGACTATGAGATCTTTGCCGATTCCTCGGCCAATCTCCCCGAGGATCTTCGAAAGAAATACAATATCCATATTATCTCTTACATCATGAACATCAACGGGCAGGATATATACTGCCATGAAGATGACACGCCTTTTGCCGCGATTGCGAAGAAGTTCTATGAGCATATGCGCTCGGGAATCGAGGCAAAGACCTCCCTCATCGGCGAGGGAAGGTTCATCGAGGCACTCTCCCCTACTTTGGAAGCCGGGAAGGATGCGATCGTCATCACCATCGCATCGGGCATCAGCGGAACGTGGAATCAGGCGCAAAATGCCGCCAAAGACCTCGAGGAAATGTATCCCGGAAGAAAGGTCTTTGTCTGCGACAGCGCGAACGCCTCCATGGGGCAGGGTCTGCTCGTTTTATATGCCGCAAAACTGCGCGAAGAAGGCAAAACTGCCGAGGAAACCTCGACATGGTTATGGGATAACGCATATCGGCTGAATAGTTATGTCACCGTGGAGGACCTCAAATATCTCCGCCGCAGCGGGCGGATCTCTGCCGCAACGGCCATCGCGGGGACCCTTCTCAATATCAAGCCCCTCATAAAGGCGGACGGGAAAGAACATCCCCAGCTCATGGTCTACGGCAAAGCACACGGGAGAAAACGGTCGATCGCCGCCCTTATCGAGGCCTTCGATGCAAATGTGGAGGACCCGGGCGGCCAGACAATAGCCATTGCGCATGCAGATTGCGAAGAGGAAGCAAAGTCGCTCGCCGAGACCCTACAAGCCTCGCACGGGGCGAAGGAGGTCATCATCGAATACTATGACCTCTGCACAGGTTCACATATCGGTCCCGGAACGATCGCGCTCTTCTTCCTCGGCAAGGATCGCCGCACAGAAGCAGAGAAGAAATCCTTCCTGCAACGCGCAAAGGCTGTGTTTATGCGGGACAAAGACAAGACAAAGGAAAAAGAGTAAAATCATTCGGGGGTGCAAACAATTTGCACCCTCTTTTTTATATAAAAGAACCTCCCCCTCCTCCCGTCCGCATGCAATGATTTTGATTAAGAAAAGAACGAAAATTGATTTTTTGTGAAAAAAATTTCAAAACGGTTGCAGAATAGTTGACAACAGCGTCAAAGTTGTGTAAAATAAACATGTTGTCTATGGGGGCGTAGCTCAGTTGGTTAGAGCGCTTGCTTGACATGCAAGAGGTCACAGATTCGAGTTCTGTCGTTCCCACCACCGAACCCTGTATATTGCGTCGAAAGCCTTGGGCAGGACCGATATGTGGGGTTTTTGCATATCAGAGCGGATATGGCGAATATCGTACTTCTGGTCGCCCCTCATCCGTCACGGAAAGCCGTGCCACCTTCCCCCCGAGTGGGGAAGGCTTCAAGATCAATTTTTTGCGGATATGGCGAAATTGGCAGACGCGTTGGACTTAGGATCCAATGGGCAACCGTGCAGGTTCAAGTCCTGTTATCCGCACCAAGCAAATGGGAAAGGTAAAAAACCTTTCCCCTTTGCTTGGTAATTGACGAATACATAACAGGACTTGAGGGTGGAGGCGATTGCGGGAGCAATCGGTTTGCGGGCGAATTCTTTGATTGCAATAAAGTCTGCCGCAAACTGAACAGCCCGGTGTGCAAAATATGGGGTTCCCCAAAAAAGACGCAGTATTTTTTGGGGGAGAGGAGCCGTCGAGAGAAAGAGCAGCTTTTCGAAGAAAAGCGTAAGACGATCTCGAACGGCGACGAGGGCGCGCCGCTAAAGGCGCAAGTCCTGTTATCCGCACCAAGCAAAAAAAAGAGGCACTCGCCTCTTTTCTTGCTTGAAATAAAATTACAAAAAAGTTATTATTTTGATCCATGATGTTTGTCCTTTCTTTTTCGCACAGCATTAACGATTGCCGCAATGACGGCCGACACGCATGCGACCGCAACAAACCCTGCTACAACGAGGACAAGAATCTTGGTCGTGAGCATATAAGTTGTATCGCTTTTCGGAGGCATTTTATTTCTTCGATTGATCTTTTGCTTTTGTTGTATTTGTTGTTTCTTCCGTTTCGGAAGGCGTGTTTATCCAGATCGGCGGCAATACGATCGTGGGCAGTGCATAAGGCCGGGTAGATACCGCCTTTCTGTTTCCATATGTACCCTTTTGGGGTGTTCTATAGCCGTATTGCGTCTTGACGGGAGCAGCGGGCTGGACGACAGATTTTTCCTTTTTCATCTCATTCGAAGAGACTTCCTTCCCCTCTCCTGTGCCGCTTTGAGACGTTGCCGTCTCGTCCGTAGATTTTATCACCGTCTCCCGCACGACGTCCGCAAGTTTTTTACTACAGAGAATATAGATCATGAGTACCACGAGGAGAACACAGATCACCGTCAAAACAATCAAAAGAATGGTCATGAGCGTATCATTACTTGTACCCAGTTTCAGTCCGAAAAATGTTGCATTCAATGCCAGTTTCATATTACTTTTTCTCCTTTACTTTCGTATTTTTATTTGAATTTTTTTCGCTATTTTTCTTCCAAATTGCAAGTCCCAAGACGATTACGAGCAAGACGATCGCAACGCTCATGAGAATGAGCACCATGCCGAAGTCAAGGTCGTCCTCTTTTTCTTCTGCGCCGGGGGTCTCTTCGCCCGAACCGGGGCCGTCATCACCCGAAATATCCTGCGTGAGCGTGTACACGGCCGTATTGTTTATGAGCGTGTTGTTTGCAGCCGCCGCGCCCTTGAGAGTGACCGTGACGGTATACTCGCCTGCTTGGGCAAATTCCTCTACCGCCGCACCGTCAAAGGTGTAGGCGAAGGAATAATCGGATACGGCGAGAGCGACGGCATTGCCGTCTTCGTCCTTGAAGACCGTATTGATAAGCCCGCCTGCGCCCCCTTCGGCATCGAGCGAGAACGTGAGCTTGCGCGCGGCGATGGTGAGTTCGGCCGTCGCCGAGACGGTGAACGGCTCGTCATTTGCTCCGCCCGCGTAGATGGCCGTGACGGTGACGCGGTACTTACCCGCGTTCACAGGCGCATTTTCTGAGCGTGCATATTGGGTGCCGTCGATGCCCTCATAAGTATAGAGATAGGAAACTTCGTAGCCTTGCGGTACACCTTTGGGTACGGGATGAAGGGCCTCGCCACTATCGCCGTACGTCGCATCGATGTCGGCTGCGGTGAGCGTCGGCGTCACTTTGCGCTTTGCGACGGTAAACGTCACGACCATGTCTGCGGTCTGACCCCACGAATAGTTGTCGGGATCGGTAAGCGTGAACCTTGCGTAATACGCACCCGCATTGATGATCTCATCGAGCGAATCGTCAGAAGCTGCTGCATCGGCATAGAAGGCGACGTGCATACGCGCGCTATCGTAATGGAATGCTTCCTCGATTTCCGCTTTTCGGTCGCTCCCTGTGTAGGTGAACGTTTCCCCAAGCGCGGGTGTCGTGAGCAATGCCTTTGTGATGGAGAAAGTGAGCACGATATCCGCCGCCTCGCTACCCGTCCACTTGTAATTATTTGCATCCGTAAGCGCGAGTTTGACGGGGTAATCGCCCGCATTGGTCCCGCCGTCGTTCTCGCTCACGCGGTAGAGCGCGGAACCATCGAAATCCGCCTTCTGCGGTGCCCCGTTATACACCTTGCTTGCAACCGTCGGCGCAGTCACCGTCTGTTTTTCGACAATGTAGGCACGGGCCTTGGTATTCTCATTGAGCGTGTAGTTTTTTGCCTTGGGGTTTGCGCTATCGAGCGTCGCCTTGAAGGCATAGGCCCCTGCGTTCATAAAGGTCTGTGCGGAGTTGCTCAATGCGACCAAAAGCGTAAATGTGCCGTCGCTACCGATGCCCGCTGCCGTTGCCGTGGGAAGTTCGGTGAATACCGACCCTGTGTAAGTGTAACTCTTTTCGCTCCACTTAGCATTGATCTCTTTCGTGCGCACCGTGAGCGTTCCCTCTTTATAATCAAAGTCATAATTATTATCCGAGGAAAGCCCGCTCGGCATAATGACGTATTCGCCGACGTCCTTGAATGCCTCATAACTGCCGTAATCAAACGTCAATTCGCCTGAAAGAACGCTCTCGTTCTCTCCGTTCACAAAGCCGCTGTACGTTACGCCGTCATTGGAAGGCTCATCGCCGTAAGTGATGATCTTATTCTTCACCGTCACGGTGAGCGGTGCCTTTGCGATGGTGTACTCGAACGCCATACCGCCGTGTTCGTCTGCAAATTGCACGGCATAATTCTCATTCGTCCACGTCGGCAAGACGTTATGGGTGCCCGCAGGTGTGGTTTTGTTCGGCGCGGAATCACTCTCTTGCAGAGTATAAGAAAGACCGAGGATTTGGAGATCATCATCCCCTTCCGCCTCATTTTGGGCATACCAAGCCCCGTCTGCGCCCTCTGCACGGGAGGCGGTTGCCGTCACCCAACTTTTGTGGGCATCCCCGTAGGTCGCCCCTTTCTCAAAGGTCAGCGTAACTTTAACTCGTCTTTCCGAAACCTTAAAACTCGGCCTGCCGCCCTCCCACTCAAACGTGAGATGTTTCGAAGCATCTTTATCCTTGGCGACGACGTAGAGATGATATGTGCCGAGCGGAAGATTGTCTACCACTGACGAAGAAGAATTATCTTCGTATAGGTGGATGCCGCCCTCTTCAACGGTGTAAATATCGCCGTCGTCCTGAACAATACCGTCTTGAATGGAGTTGTCCTTGCGGAGATAGAACGTGAAGTTTTCGATGTTGTCTTTGAATTCTTTCGTTTTGTCTATATCGAGTTGCCCTATTATTTTTTGGATGCCGCCGAGGATATCTTTTTCGAAGGCATCCTTCGTATGGGCGACGTCGCCGTACTCCACGCCCTTTGCAAAGCCCTCGATTGCCGCCTCGGTCAGAGTGATCTTCAGCTTTTCTGCCACAATGTGGATGACGAAATAGTCATAGCAAGTATTGTGGTTACCCTCGATATCTACCGCTTTGAAATATACGACGTAGTACATCGGCTCTTGGGCGGTCTTATCGGTGAGTTTATCGTAATCCTGCCACTCTTCGGTCTGTCGTTCGTCTTTCAGATCATTGAGATAGTTCTTTATCGTATCTTCGTCATACTCTGCTTCTTCATACTTTTGTACGATATACTGTATCTTAAGTTTGCTTATAGTCTCAGAGTACCACGCAACATCCTTCCAATTGATGGGGAATTTTTCGTCGGTCGGGTCGGGCAGTTTGAGTGCGATCGGCTCCATACCCAAACTGTAAACGAACTCCCGCTTCTGTTCAAGTCTCCCGTTATTGAACACCCCTACTCCATTGTTGTTGAACGTCACCGTCATATCGGCGGGCACGACGGTATATGTAACGGTGATCTCGTCCACTGTGCCGTCCTTCCATTGGAATTGCTCCGAGGGTTTGATTTTCAGTTCATATTTGCCTACTTTTTTCGCAGTAATGGTATGTGTCTCATCGTCATACCAACCCGTGTCTCCGTCTTTTTCAACGGCGGAGATCTCTACAATGTCTGTATCTACGAGCTTCCATTTCACACCGTCGGGGGAGTAGGCCTTTGTTTCATTCTTCCAACTATCTTTATCGAGTATCGCTTTGCGCGCGGCAGCAGACAGATTGAAGTGAAGCGCAGGGCGCACCCCGCAGCTGCCCTTGTCAATATTGGCATTGTTCACAACAAGCTGGTCGCGATTGCCGGAAGCGTTGAGCAGGTACGCGCGCTGCGCGTCATAGGCACCGCCGGAGCGGAGCCAACAACGGCCAAGCCCGACGCCGCTGTTAGCACTTCGAAGTGCTGCGTCGGTATCCCACATGCCGTCGCCGACAAAATCAGGTCCGCTACCGTAGACGTCTTTTACGGTATCATTGGATATGCCCGTTTCCGTCAGAGAAGGAAGCCAAAGGTAGTCATCTTTCCACACATCGTATGCCGTTTCGCTGGTTCCCTTACTGCTGTAGTCCATACTTCCATACCACATGCCACCACTCGGCGCACTGTATGCGTCGTTTGGGAGAAAATAATAGGTCGCGGCATATCCGTAAAATGACTTCATCGTTCCCTCATCGAATTCCGTCTCCTGATACCCCACTTCGGAGGGCTTGGCAAGGTACTCCGTCAAGCTGTTCGGCACACTTTCCATCGTAAAGCGGGCGTATTTGTTTCCGCTGTCCTGGCTGTGTTCTGTCAGGTCCACCGTCGGGCCGCCGCCGATGATTTTGGTATACTTCCCGCCCGCGTTCAAAGTCTCCACGCGAATCTTGCTCGTGGAATACATGTTCGAGGGATACTCCTTGTCGGTGCTTTTGTCGGACCAAAAGCCCGAATAGATTGCGGTGTCACCCGCCGTAAGCGTGTCTGAGGAGTGCCACAAGTCGAGGATGATATCGCCCTCTTTGGTGTCTTTGCCGCCGTTTTTCGCCGTTGTAAGATAGACCGCATCCCACTTCATCCCGCCGAAATACACCGAAACGTTTTTTCCGCCGTTCGCCGTGCGAAAGCCATCGGAAGTAGTTGTTGCTTCCGCCGCCTTTTCCAGGGCATCATACGACCGCTTGCCCATGAGAGCCTCGATGAGGTCCATCAGGTTGGTGCTGTCAAACGATTGGGCATCATCGTCGTAAATCTCATCCACGGTAACCCACGCCGTCGTGCTTCGCTCCGCACGCGCCATGACTCCGCCCGACGACGTCAAAGCGGTTGCGGCCGTGGCAACGCCAAGGGTTGCGCAGAGCAGGACCGTCGAAACGGTCAGAATTTTGTGCTTTTTTCTTTCCATCGAACTTCCTCCGAATAATTTTTGCGGGCATTTTATGGGCAAAAAATAAGGACGCCCCACATGGGGACGCCCGCTAAGAAGTATCCCGATGTGTTGCGCCACAACTTTTTCGCATGAAACGAGATATACGGAAAAAGAGGATACAACTTGCCTTAGTTGTAGCCATATATCTCGCTCAATATTCAGTTGTGGCGCAGTTTTCATTCTACCATACACAAAAAAGAATTGCAAGCGGAATGCAACAAAAGGAGAAAAATTCTAAAGATTTGAAAAACGCCCCTCCTTGGGGAGGGGCAGCGAGCGGACGAAGCATATGCTTCGTCCGCTTGCTTGGATTTCGGACTTCGTATCGGGGGATCCTTCGAAGAAAGGCTACCGCGGACTGCGTAAAAACAGTTCGGCTCAGGATGATGCGGTTGCCTTACGGCTTTTTCGGGGCGAAGCCCCTCGTGCCGCGCTTAGTGAGCAATAGTGCGCGCGGAGCAGGATGACGCGATTTGCAGTCAAACCCTCATCAGTCACCTACGGTGACAGCTTCTCCCTTACAAAGGGAGAAGCCTTGCGGACATGGTATAGCCGTTTCTGCTCAGGATAACGCAATTTGTAACAGCTTGTAACTTACAAAGGGAGAAGCCTTTCTCCTTTATTCCTCCCATTCGGAGACGGTGGGACGGGAGAAGAGGGTGGCGATGGCTTTGCGGCAACGCGTTTCGCCGTCCCCTTCGCCGAAGCAGACGGAACAGACGGCGTCGGTGATGGGAAGTTCCACATTGTACTTTTCGCCGAGGAACTTCATCGCCTTCGAGGTCATCACGCCCTCGGCAAGCTTTGTAAACGTCTCCCCCTTCGCCACGCTCTCGCCATAGGCACGGTTGTGGGAATAGGGCGAAAACAGGGTGGTCTCGTAGTCGCCGAGATGCGCAAGTCCGTATGCGGAAAGCGGGTTGCCCCCCATCGCCTTGATGAGACGGGAAACCTCCCTTGCCCCCCTTGCCATGAGCGGTCCCTTGAGAGGCGGGCAGAGGACATCCAATGCGCCTGCGGCGATACCCATCACATTCTTTGCCGCCGCGCCGATCTCGGTGCCGATGAGGTCCTCCCCATAGTAAAAGCGGATGAGGTCGGAGCCGAAAGCATCCGCAAGACTGCGCTTTAAGCTCTCGCTCTCGGAGTCGATCACCATGCAGTTGGGGATCCCCTTCACAAAGCTCTGAATGTGCCCGGGGCCAACCCAGACTGCGATCTTGTCCGGTGCAACACCGCTTTCGACCATGATCTCGGAGAGGCGTTTCCCCGTGTGATCCTCGATGCCCTTCATGCAGAGGACGAACACCTTGTCCTTTACATGATAGTGCATGACCTTCTTCATGAAGCCGCGCAGCCCCTGCGAGGAGATGGAGATGACGATGACCTCGGCGGACTTCACCGCCTTTGCAAGGTCGCAGGTGAGGCGGATGTTCTCGTCGAGGACGACATATTCGTTGCGGCCCGTCTGCTTTAAGATTTGATAGGAAAAGTCCTCTTCGGGGCCCCAGCTCGTGACCTCAAAGCCGCGGCGGGCAAGATACCATGCGATAAACGATCCCCAACGGCCGCAGCCGAGAACGGATATTTTC
Source organism: uncultured Clostridia bacterium (assembly GCA_947629675.1). Lineage (GTDB taxonomy): Bacteria > Bacillota > Clostridia > Christensenellales > Borkfalkiaceae > Gallimonas. The sequence goes on from CANREM010000014.1 coordinate 11,318, forward strand.
ATAAAGTCTCCTTGTGGTGTTTTATAGTTCTTTGCGCTCGATGAGGGAATGGTCCGCTCATCCTGAGGCAACCAAGCATTTCGCAGTCCATGAGGGTTGATCTCCGAAGGATCCCCTGAATGAAAGTGCGGACTTCGTACTTCGGGATTCTTCGGAGAAAAGCTTTTGCGATTTCATTGCACGTTATCGGCTCAGAATGACGCGTTTACCTCTTATTTACAGCTCTTTGCGCTCGATGAGGGCGCGGGCGAGGGTGACCTCGTCCGCATATTCGAGTTCGCTCCCGATGGGCACGCCGTGCGCAATTCGCGTGACGGTGACCCCCATGGGCTTCAAAAGTTTCGCGATATACATCGCCGTCGCCTCTCCCTCGACGTCGGGGTTGGTCGCCATGATGACTTCCTTCACCTCCCCCTTTGCAACACGTTCTAACAGCTGCTTGATGCGGATATCGTTTGGACCGACGCCGTTCATGGGGTCGATGACGCCGTGGAGGACGTGATATACTCCCTTGTATTCATGCAGCTTCTCGAGGGCGATGACGTCCTTCGGCTCCTTGACGACGCAGATCTGCGAGCTGTCCCTCGTCTTGCAGACCTCGCAGATATCCTCTTCGGTGAAGTTTCCGCAGATCTTGCAGAAGCGCACGCGGCGTTTGACGTCGATGATGGCCTCCGCAAAGGTGCGTGCCTCCCCCTCGGACATCGAGATGACGCGGTAGGCGTAGCGTTGGGCCGTCTTTTTGCCGACGCCGGGAAGTTTAGAGAACTCATTCATGAGCCTGCCGATTGGTTCGATAAAGACTTCCACTTCAGAAAAGTCCTCCCATACCGCCCATGCCGCCGAGGCCGGCGAATTTGCCCATCTTCTCCTCGTAGACGGCGTCTGCCTTCTTATAGCCGTCGCGGATGGCCGCAAGGATGAGGTCCTCGAGCATCTCCACATCTTCGGGATCCACAACGCTCTCATCGATCTCGATCCCGTCGATGATCTTCTTTGCATTCATATAGACGACGACCGCCTCGCCGCCCGCAGTGCCGACGATCTCCCACTCGTCGAGGAGCTTCTCGGTCGCCTGCATTTCCTCTTGCATCTTCTGCGCTTGCTTCATGAGATTCTGCATGTTGCCGCCCCCCATGGAGCCGCCTCTGCCATATGACATAACTATCTCCTTTTTTCTCTCCCGCAACGGGAGAGAATGCTCACAATTATTTGATTTCGATGGGGTAATCCCCGAAGTCGTTTTTAAGTTCCTCGACGGAATTCTTTAAGGCGGGCTTTGCGCCCTGTTTCCGCACTTCGAAGGAGGTAATGCCGATCTGGGCAAAGATCTCCTCCATCGCCTTCCTGTGGTCCTCGCGGCGGAGGGCCGTTGCGATCGTATCCGACTCCGTGGTGAGAACGAGCGTCTCCCCCTCAAAGGCCGCCAAAAGGTCGGAACACATCGTGAAGAGAACCCCGCTCCTCGGCATCTTGCGGAGGGTGCGCATGAATTTTCCGAAGGCAACTTCCGCAGTCATCTCACCGGGCACGATCGGCTGAACAGCCTGAGGCGCGGGTGCGGGAGCGGGAACTTCCTCTCTTCTTTCCTCCTGAGGCTGAAGAGTGTTCTGCCTGATAGGTTTTTCCGTCTCTTCCCTCTTCTTGCTGCGCGGCGCAGGCTCGTCGGAGAAATACGCCTCTTCGAAGATCGGCTCCTCCTCGGGGAAAGAAAAGTCGTCCTCGGGTGGCGTCTCCTTTGTCGGAGCAGGCGTTTCTGTATGCAAGACCTCAGACATGGGTATGGCAGACGCTGCCGAGACGCCTTGTTTCAGCTCCTCCTCCAAATGATTGATCCGCACAATGAGGGCCTCGCTGTCCGCATCGCTCTCGGGATGAGAGGCGCGAAGAATGGCTGTCTCCAAAGAGATCCGCGGTGAAGAGACAAAGCGCAGTTCGCTCTCTGTTTTTATGAGGATCTCCGTCGCACGCAATACCGCCCTGCCGTCCGCTCTTTCCGCGATGCTTTTCACTTCCGCAAAGAGTTCCTTGGGGAGGGAGAGGAGCTTTTCCGCATTCTTGCAGGTCTTGGCGACGGTGATACGACTCAAAAGTTGCAGGATGTCCTTCAAGAGGACCCCCACCGACTTGCCCTCTGCAAGCACGCGTTCGACGCATCCGATCGCGGTCTCGAGATCGAAGGTGAGCATGGCGGAGACGAGCTTTGCCGTCTCATGGAAGTCCGCCGCGCCCAATACGGCGCAAACGGCGTTGTAGGTGAGTTTGTCCGAATAAACGATGCATGCCTCGGCGATGGAGAGCATGTCGCGGTCGCTTCCCGCCCCCGCCCGCGCGATGGCGGCGACGGCCTCCTCCTCATACGGCTTTCCGATCTCCTCTAAAATGGACCTTAAGTGCTTTTCGAGGTCCTCCTCGGGAATGAGTTTGAAATCCAGACGCATACAGCGGGAGAGGATGGTCGCGGGGATCTTCTGCGGTTCGGTCGTCGCGAGGATGAAAATGGCGTGTGCCGGCGGCTCCTCGAGCGTTTTCAAAAGGGCGTTGAAGGCGGCATCGGTGAGCATGTGGACTTCGTCCACGATGTAGACTTTATATTTGCCCGTGACGGGGGGATATTGCACTTTTTCGCGGAGATCCCTCATCTCGGCAACGCCGTTGTTGGAGGCGGCGTCAATTTCCGAGATATCCAAAGAACCCTCCTGAAGGGCGCGGCAGGTCGGACACTGTCCGCAGGGCGAACCGTCCTTCGGATGTTCACAGTTGACGGCGCGCGCAAAGATACGGGCGATCGTCGTCTTACCCGTTCCGCGCGGGCCGGTGAAGAGATAGGCATGGCCGATGGAATTCCCCTCGATCTGATTCTTGAGGATACGGACGATGTGTTCCTGCCGCACCATCTTGTCGAAGGAGTCGGGGCGGAATCTTCTGTAGAGGGAGAGATGCATAGAACTCCTTAAGGGGCGAAAAAGCCCGTCTTGAGATTTTTGGGAGCAGCCTTACGGTTGATCAAATAGGTGATGAAGATCCAGAGCGAGAATATTCCCGCTACAATGATGTAATAGACGACATAGTACCACGGCGGCATCGTGAAGTTCGGCGCGACGATCAGGATGACCGTTCCATCGATGATCTGCGAGAAGATCGCAACGCCCTCTTCGACGTGCAACGCATGACATATCTCCGTGTACGCGATAACGACCGCCAAAAAGCCGATCGTCCAAAGGATATCGAGGCGTCTGAAACGCACATGCCCCATCATCGCAAGTCCGCCGAGGAAAAGCACTGCATGGTTCAACATGCCGAAAAACCGTCCGAATTCGGTGGGATCGCGTGCAAAGAAAGTATCCGGGATCGTGATCGCAGCGATCGCATAGACTAGACCGCAGAGAACAGCGAACTGAGAGACGACGACTTTGGCGGGGCGGAAGGGAAGGAGCGCGAAGACCCCGAATAGGAAGTAGCTGATCGCACTGATGTCCATGGGAAGCCTTTTCGTCGGGATATATTGGATACACTTGATGACAAGAAGCCACAATGCCACAAAATAGACGACGATATAGGAGAGCTTTCTGTTCTTATACGTTGCATAGGCTGCGAGGACCGCGAATGAGAACAGAAAGAACACCAATGCTTGCACATGGAAATGCTTTAACCCAAACATATATCTTTTCCTTATTGTAGAATCGTATCAGTAAAGAGATTCGGAAAGTTTCCGCTTTGCACGCATGAGAGCGTTGTCGACGCTCTTGATCTCTTTACCCGTGGCGGCCGAGATCTGCGCATAACTCATGCCCTCGAGATACATCGAGACGACGCGGAATTCAAAGTCCGAGAGCGTTTTCATGAGCCTCAGACGGAACTCGTTCTCCGATTCGCCGTCAAGAAGCAGTTCTTCCGGCGTCGCTCCCTCGGAAATGCTCTCGGGATCCACCTCGCTCCTCTCCCCTTCCCCTTTGAAGCGGAATACCGTGCGAAGGTAGCTGTAGATCTTCCTCACGACGCAGACATATACAAAATTTTTGAAACTCTTGCCCGCAGAGGCATTATAGCCGCCGATGGCGAGATACAGCCCGATCATCCCCTCCTGCACGAGATCGTCCGTCTCGGCGAGGATGTTGAAGGCGAACTTGCGCGCAATGCGCCGAACGGTATCCTTATAGCGATCCATGAGTTCCTCTGCCGCCGCGGAGTCTCCCCTTTGGGCGCGGGTGACGAGTGCTTCGTCCCTCTCATTTTTGAGTTCTTGCACGGACCACCTCATATACCGCAATGCCGAGCGCGACCGAAGCATTGAGGGAATTTACCTTCCCGAAGAGCGGAATGGAGAGAACGCCGTCGCACTTTTGCTGCGTGAGACGGTGTACGCCGCAATCCTCTCCCCCCACGACGAGGGCAATTTTGCCCGTGAGGTTCGCGTCATAGATGGGCGATCCGCCCGCCTCGAGGGCATATACCCAAAAGCCCTTCTCCTTGAGCGTGTCTATCGCCGCATTGATGGAGGAGACCTTTGCAACGGGGATATGCTCCGCCGCGCCCGCCGAGATGCGCACGACCGCCTCCGTCACGCTCGCGCCCTTTGCTTTGGGGATCACCACTCCCTCCGCACCCGCGCATTCCGCAACGCGGAGGATGGAGCCAAGATTATGCACGTCCTCGATGCCGTCGCAAAGTACGATGAGGGCGTTCTCTCCCCCACCCATGTCCGCGATGTCGGCATAAGTAAAGTCGGTCGTGAAGGCGATGACGCCCTGATGGCGTCCCTCCGCACTCTCCTTATCGAGAACATTGCGGGAGACGAACTGCACGCGGATATCCTTCTTCCGCGCCTCGGCAAAGATCTTTGCAAGTGTGCCCTGCGCACCCTTTTCGAGCAAGATCTTTTCTATCGTTTTATCCGTCTTGAGAAGTTCCAAGACGGCGTTTCTTCCCTCTGTCTTCATAGATCCTCTCCGCCATTTTCAAAGAACAGCTCTTCTATGCGCCCTTCCTGCCCCGTGAGATAGAGATACCCGATGACCGCCTCGAACCCCGTGGAACGGACGTACTCGGCGACGGTGGCGTTCTTGCTCTTTGTCGGCTTCTTCGCATTTCTCCCGCGGCGGTAGATCTCCGCCTCCTCCTCCGAAAGAAGGGGCAGGATGCTCTCGAGCTTCTCGCTCTGGCCGTGTGCGGAGACCTTCTCCGCGGCAGAGCGGTTCAGCTCCCCCGTATGGCTCGTATGCAAGAGGGCGAGCTTGCGGCGGACGCAGAGTGTATAGACCGCGTCGCCCACAAAGGCGAGGACGACGGGATTCATTTGTTTTGCCCGCTCTTTTTCGATGGGCGCGTTCAAATCGGACATTTTCTCTATTATATCAAACTTATATATAAAAAGCAAGTAATTCAAAAAAATATCGCCTGCGGTGGATCAAATCCGAAAATCAATGTCAAAAAAGTTGCTTTTCAAAAAAAAGGGACTATAATAGGGAAAGGAATTTCACAAACGGCACAAAAAGTGTGACAATATGGAAGCATTTGAAATTTTACTCCCCTTGGCGTTTATCCTGCTCCTTTCAAAACTCATGGGGTTGGGGGCGCATAAGATCGGCATGCCCGCCGTCATCGGGATGCTCGTCGCGGGCGTCCTCATCGGGTGCCTCGGATACATCCCGTGGCAGCCCTTGAAAGACGCCTTCTTCGGCGCGGACGTCAAGAAGGGCATCGACATCATCTCCAAGATCGGCGTTGTCCTCATCATGTTCTCGACGGGACTTGGGACAGACCTCAAAAAACTCAAGCAGACGGGCGGTGCGGCCGTCGTCATCACCCTTTTCGGCGTGATCGTCCCCATGGGATTCGGCACCCTCGTCGCCTTTCTCTTCGCAAATGCGGGGCTAATCCCCAACCAAGGCGTCCTTTCGTGGCTCTTCTACGGTGCCATCCTCACCGCGACCTCCGTCTCCGTCACCGTCGCAGTCTTAAAGGAACTCGGCAAGCTGGATACGAAGCTGGGCACCTCTGTCGTTGCGGCAGCCGTCATAGACGACGTCATCGGCATCATCGTCCTCTCCGTCCTCACCGGCTTTTCCTCGGGCGGCGACGGCGCGGGCTGGAATTGGTTCAACCCGAACGCTGCCCTCGTCACCATCAAGATCGTCGTTTTCTTTGTCGTGGCGATCGCGCTCGGCGTGGCCCTTAGGAAGATCTTCGACATCATGGAGCGCAAGGCTCCGCACAACAGAAGGGTGCCCATCATCTCGCTTGCGGCGTGTTTTCTCTATGCGTATGCGGCGGAAAAGTTCTTCGGCGTTGCCGACATCACAGGGGCATATGTCGCGGGGATCCTTCTCGGCGGCACCCTCTCCGAGACGCCATACGTCGAAAATAAAGTGGATACGATGGGGTATCTCTTCTTCTCCCCCGTATTCTTTGCCTCGATCGGCATGAACCTCGACTTCTCCGGTATCACCCCCTCCTTCCTCGCCTTCGGGGCGGTCTATGTCATTGCCGCACTCGCGGGGAAATTCCTCGGCTGCGGCCTCGGGGCAAAGCTCTGCAAATTCTCGTGGATGGACAGTGTGCGCACGGGGCTTGGCATGATGGTCCGCGCCGAAGTCATTCTCATCTGTGCGGAACGGGGCGTCTCGGCGGGGCTTGTATCGGGGGCGATCTACCCCTTTGTGTTCCTCATCATCCTGATCTCCTCTGTCCTCACCCCCATCTTCCTCAAACTTTCCTATCGCAAGGAATTGCGCCGTATCCCGCGCTCCAACCTTCCCTCCAATTGGGGAGAGACCGAACAGTAACAACCATCAAAAGCGAAAACGCCGCCCGTGCTAAGGCTTAGCACGGGCGGCTCTTTCTATTCCACAGTGACGGATTTCGCGAGATTGCGCGGTTTGTCGGGGTCGTTTCCGCGGGCGACGGAGACGTAGTAGGCAAGGGCTTGGAGCGGGATGACGGATAGGACGGGCGAATATATCTCCCCGATGTCGGGGATGAGGACGGAGGAGAGGATCTCCTCCCTCTTTCTGTATTCGGGAAGAGAGGTCACAAGGAACACCTTTGCGCCGCGGGCATATGTCTCATGGACGGCATTCATCGTCTTTTCGGCGAGGCGGGAGGAGGTCAGAATGGCGACAACGGGCGTCCCCTTCTCGATGAGTGCGAGCGTGCCGTGTTTCAGCTCTCCAGCGGGATAGCCCTCGCTCGGGAGATAGCTGATCTCCTTGAGTTTCAGACTGCCCTCGAGCGCGACACAATAATCCGCGCCCCGTCCGAGAAAGAAGACGGACTTTGCCGAAAGGAAGTGCGGCGTCCATGCGCGCACCTCTTCGGAGGATGCAAGTGCCCTTTGAGCAAGTTCGGGCAGGGAGAAAAGTTCCGCTCCGCACCCGCCCCGTCCTTTCGCCATTGCAAGCTCTTCGGCGAGGGCGAAAAGAAGGGTCAGCTGGGCGTTGAAGCTCTTGGTTGCTGCGACCGCGATCTCCCTTCCCGCGGCCGTGAAGAGGACGAGATCGGAAAGCCGTGCAAGGGAGGAATAGCGTACATTGGTTACAGCGAGAAGGGTCGCCCCGCTCCTTTTTGCAAGCTCTGCCGCCGCGAGGGTGTCTGCCGTCTCCCCGCTCTGCGAGACGGCGATGACGAGCGTGTTTCTTTGTATGACGGGATCTCGGTAACGGTACTCGCTCGCGACGGCGACCTCCACGGGAATGCGGGCGCGCGTCTCAAAGGCGACTTTTGCGCAAAGTCCGCTGTGATATGCGGTACCGCAGGCCACGATATGGATATACTCTGCGTGGCATAGTACTTCGCGAAGTGCCGAAATTTTGGGATACGACCGCAAAATTTGCTGTGTATTCGCAATGGAGAGCGGAATTTCCGACATCTCCTTGCGCATGAAGTGACGGAAGCCCTTTTTCTCGGGGACGTCCTCTTCCACAGCGTAATCGAGGGGCTTTTTTTCGATCTCCCTTCCGTCCTCGGCATAGAAATGCGCCTCCTTCCCATCGAGGAGGGCGAACTCGTTCTCACCGAGAGCGTACACCTTCATGCCTTTTGCGGCAATCGCGGGGATGTCGCTCGCAAGATACACGCCGTCCTCCGCCCGTCCCACGACGAGGGGGGAGGCACGCCTTGCAAGGGCGATCCTTTGCGGCTCTTCCAAAGAAATTACGGCGAGAGCCAAAGAACCTGAAAGGCGCGCCGCCGTTTTTTTGAGCGCGGCAAGAATGTCCCCTTCGTAGCAAAAGTCGAGAAGATGGGCGATGACTTCGCTATCCGTCTCGGAGATGAATGTTTCCCCTCTTTCAAGGCACTCCTCCTTGAGCTGTTTCATGTTCTCGATGATGCCGTTGTGGACGAGGGCGATGCGGCCGAAGATGTGCGGATGCGCATTCTCCTCGGTAGGTGCCCCGTGCGTCGCCCAACGGGTGTGGCCGATGCCGACATTGCCCGCAAAGCTCTTGGCGGGGGCAAGCCCCTCCACGCTCCCCGCCCTTTTCATGACATGAAGTGTGCCGTTATCCAGAACGGCGACCCCTGCCGAATCATAGCCGCGGTACTCGAGTTTTTTCAGACCCTCGAGGAGAATGGGCGCGGCCTGCCTTCTCCCCGCATAGCCGACGATGCCGCACATCAGGCGAGATCCTCCGCCGCGGCAACGGCCTTTTCCATGAGATCTGCCGCAGCGCGGCAACGCTTTTCATCCTCCCCTTCGGCGAGGATGCGGATGACGGGTTCCGTCCCCGAGGCGCGGAGGACAACTCTTCCCCTTTCGAGGAGACTCTCCGCCTTCTCCTTTGCAACGAGAACATTTTGAGAAGATATGACTGCCTGATCGCGCACCCGCACACTCCTTTTTTCCTGCGGAAGAGGGTGGTACCCCTCGACAAGAAGAGAGAGCGGGCACTTGCTCTCAACGACCGTCTCCATGACTTTGAGGGCGGTGAGAACTCCGTCGCCCGTCGTAGCGTGTTTGCGAAAGATGATGTGCCCCGAACTCTCCCCTCCGAGGAGACAGCCGTCTTTTACCATCTCCTCATAGACAAAACGGTCGCCTACGTCCGAGTAGGAGACAGCGACGCCCTCGCGGGCAAGGCTTCTTTCGAGACCGCCGTTGCTCATCTTTGTGGCGACTATCCCCCCGCCGTCTAGTTCTCCCCGCGCCTTCAGACCGCGGGCGGCAAGATATAAAATGGCGTCCCCGTCCAAAACTCTCCCCCGCTCATCTGCGGCGATACAGCGGTCGGCATCGCCGTCGAAGGCAAAGCCGATGTCCAGCCCCTCCGTCTTGACGAGCGTTGCGATCCGCTCGGGGCAGGTGGATCCGACGCCCGCGTTGATGTTGATGCCGTCGGGGGAGGTACCGATACAAAAGACGGTCGCACCCAATGCGTCAAAGACTGCCTTTGCAATCATGAACGCACTTCCGTTGGCGCAGTCCAGCCCTACCCGCATGCCGCGGAAGCCCACGCGGGGCAGGGAGAGAAGATAGGCGAGATAGCGATTTCTTCCCGCGACATAATCGACGGTGCGGCCGATGTCCTCTCCCGTTGCAAGGGGCAAACTTCCCCCGTCCAGATAGTCCTCGATGAGGCGAATTTTCTCATCTTCGAGCTTCTCCCCCTTGGCGTTGAAGAGCTTGATGCCGTTGTCGAAATAGGGGTTATGGCTTGCGGAGATCATCACACCGCAGTCGAAATTCTCCGTGCGGGTGAGATAGGCGACGGAGGGCGTCGTCGTCACATGCAGAAGATAGACGTCCGCGCCCGAAGCGGCCGCTCCCGCCGCAAGCGAATATTCGAGCGTATAGGAAGAGCGGCGCGTGTCCTTTCCGATGACGATGCGCGCCCTGTCGTATCTCCCGCGGGCGAAGTAGCGACCCAAGAACCTGCCCACGCGGAATGCGTGAATGGCGGTGAGCGTCTCATTCGCCCGCCCGCGAAAACCGTCCGTTCCGAAATATTTCCCCACCTCTACCCTCCTTTCCGCTGTCCATCATATGCAAAAGGGCGATTTTGGGTGAAAAAGAAAAGCCTTCCCCCCCCCTCGGGAGGAAGGTGTCGCCCCCGGCGACGGATGAAAGACATGTTCTATATACGTCACCCCGCCCCGCCCGTGTGTTATTATTTCGTCATGCTGCCCTGCACGTGCGTTCTAATCCGTCATGTTGAGCGGAGGCGAAGCCGCAGTCGAAACATCACCGCATTATAATAAGGTGATACTTCGACACGCCTCGTCCCTCGGCGGCTCAGTATGACGAGTTTAGAAGTTCTCCCCCACTCGTCACGGCAGAGCCGTAACGAGTGGGGGCATATTAAAAGCCAACCCTCATCAGTCACCTGCGGTGACAGCTTCCCCCTTGGGAAGGGGGAAGCCTTGAACAATAATAACCGCCGAGGGCGGACATGGTACCCACCTCGGCGGTCAAATTTTATTTTTGTTTTATTTGATCTTAGCGACGCCTGTCCTTCTCGCGGCCTCGGAAACGGCCTTTGCGACCGCCTCGTGAGCGCGAAGATCGTAGGCGTAAGGGAGGATGAAGTCGGGGGAAAGCTCCCCTTCGGGCACACAGGATGCGATCGCTTGCGATGCCGCAAACATCATCTCGAAGTTGATCTTTCTCGCCCGCACATCCAAGGCTCCGCGGAATAGCCCGGGGAACACGAGAACGTTGTTGATCTGGTTGGGCTTTTCGGAAGAACCCGTTCCGACGACGGCCGCGCCCGCCTCCAAGGCGTCCTCGCGGGAGATCTCGGGCGTGGGATTTGCACAGGCGAACACCACCGCCCCCTTCGCCATTGCACGTACCATCTCCTTCGTCACGCAGTTGGGACCCGAGACGCCGATAAAGACGTCCGCCCCCCTCATCGCGTTCATGAGCGGGCCTTTGAGCTTTTGGCGGTTGGTAAGGCGTGCGATCTCCGCTTTCGCCTCCGTGAGACTTACGTCCCCTTCGCAGAGGATCCCCTGACGGTCGCAGAGGACGATCTCCCCAGCCTCCATCTTCATGAGATACTTTGCGATGGCGATGCCCGCTGCCCCCGCACCGTTGATGACGATTCGCACATCTTCGATCTTCTTTCCCACAAGTTTCAGGGCGTTGAGAAGGGCGGCCGCGGTGACGACGGCGGTGCCGTGCTGATCGTCGTGAAAGACGGGGATGTCGAGGTCCTCGATGAGCCGCCTCTCGATCTCAAAACAGCGAGGCGCGGCGATGTCCTCGAGATTGATACCGCCGAAGGAGCCTGCAAGAAGTTCGATGGTACGGATAATTTCCTCCGTATCTTTCGAGCGGATGCAAAGAGGTATGGCGTCCACCTCGCCGAATGCCTTGAAGAGGGCGCACTTGCCCTCCATGACGGGCATGCCCGCCTCGGGACCGATGTCTCCCAGCCCCAAAACAGCCGTTCCGTCGGTGATGACGGGCACGGTGTTCCAACGGCGGGTGAGGTCGAAGCTTCTCTCCACGTCCTCGTGGATGGCGAGGCAGGGCTCGGCGACGCCGGGCGTATAGGCGAGGGAGAGCTTTTCGCGGCTGTCCACTTCCACGCGGGGGACAACTTCGATCTTCCCCCTCCACTCTCCATGTTTTTTGAGCGATTCTTCCCGATAATTCATGAGTTCCCTCTATTTGATATATTTTTCGAGCCGCGAAGAAAGAAGGGCCGCGACAAAGAGTTTGATGGCGTCGGGGATGAGGAAGGGCGTCACGCACAGTGCGACCGCGCCCGCGACGGATGCGCCGTTTGCGAGAACAAACCATAGCGTCCCGAAGAAGTAGCACACGGCAAGCCCGAGAATATCAGCGGCGTAAAAGATGCCGAAGCGCGCCCATTTATTTTTGACGGGGAGGAGTTTGAAGAGCGCGGGCGAGAGGATGGCAAAGAAAAATCCGAAGATATATCCGCCCGTGGGGCCTAAAAGAGCCGCCGTTCCCGCCTTGAACCCCGAAAAGACGGGGATGCCGATAAGCCCCATCAAGATGTAGACGGCGATCGCCGCGAGCGAGCGTTTCCAACCGAGAAGCGCGCCCAAAAAGCAGACGGCAAAGGTCTGAAGGGTAAAGGGCACCGGTCCGAACGGAACGGTGATCCATGCGCAGACGGCAATGATGGCGACAGAGAGTGCGATGTAAGCGATCTCCCTCGCCGCACTCTTTGCCCTCTTTGTGGGTGTAGTATTTTTCATAGATAACAGTATATCATAATTTTTTTGTTTTGTCAAACATGTCATCCCGCCCCCCCGTGGCATTTATTGCGTCACCTTGCCCCGCCCGCACGTTCTCATTTCGTCACCCTGAGCGAAGTCGAAGGGTCACCGCATTATAATAAGGTGATGTTTCGACAAGCTCAACATGACGATTTAGAAGCCTCCCCCCCTCGGGGGGAAGGTGCCGAGCGAAGCGAGCGAATGAGGGGCATATTGGAAGCCAACCCTCATCAGTCACCTACGGTGACAGCTTCCCCCTTGTATGGGGGAAGCCTTCGGACTGCATAGAAAAGGCGCGCCGAGGACGGCGCGCCGATATTTTTGTGACCCTTCGACAAGCGCAGGGTGACGGGATTACAAATACTTTTTAAGATCTTCTACCCGATCGACGGCTTCCCAAGGGAAGGCGTCGCGGCCGAAGTGGCCGTAGGAGGAGGTCGCCGCGTAGATGGGCGCGCGGAGGCCGAGCTTCTTGATAATTGCCGCGGGGCGAAGGTCGAACTCCTTCTTCACGATCTCCGCCATCTTGTCGTCGGAGAACTTGCCCGTGCCGAAAGTATCTACAAAGACGGATACGGGGCGGGCGACTCCGATCGCATAGGCGACCTGCAATTCCATCTCATCGGCAAGCCCCGCCGCGACCATGTTCTTGCAGATATAGCGCGCCATGTAGGTCGCGCTCCTATCCACCTTCGTAGGGTCTTTGCCCGAGAAGGCTCCACCGCCGTGCGGGCATCTTCCGCCGTAGGTATCCACGACGATCTTCCTGCCCGTAAGCCCCGAATCGCCCTCGGGGCCGCCGATCTCGAACCTGCCCGTCGGATTGATGAAATACTTGGTTTTAGCGTCGAGAAGCTCCTCGGGAATGACCGCCTTTACGACAAGCTCCTTCATGTCCCGCTCGATCTCCTCGTGCGAAACGTGCGTGTTGTGCTGGGCGGAAATGACGACGGTATCCACGCGCACGGGCTTCTTCCCGTCATATTCGACGGTGACCTGCGTCTTTCCGTCGGGACGAAGATAATCCACGAGCTTTTCTTTGCGAATTTGGGCAAGACGGTATGCGAGCTTGTGGGAGAGAACGATGGGAAGAGGCATAAGCTCCTCCGTCTCGCGGCAGGCATAGCCGAACATCATGCCCTGATCGCCTGCGCCGATGAGGTCGCTCTCCTCGCCGCCTGCCTTCTTCTCCTGCGATTCGTCTACGCCGAGCGCGATATCCGCGCTCTGTCCGTGGACAAGTTCGATGACGCGGCAGGCGTCAAAGGCAAAACCCCCGTGGAGATAGCCGATCTCTTTGATCGCACGGCGGGCGACCGCCTCGTAGTCCACCTTGGCGTTGGCCGTCACTTCCCCCGTAATAAAGAGGGTGTTGTATGCGGCACAGCACTCCACCGCCGCACGGGCATAGGGATCCTGCCGCAAAAGCTCGTCGAGGATGCTGTCTGAAATGCGATCGCACACCTTGTCGGGATGTCCTTCCGTCACGCTTTCACTCGTAAAAAATCTTCTCATAAATTTCGTCCTTTTCGTTAGCCTTTTCATTATAAACGGATCACATGTAAATGTCAAACAAATCGGGTTGCAATTCTTCCCGATCCATGATATAATTTTTGCATGCGATGCACCCTTTGCCCTCTCAAGTGCGGGGCGGACAGAGAAATTCAGGCAGGCCGTTGCGGCGTGAAAGGGCTTAAAGTTGCGAAGTACTATCTGCACCCCTTCGAAGAGCCGCCCATCTGCCACACGAACGGCGCGGGCGCGGTCTTTTTCTGCGGCTGTTCGTTGCGCTGTGTCTTTTGCCAAAACTATGAGGTCTCGCGTGCACAGCGCGGAAAAGAGGTGACGCCCGAAGAACTTGCGCAAATTTTTCGGGAGCTGGAAGAGGCGGGTGCGGACTGTATCGACCTCGTCACGGGGGACCATGTCGCAGATCGGCTTGCAGAAACGCTGTCTCTATATAAGCCGAACATCCCCGTCGTGTTCAATTCGGGCGGCTATATCTCCATGCGGGCGATCGAGCTTTTGGAGCCGTATGTGGATGTCTGGATGCCCGACTGCAAGTTCTTCTCAGGGGAGCTTTCAAAGCGTTATACAGGGCGGGAGGATTACTTCGAAGTCGCCTCTGCAGCCATTGAACACATGGCAAAAAAGCCCGTCATTTGGGACGGGAACAGGCTGATGTCGGGGATCATGGTGCGGCATTTGGTGCTGCCCGGGTGCACCTCTGATTCCCTGAAAGTACTCGACTTTCTGAAGGGGATTTTGCCCGATGACGCACCCCTCTCCCTCATGCGGCAATACACGCCCATGGGAGAGATCGAGGGCTTTCCCGAACTTCAAAGAAGGGTCACCGTGCGGGAGTATCATCGCGTCCTGGACTACGCCCTCTCGCTCGGCTTTTCCAACCTCTTTACACAGGGAAGGGAGAGCGCGGAAAAGAAGTTCATCCCACACTGGGACTATTGATCCACCCACTCCCCCTTGAGTTTTACAAGCCGCTTTGCAAGTTTTGCAACGTCTGCGGGCTGCGCACTCTTTAGCTCCTCCTCGAGGGCGCGAACGGCATCTTTTCTCTTCATATCCATAGTTTTTTACGCGGAGAATACAATTATGCTCGTCACCTTCCATAACGTTACATTCGGTTATGACGGCGTTCCCACGATCAGAAACGCCGATTTTTCCATAAACGAAAATGAACGCATCGGGTTCATCGGCGGAAACGGGGAGGGAAAGACGACGCTTCTACGCCTCCTTCTTCGGGAGCTTGTTCCCGATGAGGGAGAGATCGTCCTGAAAAACGGCATCCGCATCGGCTACCTTCCGCAGGTGGGCGGCTTCGAGTCGGACGACACCGTCTACGAGGCGATGAAGGAGGTCTTTGCGGAGGACGACTTGCTCATCGCACGCCTTCGTCAGGCGCAAAACAGCCTTGAAACTGCGACGGAGGAAGAGATGCGCATCCTCTCCTCCCGCATCGAGAGCCTCGAAAAACGCATTGCGGCGAGAGAGAGTTATACCTATGAAGTACGCATCAAAACTGTCCTTGGCGGCATGGGGTTTGAAAGCGTCTTGACGCAAAAGGTGGCTACCATGTCCGGGGGAGAGCGCACGAAATTGAAACTTTGCCGCCTTCTTTTGGAACAACCGGAACTCCTCATTTTAGACGAGCCGACCAACCATTTAGACATTAAAACGCTCTTTTGGCTCGAAGAATATCTCTCCTCCTATAAGGGTGCCCTTCTCATCGTCTCACACGATCGGTACTTCCTCGACAAGCTCACGACGAGAACGCTCGAACTCGACCGCGGACGGCTTTCCTCCTACAAGGGAAGTTACTCAAAATACAAGATCCTGCGCGAGGAACGCTATAAAGAGGAACTCAGTGCCTATGAGCGGCAACAGGAGGAGATCGCAAAGCTCAAAGACTATGTGGACCGCAACCTCGTCCGTGCGACGACGGCAAAGAGCGCGCTCTCGCGGATGAACAAGCTCGAGCGAATGGACATCCTCGAGAGACCCCTTCCTCCCATCAAACCGCCACGCTTCCGTTTCGAGACGGAGGAAAAGCCTTACGAAAAGGTCATTTTTGCAGAAAAATTCGACTTGAAGGCGGAGGAGAAAGTTCTCTTGAAAGACGCCTCCCTTCTTCTCATGCGGGGAGAGAAGTGCGCCCTCGTCGGCGAGAACGGTACGGGAAAGAGTACGCTCCTCAAATTTCTGCTGTCGGGAGATAAGCGCGTGCTCCTCGGACGGTATGTGCGGCCCGCCTACTACGATCAGGAGAATGCCGACCTCGACGGCGAGGAGCGGGTGCTCGAGGCCTTCTGGGGGCAGTGCCCCCGCCTTTCGCAGACGGAGGCAAGAGCGATGCTCGCCGCGGCGGGACTGTTTGCAGAGGATATCGACAAGAAAGTGAAGGAGCTTTCGGGCGGCATGCGGGCAAAGTTGGAACTTGCGATTTTGGAGACAAAGAGAGGAAATCTGCTCGTCTTGGACGAACCCACCAACCATCTCGACCTTCCCGCCCGCGAGGCACTCGAAGATGCCCTTCAAAAGTATGACGGGACGCTCCTCTTCGTCTCGCACGACAGAAGGTTCATCGAATCGCTCGCCTCGTCCATCCTCTCCATCGAGGACGGGAAGCTCACCTATTTCAAGGGAAATTATGCAGATTTTTTAGCCGCAAAGCGTGCCCCATCCCCCACCGCGCAGGCCGCGCCCTCTCCCGAAAAGAAGAAGGTCGAGGGCTATCGGACTAAGGAGGAGCGGGCAAAAGAGGCACAAAAAAAGACACGCATCCGCGAGATCGAGACGCGCCTCGAGACCTTGGAAAAGGAGGAAGAGACGCTCAACGAAACCCTCGCCGCATGCGCCTTTGACTATGTAAAAGTGCGAGAAATTTCCGAGAAAATTGAACTCCTGCGCGCCGAAAGCGACGCGCTATATGCAGAGTACGAAAAACTGATTTAAGTAATTTATAGCTGAAAAGAGGCGAAATTTCGCCTCTTTTTGCTTATTTCGATTTTTATCGAAATAACTTTATTCGCATAATTTTTTCTCTTTTTCGCGGGTGCGCATTTCGGAAAAGAAGGAGGTGAGGACCTCGGCGCACTCCTTTTCCATGACGCCGCCTACAACTTCCACCATGTGGTTGACGAGGTTCGCGGAGGCAAGTTCCTTCGTGAGGCTTCTCCCCTTTCCCTCATACGCGCCGAAAAAGACTCTGTCAATGCGGGCGTTCAGGATCGCCCCCATGCACATCGGGCATGGCTCTAAGGTCACATACATCTCCGCGCCCTCGAGCCGCCACGACTTGATCTTTCTGCATGCCCTGTCGATCGCCCGCACTTCGGCATGCTGGGTCGCCATCTGAAGTTTGGTGCGAAGGTTGTATCCGCGGCCGATGATCTTTCCGTCGAGAACGACGACCGCACCGATGGGGACTTCCCCCGCTTCCTTTGCTTTTTTGGCAAGGCGCAGTGCCTCGCACATGAACTTTTCCTGCATGGTTTCCTCTTTTCCTCTATAGTGCACCCGCAAGGTCGAAGAGCGCGTCGCCCGTCGTTTTCAAAAGACCGGGGAGCGTCTCCCTTCCCAAGGGGTGAGAGAGCGCGTCCGGGCCGACCTCGATCGTAAATGCGGGGATGTTGAGCTTTTCGATGCACCAATCTTTGTAGCCGCCCGCAGAGTTTTTGACCGTTACGAGCGGATAACCCGTACTCTTTGAAAGCACTTTTGCGAGCCTCTTGTCGCGTAGCTTTGCCGCGGAGGATTGGTGAAATTCGTAGTAGATCTCCTCCCCTTTCGTGTGCCACGAGAGCGTTGCGGAAGGCATCATTTCGAGCGTGAAGTCGCGAAGGGCACGCGTCTCCGGTTCGGAGAAGGGTTCGGGACCGATATAATTCGCTGTTGCAGGGGTTCGGACATTACTTTCTCCCGTGCCCCAGCGCGCGTCGAAGTTGACGTTGAGATCGACGGCGTTCGCATTTGCCTTAAAGAGACGGAAATCCTCGCCGCCGTTGATCTTAAGAAGCATACTTCTCCTGTTTTCGGAGAGCGAAGAAGCTCCCTCCTCACAAAGCACGGCACCGTCGGGATTTACGAGGGGCACTATCCACGCGCCGCCCTTCGGGACGCCCCTTTCGATATGACGGAGCGCGAGAAGTGCCGTGACCCATTCGCGCGCATGGATGGCATATTGCGAAATGATCTGCGGTGCAGCCTCACTTCCGATACGCATGGCATAAAGTGATCTCCCCTCCACGCTTCGGGCGATGATCCTCTTTTCGCCGCGATAGCTTTGGTAGAATGCGGAAACTTCCTCATACACGTTCATCCTACCAACGTATGCGCTGACACTTTACTTATGATATTCCGCACCGCTTTGGATCATGAATGCGCGGTAGATCTGTTCCAAAAGAAGGACGCGGAAGAGCTGGTGCGGGAAAGTCATTTTGGAAAAGGAGAGGAGAAGGTCTGCCCTATCCTTCACACTTTGGTCGAGGCCGCAGGAGGAGCCGATGACGAAGGTCATCTCCCCGCCGCGGTCAAAGACGGCCTTCATGTCCTCGGAAAACTCTTCCGAAGAGCGCGTCTTCCCCTCGATGGCGAGGACGACAGTGTAGCCGCGAAGCTCTTTTAAGATGTCCTCGGCTTCCTCTTTGGGACTGCGCCGCTCTGAAAGTTCTTTTATGTCGAGCTTACAAAACCGCGAGAGACGCTTTTGGTACTCCGCGCAGGCGTCCCGAAGATAGCCTTCCTTTAATTTCCCAACACAGACGAGCGTGACTTTTATCATATGACTCCCATTCCCTGAAGGAGTGCGGAGATCCACTCCGCGAGGCAGACGACGATGCCGACGAGTGCGGCAAGCAAATATTTCGCCCCGCCCTTTGTGCCGCCTTTCATGTTTCCGCGCTTTTCAAAGGCGGCAAGATAGATGATGACGGCGAGAAACACGACGCCCGCAACGAGATAGACGGGCAGTTTGGCATTGTCGGGAATATCCGTATACCCCGCCGAATCCAAGGACAAAATGACGGCGTTGTTGGCAAAATGGGCGAGCATCGTCGGAAGGATGCTCCCGCTTCTGACGGCGAGGAGGGCATAGCACACCCCGCAGATGAATTGGTAGATGGTCTGCGTGGGATTGCCGTGGAAGAGGGCGAAGAGCGCGCCTGAGGAAAAGATCGCGGCGGCCGTTCCCCAGCCGCTCCGCTGCATGCTCCCGAGCTGGATGCCGCGGAAGATCGTCTCCTCGAACACGGCGGGAAGCATGCCGATCACAAGAATTGCAGGGAGAAGATACCACCCCTTTGTCGTCGGGATGCTGCTCGGCGGCTCCTGATAGCCGATCCTTCCAAGTAAATCGACGAAATAGCCGTTGAGGCCGGAGAAGGCCATCAGCCCGAAGGAGAGCGCGATCGCAAGGAGGAAGTAGTGCCACCTGCAGGGACGATAGACGGAGCGCGCGGAAACGGTCACCCTGTTTTTTCTGAAGAAAAAGAGGGCAAGACACGCAAAACAGATCTGCGGGATGAGGTATGCAACGAACTTGTAGCTGTCCGTCTCCTCGTATCCCTTCCCCATAGAAGCCGCAAAGATCCAAATGGCGATGAAGGAAAATATGACGGGGACCACCGCCGCAAGGGTAAAATTCAGCCCCGCATCGAGAAGCAGGGATCTTTCGTTGTTTTGCTTGGAGCTTTCTTTCTGCATACTGTCATTATACCTTAAATTTGAGAAATCTCCAAATGAAATCCTTGCTTTTTTGGGAAATACTTTCTATAATGGGGGTATGAAGATTGTCGAAACTTCGAAAATCGAAGAGGCTGTCTGCCGCCTTGCCCTGAAGGCGTGCGTCCGCATGCGCGGCGACTGCCAAATAGCTCTTCTTGCCGCAAAGGAAAGAGAGGAGGGAGCGGCAAAGTTTGTCCTCGATACCCTGCTCGAAAATGAGGAGATCGCCCGAAAAAGCGGGATGCCGATCTGCCAGGATACGGGCATGGCCTGCGTGCTCATCGAACTCGGACAGGAGGTGTTTCTCTCGGGCATGCCCCTTGCCGACGCGGTCAATGAGGGCGTTCGGCGGGCTTACGGCGAGGGGAATTTCCGCAAGAGCATATGCGATCCTTTGACGAGAAAAAACACGGGCGACAATACCCCCGCGCACCTTCATGTGGAGATCGTCGGCGGCGACAAGGTCAGGCTCACCTTCCTTCCGAAGGGGTTCGGGAGCGAGAACATGTCCTGCCTCAAGATGCTCACCCCCGCCGAGGGAAGGCGCGGCATCGTGGATACCATCGTGGAGGCAGTCAAGAGGGCCGGCTCCCGTCCCTGCCCTCCCGTCGTCGTCGGCGTCGGCATTGGAGGCAGCTTCGATTCCTGCGCATATCTTGCGAAAAAGGCACTCACCCGTCCCCTTGAAAGCCATCATCCGCGGGAAGATGTCGCCTCCATCGAACGGGAGACACTCGACAGGATCAACGCGCTTGGGATCGGCCCGCAGGGGTTCGGCGGCAAAACTTCCGCCCTCGCCGTCCTGTGCGAAATTGCCCCCACGCACATCGCGGGACTTCCCGTTGCCGTCAACATGCAGTGCCACTGCGTGCGCTGTGAGGAGGAAGTGCTGTGATGAAAAAACTCTCCCTCCCCCTTACGACAGAGCAAAAACTTCTCCTTCATGCGGGCGACTGCGTCCTCCTCTCGGGGACGGTCTACACGGCGCGCGACTGTGCCCATAGACGCATTTTTGAACTGCTTGACGCGGACATGCCCCTGCCGTTTTCGCTCAAGGATGCATTTATCTACTATGCGGGGCCGTGTCCTGCGCCCGAGGGGTTTGCCACGGGAAGCTGCGGGCCGACGACCTCCGCGCGCATGAATGTCTTTGCCCCCCGCCTTCTTGACTTGGGGCTTGGAGGCATGATCGGAAAGGGCGAGATGAGCGAGGAAGTTGTGTCCGCGATCGTCAGAAACCGCGCCGTCTATTTTGCCGCCGTCGGAGGAGCGGGCGCGCTATATGCAAATGCCGTCAAAAGAAGCGAGCTTGTCGCCTTCCCCGATCTTCTGAGCGAAGCCGTCTACCGCTTCGAGGTGGAAGATTTCCCCGTCGTCGTCGCGATCGACTGTCACGGCGAAACCATTTATAAACAATAATATTCGAAAAATTTTAAGCGGCGCGCAAGATTTCCCTTGCGCGCCGCATCTGCTTATCTCAAATTATTCGGGATAAGTGAACCGTTTCTTTTTCAGCTCTTCCAAATAGCGCGAAACGTAGTATTTCGCCATGGGAAGATTCTGCTCCATAAAGTTCCCGCACTCCTTGGGGGTCGCCCCGGGAATGGGCCCTTTGAAGGAGAGGATGTATTCGCACATCTTCTCGATGAGGGGAAAGACTTCCTCTGAAGTGAGCTTCCCCGACATCAGAAGATAGAATCCCGTGCGGCATCCCATCGGCCCGAAATAGAGTATTTCGCCCTTTCTTTCGGAATTACGGAGGAAGGTCGCTCCGAGATGTTCGACGGTGTGCAGGGCAGGCATGTCCAAGACAGGCTCTCGATTCGGCCGTGTAAAGCGCAGATCGAAGGTGGTCACGAAAGTCTCCCCCGCCGCGTCTGTCCGTGAGACATACAGCCCCGGTTCGAGCCTCTCATGGTCGATGCGGAAACTCTCAATCTTCTCCATCTTGCCCCTCCCCCTTCTTGGGCAAAGCGATGGCTGCCTCCTCCGGCTCCTCCTTCATGAGGAAGTCTACGCCGTCCGAATGGAAGCCGCGGCCGCGCACTTCGGAGACGATGGAAATCGTCATGAATGCCTCGGGATCGATCTTCTGCACCTCCGACTTGAGCTGAACGAGCTGACGGTGCGAGATGATGGTGAGGAGCATGTGGCAGTCCTCTTTGAGATAACCCGTCTGGCCGTAGAGAAGGGTGACGCCGCGGCTGATCTTCGTTAAGATCATATCGCGGATCTCGAGATAGTGGTTGGAGATGATCTTGACCTGTGTCCGCCGCATGCCGATGGGCGAGACCTTCGCGATAACAAGAGATGTGACGACGGTGATGATGGCACCGTAGGCGATCTCACTGAGTGTCACGGCGGGCCATGCTGCAAATTGGAGCAGGATGATCGCGCCGTCGCAGATCCACAGCCCCGTAGAGACGGGGAGATTGAAATACTTATTAAAGATCATCGGCGGAATATCCGTGCCGCCCGTGGACGCCCCGACGCGCACGACAAGGCCGATACCGAGGCCGAAGAGCGCGCCGCCGAGGACTGCGGAGAGAAACGGATCCTGAAGGGATGCGCCAATGCTCAATCCCCCCGACGAAGCACTATACGCCTCATTACATATGTTATAGAGCGTCAAAAACCCGGGGTATAAAAGCGTTCCCGCCAAAGTGCCCATGGCGAACTTTTTGCCGAGGAAGATGACGCCGACGACAAAGAGTGCGATGTTGCCCGCCCAAACGACGCCCTCCACGATCCAATCGGTCACGGTAGCACTCACTGTCGCATATTGCGTGAGGAGATTTCGCACGAGGATGCCGATGCCCGTCGTCCCGCCCATGACAAAGCCGATGTCTTTGGGAACGATGAAAAATCCCGCACCCATTGCCGCGATCGCGTTGCCAAGCACGATGATCAGACTGTTCAATACAAATTTTTGCACCTGACGTTTCGTCGGTTTTTTCCATGCAACTCTCATGTCTCTTTTCCTCGAAAAATACCTTGCCTATTATATCATTTTCCCCCTTTCTTGGCAAGCGGTTTTCATCAATATTCTTTTGAACGCATACAAAATGCGGCACCGCCGAAAAGCGGTGCCGCAAAACAGGTTTCCTGTTAGAAAAGCCCGTAGGTGCAGTTGCACTGATTGAAGGGATAGAGCGCGTACTGCTGTGCATAGTAGGGATCGAAGCATTGGTTGTTGCATGCGGTGTATGCCGAAAGGTCGGCATTCGAGCCGCAACCGCAGCCGCAGGAGCCACCCGAGGAGCCGCCGAAGATATTCACCGTCGCCGTCCCGCCATTTTGATTGTTGCCGTTTCCGTGGCAGGGACAGTTGTTGCCGTTTTGTTCCCACCACGCATCGGATGCGTTCGCCGCATTCACGCCGCTCACAAAGCCGTTTGCGAACGTGTTCCAACCGTTTTGATTGCAGCCGCAGCCGTTATTGTTCTGATTGCAGCCACAGCCGCCGTTGTTCGTAGGAGCCGTCGAGAACAGATTGCTCAGCGTGCGGGAAAGATTCGTGAAAAGATTGCAGCCGCATCCGCACTGTCCGCTGCGTCCGTTGCCGTTCCAATTACCCATTTTGATACCTCCGTAAGATCGTCGGCCATACGCCGACACTTTCATTTTATGCAGGAGATATCTTACGGGTGTAATGTAAGAAAAGGCCGCCGCAATTGAAAGAACCCTTTTGCAACACTTGACTTTCTTTGAGGCGCATGGTAGAATGAAAACTGCCACACAACGAAATAATAACAGCATTGGTTACAACCGGCATAGGTGTATCCTTTTTCCATGTGCTGTTATTATATACCCATATGGGAGTTGTGTGGCAACAATCGGGGATACTTCATGCGGGCGTCCCTCGATTGGACGCCCTTATTTTTTGCCCGCAAAAAATTTTACGGAGGTTTTTTATGTACAAATGCACAAATTGCGGCAAAGAATTTGAAGGAAATTTTTGCCCGAAATGCGGCACGAAAGCCGAGAAGGAATTTTCTCCGCCGCTCGATGGCTATTCATATCCCGCAGAAGCGTCTTTGGCCGCACAAGCTCCACTTGAAAAACCCGCCGAAAACGCGCCAAAACGCGATTTACCACGGCTTAATCGGGAAAAACAAATGAAGTTGCGCACGGTCGTCAAATTGGTTCAAGCGCAGAAATGGATTGTCATATTTGTTCCTCTCTGGGCTATATTTATTTTCTCACTCTTTTCTATGCTGACTACTTTGCTGAGATCGGTTCCCTTTATAATCCCGAGTTTTGGAATCCTCACGATTATTCCCGCTTTTGTCTTTCTGATCATGGGACTTGTGAAACTGCATCGAGAACAAATAAAATTTGGGCGAAAGCGTCCTGTGCAGCTTCAAAAAGTTTTAGGGAAAGGTCGGATATTATTGATCGTATCGGCCTTCATTTCGTTCGCCGTCTCGGTCACCGCAGCTGTCTTTCTCGGATTGCTTTCTAACAATCTGCTTGCTTCGCTCGAAATGAATGGAAATCATGAGTATATCCTTGGATCTTTTGTTCTCGTTTTCACCCTCGGGCTATTTGCGCTATGCTGTATGTTTAACGCCGCGGCTTGCGCGGCCGCGCAAAATACCTGCCGCTCACTCGCCAAAGATCAAGACATTGTGCCCTATTATGCCGTCCCGAATGCGACGCTTGCCGCAGTTCTCAATGCCGTCCCCGTAACAAAGCGCGCAAGGCGAGGGCAACAACTCTGCTGGCTTTCAATGGGATTGGCTCTTGTGATCTCGCTCGCCGTCGTCTTTCCCGTCGCAGAAACCAACATCTTCCGCGTTGCAAAATTGGACAAGATCCCCCTCGGCGCATCCCAATATAAGGTCGCAAAGATCCTCGGCGTGGCCGACTACGATGGAAATGCCGTCTGGGAATATTACTCCGAGAATTATATGTCGATCTACCGCCGCCAAAAGTCCATAGAAGAAAAATATGCCGAGGCCCTCTTGAACGGCGACCTCGATAAGCTGGAAAAACTCGACGAGCAAAATAAGAAACTTGCAGAGGAAGCGGCGGGAATGGCCTATCGGCACATACAGATCTTATTTGACGCCGAAGGATTGGTTTTCCGCGTGGAAATGAGCTACGAGCATATCCCGCGTGTGGGCGAGAGCGCGGGATCAACAAATAAGCGCGATGTCAGCGCGACCGTCCTTCCCGCATCCGTCCCCTATGAGATGCTTTCCGAAGTACAGCTCTCCTACCTATATGCGGAAGAGGACGGAGATTCCTATGTGCATGCAATGCTCGCAAATCCGACCTTCGGAAAGGAAATCACGGGCGCAGGAAATTATCAATTGACTTGGGAAGATACTCGGTACAATTATTCCGGCTGGATAACGATCACTTAAATAATAAAATAATTATAAAATAATTATAAGATAATTATTATAGCAATAAAATTTAATTATGTCATAATTATAATAACTGTAAAATCTAATTATAACATATTTATACTACGCAAAGAGCCGCCGCGAACGTTGTTCGCGGCGGCCGTGACTTTTTGGAGTTTTACTTTGCGAATTCGACGCTGCGGAATTCGCGGATGACGTTGACTTTGATCTGGCCGGGATATTCAAGCTCGCTTTCGATCTTCTTTGCAATATCTTTGGCGAGGAAAGTCGCCTTTGCGTCGTCGATCTGTTCGGGCTTGACGATGACGCGGACCTCTCTGCCCGCCTGTATCGCATAGCACTTGTCAACGCCCTTGAAGCCTGCACCGATCTCCTCGAGCTTCTCGAGACGCTTCACATAGCCTGCGCCCGTCTCCCTTCTTGCACCGGGGCGTGCGCCCGAGATGGCGTCTGCGGCCTGAATGAGTACGGCTTCGATCGTCTTGGGTTCCACGTCGCCGTGGTGCGCCATGATGGCGTTGACGATCATCGCGTTTTCCTTATACTTCTTCGCGATGTCGGCGCCGAGCTGGATATGGGTGCCCTCCTGCTCGTGGTCAACGGCCTTGCCGATATCGTGCAAGAGCCCCGCGCGCTTGGCGAAGTTCACATCGAGCCCGAGCTCCTGCGCCATGAGGCCCGCAAGCTGGGCGACCTCGATGGAGTGGCGGTAGACGTTCTGCCCATAGCTCGTACGGAATTTGAGGCGGCCGATGAGTTTGATGAGTTCGGGATGAAGCCCGAAGATGCCGACTTCGAACGTGGCGTTCTCGCCCGCTTCCTTGATCTGTTGTTCGAGGTCCTTGGTGACCTTTTCCACCGTCTCCTCGATCTTGGCGGGGTGGATGCGGCCGTCGGAGATGAGCTTTTCGAGCGTGAGACGGGCGATCTCCCTGCGCACGGGGTCGAAACCGGAGAGAATGACGACTTCTGGCGTATCGTCGATGACGAGCTCGATGCCCGTCGCGTTCTCGATGGCGCGGATGTTCCTGCCCTCGCGCCCGATGATGCGGGCCTTCATATCGTCGGACGGGAGCGGCACGACGGAGACCGTCGTCTCCGAGGTGTGGTCGGCGGCGCAACGCTGGATGGCGAGCGTGATGATGTTCTTCGCGTTGAGCTCGGCCTCGTCCTTCGCCTGCTGTTCCATATTGCGGACCTGCACCGCAAGGTCGCGGCGGGTCTCGTCGAGGATCTCCTCGGAGAGTTGCTTTTTGGCCTCTTCCTTGGTGAGCTGGGAGATGCGTTCGAGTTCCTGCATCATGAGCTCGTGCTGGTGCGAGACTTGCTCCTGCGTCTTTTGGACCTCGGCGGTCTTTTTCTCGAGGTTCTTCTTTTGGTCCTCGAGGGATTGCTCCTTGCGGGAAATTTCCGTTTCCCGCTTTTCCAAAGCGTCCTCCTCGCGGGTGAGACGGGCTTCCACGCGCTGCTGTTCGGCGCGCTTTTCCTTCATCTCTTGGTCAAATTCGTTTCTTCGCTTGAGATCCTGCTCCTTCGACTCTAAAATGGCTTCCTTTTTTAACTGCTTGCACTCCGCCTGCGCTTTCGCGAGCATCTCTTCTACACGCTGAGATGTCTCATCGAGTTTTGCGGCGGATCTTTTTTTGGAAACTTGTTTCAGAATAAGCCATGTTGCAAGGCCGGCGATCGCCGCACCGACAACAAGAGCTACAACGATTAACCCGGCTACGAGACCGGTATCCATCGCAAGGAGCAGGCTGCTAAGTTCGGACATGGTTACAGCCTCCTTCTTAAATATTCTCTTTGACGGCCAAAGCAAAGCCTTGAGGGCATACTTCGGCATTGTCTTGTTAATTATACCGGAAACAAAAGTGATTGTCAAGTCCTGAAAGAACATTGCGTAGAATTTATGCAAAAAAATAAGAAAAATTTACCAATTCGGGAAGTGCCCTCCCCCTTTTGCAAAAATCTTTGCGGCGAAATAAAAAACGCTTGCAAAAAAGCGCGGACATTTGCTATAATAGAGAAAATCAGATCCATGGAAGGTTGGCGGAGCGGTCGAACGCGGCGGTCTTGAAAACCGTTGATGTGCAAGCATCCGGGGGTTCGAATCCCTCACCTTCCGCCATATCCGGGCGGCGGGGCACTTTTGTGTCCCGCCGCCTTGGATATTTTGGGCGGAGGTGAGGGATTCGAGGGGAGACAAGCAAAATTTGTGCCCTTTCACGCGCAAATTTTGCGCAGGTCGGCAAGCCACCAACTTGCCGACTCGATCAGCCCTGTGGGCTGTCGATCGTGCGCGCCGCCCAAGGCGCGAATCCCTCACGCATTGGCAGAGTTCCTATGCCAATGCGTCATGCTGTTCAAACATCGACGTACCTTTTTGCGTGGCGAAAAGTGAGGGCAGAAAGAACCCCCGCGGGGTTCGCCCCGACCGCGGCTTCTGTTATTATCCTTTTTCCTGTGTTCTTTAGGGGAAAATTGAGTGGGATTTTTGGCAAAATACTTGAAAAAGTTTTTCGATTATTATATAATTAACGTGTAGTAATGTATACATTCTTTTTAAGGAAGGTAACTCTTCAATGAAAAAAAGCAGAGCAATTTTGACGTGCGCGATCGCCTTTGGACTCACCCTCATGGGCGGATGTCTGGCTGCATGCAGTCTGTCGTTTACCGACGAAGAAGACGCGGGCAAGCCCGATGCAGAGCTTTCTGCCGTCTTTGACAAATTTGAAACTCCTGCGAATTGGAATTTCTCGGTCAAATTCTCGGAGATGCACGAGGGCGTTCAGTCCCGTTCGGCGGTCTATGACTATATGGGCCGCGACCTCCGCGGGATCTATTCGAAAAATGGAAAGGATTACACCGATTATTTCGGCTACGACAGCGCGACAAAGAGCTATCAATACTACTGCGACATGGGCAACGGAAACTATACCGTCTATAAGCAGGGCACCGTGAACTATAGCGAGGGCCGCAACGCCTTTTATGAGATCGACCCCTCTGCCCTCGGCAACTACGCCTACACGAAGATCGACGATCATTATTCGGCAAAGGACCCCGATGCCGTCGGCGGTGCCGTGGTGGAAGAACTCCCCGAAGGCAACGCATGGAATGCCTTCAACGTCTACATCAAAGACGGCCTCCTCGACAGGATCGTTGCGCGAAAACTCGACGGCGACATATGGATCTTCACCTTCTCCGATTACGGCAAAGTGAGCTTCACGCTGCCCAAGATGGACGGCGGCACGACCGATCCAGATACCCCCGATACTCCGACTGACCTTTCCTCAGTCCTCGCAAAGTATGAAGATATATCCAAGTGGAACTTTGCGATCACTTTCAGGGATGAGCTTGACGGCGAAGTATATGAAGAATATTACGAATACCTGGGCTATAATGTCCTCTATCAATATGAGGATGAATACGGTGAATGCACCGATTATCTCGGCTATGATATGGCGTCGGACAGCTATACCTACTATTGGGATATGGGCGACGGCACATATGAAGCCCTTCCCGACGACGATGAGTATTTCGAGGAAATGTACTACTACATGCTCCTCATCGACCCTTACACGCTCTTCGATCTTGAATTCACGCAGGAGAACGGGAAATATTCCGCAAAGGATCCCGCTGCGGCGGGCAATGCCATGATCGGCGAACTTTCGGATGAGGAAGGGACGACATACACTTGGGTCTCCTTCGACGTCTATATCTCGGGCGGCTACATCTCCAAGATCGTTGCCGTGATGAACGACGGCGACATATGGATCTTCACCTTCTCCGATTACGGCACAGTGAACTTCACGCTGCCCAAGATGGACGGCGGCACGACGAAGCCTGATGAACCCGACGATCCCGTCACGCCCGATGAACTTGCCGCGGTCGTCGAAAAGTTTGCAAACAGAAACACCTGGAACTTTGTTGTCGAGTATGAGGAAGTTTACGATGACGAAATCTATACGCAGGAAACATACGAATATCTCGGCTACAATGTGAAAAATACATACCCCGGCTACGATATTGATACCGGAGACTATTTGGGCGAATACACCGATTATCTCGGCTATGATAAGGCGACGGGGAAACACACCTACTATTCGCAGTTGGACGACGGCAGCTATGAGAGCATTGTCGAAGGGGATACCGATTATGATGACTACTATGTCTATTTGCATCTTGTCGATCTTTCTGCCCTCTCCGAAGTCTCCTTCACCAAGAGCGGGAGCTATTATGTGCTACAAGATCCCGAAACGGATGCGGAAAAGCTCCTTGGCGAGTATTACTATGATTACGACGGCTATGGACTGGAGCTAGTCGCATGGACGGATGTGAAGCTATACATCTCAAACGGGAACGTCACCAAGATCGTGGCCGAACTTGAGGATACAACCGTCTCCACCTACACCTTCTCCAACTACGGCAAAGTGAGCTTTACCCTGCCCGGCGGAAGTTCGACCGACCCCGTCGAACCCGATGATCCCGACGAGCCCGTCGTCGATCCCAACATGATGACAAAGCAGACCTACGACGCGGCCACCTTCGACAATGAGCGTCTGCAAGATAAGATGGCGAAGGATAAATCTTCAAACGGTCTCCCCTCCATCGGCCTCCCCTCGAAGGGCACCTACCATGCCCTCGTCGTGCCTGTGCAGTTCAAGGGCGACACCATCAGCTCTACGCAACTTTCTAATCTGAATAAGGCCTTCAACGGCACGTCCGCCGATACGGGCTGGCAGAGCGTGAGTTCTTACTACAAGACTGCTTCAAACGGCCTTCTCAACCTCACTTTCGACATCCAAAGCACTGTCGCGCTGTCATACAATTCTTCTTATTACGAATATCAAACCGAGTACTATGAAGGCGAGACATATTCTATTGGCGATTTGGTTATTTTGGAGGAAACTCTCAAGAAGCTGGATAGCACCATCGACTTCTCGAAATATGACACAAACAATGACGGCTATATCGACGCAGTTTATCTCATTTACTCCGCATCTGTAAATTATAATAGCGACGAATCCATCTATTGGGCATATGTCTATTGGTCGCAAGATGATACCACCAGATACGACGGGAAACTTTCCAACTACTACCTCTTTGCGGGGTTCGACTTTATGGATGAGAGTACTTCCCGCCAGGATTCAAGTCTGTATGATAATTACCCCGTCATCAGCGGTCTCAAGATCAACGCCTCCACCTATATCCATGAATCGGGCCACCTTATGGGGCTTGACGACTACTACGATTATGACGAAGGCCTCGGCTCTGACGAAGGTCTCGGCTATGCAGATATGATGGACGGCACCATCGGCGATCACGGCGTCTATTCCAAGATCATGCTCGGCTGGTTGGATGCGACCGTCGTCAATTCCACCCAGACGATCACCATCCAAGCCTCGGCGCAGACCCCTTCCACTACCCCCTCCGTCCTTCTCATTCCGCTGAATTTCGATAACTCCTACTTCTCGGAATACCTCCTCATCGATTTGTATTCGGCGACGGGACTGAATGAAATGCACGCGAACATGAAGGATACATTTCTCTATGACGGGGCACCGTACGGCGCACGCATCTACCACATTTCCTCTTCGATCAATGACCCTTATTCGACGGAACGATATACCTTCACCGATAACGACAATTCGTCCACCGCGAACGCCCTCATCAAGCTCGTAGAGGCGGATGGGGACAAGAAGTTCTCGAGCGGCAACGGCTATGCCGAGGCGGACGACCTGTGGCAGACGGGCGGCGTTTTCTCGCAGAAGTTCCCCTCCTACACCCGCAACGACGGCAAGAAGGTGAATTTCGATATTTCCTTCGATAGCGTCACCTCCACCTCCGCCACCATTACCGTGACTTTTAAGAATTGAGGAAAAAACGCAAACCCCCTCCCTCGGGACTGAATACAGCCAACCCAACCCCCTCCCTTGGGGAGTGAATACGACCACCCCTACCCCCTTCCTCGGAGCTGAATACAACCGAGCAAACCCCCTCCCGAGGGAGGGGGAACTAAAGGGGGTGGGGTGTCCCAATATGCCCCACCGCATTTCGTAATGCGGAATGGCAAATCAGAATTCCCCACCTCTGTCACGCAAAGCGTGACAGCTCCTCCCCAGGGAGGAGCTTTTTCCCCACCTCTGTCACGCAAAGCGTGACAGCTCCTCCCCAGGGAGGAGCTTTGAAACGACATGGCTATTACAAACAATCCAAAATTGACGCCGTATGCACGGAGCCTACGCAAGAATATGACCAAGGAAGAAAAGAAACTTTGGTATCAATTTCTTCGCAATATACAGCCTCGCTTTCATCGGCAATTTGTGATCGATGGTTACATTGTAGATTTTTACTGCGCGGCGGCGAATTTGATCATTGAGCTTGATGGTGCACAGCATTATGAAGGCGACGCACCGGAATACGATGCTTCTCGCGATCAACATTTGCAGGATTTAGGATATACTGTTCTGCGGTATACCAATTTGGAACTTCATCGCAATTTTCGCGGCGTTTGTGAGGATATTTGGAATCATATTCAGCCTTAACCGACCAAGCCAACCCCTCCCCCTCGGGAATGAATACGACCAACCAGACCCCCCCTCGGGAATGAATACGACCAAGCAGACCCCCTCCCTCGGGAGGGGGAACTAAAGGGGGTGGGGTGTCCCAATATGCACCACCGCATTCCATAAAGCGGTATAGCGAAGAATTCCCCACCTCAGTCACGCAAAGCGCGACAGCTCCTCCCCAGGGAGGAGCTTTTTCCCCACCTCAGTCACGCAAAGCGCGACATCTCCTCCCCAAGGAGGAGCTTTTCCATACAACCAACCAGACCCCCTCCCTCGGGAGGGGGAACTAAAGGGGGTGGGGTGTCCCAATATGCCCCACCGCATTCCGTAATGCGGTATAGCGAAGAATTCC
>CANREM010000015.1 GCA_947629675.1 uncultured Clostridia bacterium
CTGCCGAAATCCAATCTTGACTATTGGCTTCCGAAACTCGAACGCAACAAAGCCCGCGACGAGGCAAACATTGCCAAGCTGAAAGAAATGGGCTGGAACGTCATCGTCCTATGGGAGTGCGAAATTAAAGATGAAAGTCTAAGGAATTTGTTTATGCTTTTATCAAATACGTCAAGAAGATAATGGCATATGAGGTTTTACCTTTTAAATCAAATGGCTTGTTCTTTTTCTGAATGTATGCTATAATAAGTACAAACAGAGGAAAGAACAATGCTGAAGAGAATTAAAAATATAAAAAATATAGGTACGCTTTCTAACGTTCATGCCGCAAAGCATGGTTTTGGCAAATTTACAATTATTTATGGGGCAAACTCTTATGGAAAAAGCACGCTTTGCGATATTTTCGTTTCATTAAGAGACAACGATAATACTTCCATTGAAAAACGCAAAACAGTTAATTCTAAAGACGCTCCCATGGTTTCTTTTGCTTTTAGCAAAGATTCTCATGAGATAGATGTTCAATATAAAAATCATCATTGGGAAAAAGACGGCTTCTGCGAAGCGCTTGAAATTTTTGATACTAACTTTGTACATAGAAATGTATTTACTAACAATTCCGAAATTGATCAAACAAATAAAACAAACTTGACAGAATTTATCATCGGAGAAGCCGCTATTGTTGCCGCAAAAGCTCTACAAAAATTAAACGATGAAAAAAATGATATTGATAGGACCCGCAAGACCTTAGAGGATAAAGTTGTGAAATGCGGATACGCGATGGCAGATCTTATCAAGATTCCTTATAAGGAAGATATTACACTAGAAGATACTTTGTGTTTGTCCTTAAAGACCACTATCGCGGATCAGCGCAAAAGCAAGGAAAATATTGATATTATTAAAAAATTGCCATTGCCAACCTCTTTTAAATCCATTCCCGAAAGCAATGAGGAATTTGAGAAAATCAATGGGATTTTATCAAGCGAATTTACGTTTGAGGCGGATGATTTGCTTGAAAAATTCGAAGAGCATAAGGCTAAGCATCTTGCTTCAATAGTGGGTGCGGATGATTGGCTGCATAAAGGTACGGAATATAGCAAAAATGGGATATGTCCGTTTTGCGGGCAGTCAATTGTGGGGAACGACTTAATTTCTTCTTATTTTGTTATTTTCAGTAATAAATTCAAGTCATATAACGAATCTATAAAATTGTTGCACATTAATAAAATAGATAGCGGAAGCTTGGACAGGTTAAGACTGCAATCAGAACAGAATGAAAAAGCAATGGGTGGAATTTGCGGTAAGATATTAAATGCACAGTTAAATTCTATAAAAGATGAGGCAATTACATTAACAGAGAAACTATTAGATGCGTCTTCTGATTATTTTAAGGTTTTGGAAGATGTGCATGAACAGTTAGAGAGGCAGATTGAAGAAAAACTCAAAGATAAATATAAACCTGTCGTACCGGTATCGCTTAACCTCTTGACCGAAAGTCATAATAAGGCGGTCAAGGTTTTTGGTGCCGTAAACGAAAAGCTAAAGGAATTTTGCAATTTGGCTCAAGCAGAGTTAGCGGACCTCTCCATTGAAACCATCGATAAAAAGATACATGAAATGGAAAAGGAATATGCAGATGCGGAAAAGGTGTTTTATCGCAATAAGTATAATGCGGAAATTGAAGATTATATTCGGCTTGGAAACGAAAGGACAGGAAACCGCAGGCGAGAAAAAGAGCAGAAAGAGGAATTTGATAATCAACAAAAGATTTTTTTGGATAATTTCTTTAAAGATATCGAGGCGTACTTTTCTAAACTCGGAAGCAGAGATTACTCTATTGAAAGAGAGGATGTTTCAAAGGGTATCAAAAAAACATATTCAATCAAGTTATTTTACAAAGGTGAAGCCATTCCCCCGGCAGATATTAAATACGTTTTAAGTGAGTCTGACAAACGAGCATTGGCTTTGTCTATTTTCTTAAGTAAACTGAAACGCTCCAAATCTGCCAATACGATAGTAATTTTGGATGACCCCATATCAAGCTTTGATATAGATAGGATGCAGGCGTTTACTAATACGTTAAAAGAATTCTGTAATGACGTTAGTCAAATTATTATACTTACACATTATAAAAACTTCTATAAGACGTTAGCCGGATGGACATCAAAATATTTTACAGATATGTCTTTGTTGAAAATTATTAGAAATTGCGATAGTAACGATTTTGAAAACATTGACAAGGAAGCAGACACCTTGTTGATGGATGAATTTCAAGAAAATCTTTTTGAAATGGTTTCCTTTATACAAGGGAAAACACAATTTTATAATGCTGTCTCTGCGCGTGTATTTATGGAGAAATACTTAAAATATTATTTCATGCTGGAAATCAAAGAGCGCAATCTTCAATTCTCGAATTTGGATAGCTTGCTTGAATCTTTGCGCGATAATCGCTTGATCACTCAGGAGTTATATAGACAATTAGATGTGAAGCGTGAAGAATATAATTCACCCGCTCATGACTTTGAAAGCTATACAATAGAAGCTAAACGATCAAGCCTAAAAGAATTATATGATCTTCTTCATAAAATTCAAGCAGTGTAAACTAGAAAGATGGGATCAGTCTTTAAACGGATTGACCACATTTGTCTTATCGCTGTTGTGTAATTATGATCTGCCAAAACGGTTCATGATATTAACCCGCACATTTTCAACATTATCGCCGAGAGACATCATGCGGCTATGAAAATTTACTAATTTTTGATAATTCTTTCGATATGCCCGCTCCCAAGCTTGATCGCGCAGATAAAGGAATTCCATATAGGATTTATGAACGAGCCAATTACGGACATCTTTAATTTCCCCGAGAAGTTTATAATCGTCCCTTGAAAGGCACGGATGATTGTCGCTGTAATCAAGTATTTCTAAATCCCTTAAAACGGGACCAAGCGGTTTATTTTCGACAAGCTTTATATTTTCTTCCAAATTGCCTTTTAACATTCCCGCATAAATGAGTTTTATATCATGTTCTATCCTTTGGCACTCTAAAATCGTTTCCCCGACGAGATAGTGAAATTCATCTAAATAAGCCATAACTTACCCCTTTCCTAAAAGTATATGATAAAGGCGAAGCCGTCTCCTAATGGAAACGGGTTCGCCTTTACTTTGCTTGGTGACCCCAACGGGATTCGAACCCATGATACCACCGTGAAAGGGTGGTGTCTTAACCGCTTGACCATGGGGCCACGTTCTTCCCACAAAGGGGGTTATATAATACGGCTTACGCCGATTTTATTTGGTAGCGATGAGTGGAGTCGAACCGCTGACCTATCGGGTATGAACCGATCGCTCTAACCAACTAAGCTACATCGCCATAAATGGTTGCGGGGGCAGGATTCGGACCTGCGACCTCCGGGTTATGAGCCCGACGAGCTACCTGGCTGCTCTACCCCGCGATATCCTATCCCATCGGATAGCTTATTTATTGTAACGGATACCGCGGCAATTGTCAATCGTTTTTGCGCCTTCATGATAAATTTTTTATCGAAAGCGATTTTCTCCCATTTTCCGTACAGCTTTTATTATAAAATAAGGAATAGCGGGCTGTGACATTTCCATGTCCCAAAGGTAGAATATGTATGAAGCGGGAAAGATCCGCAATTTTGCAAGGAAGGTGATCTCAATGAAGAAAGCTGTGCGCGTTCTCGCCCTCGTGAGCGGAGCTATTTTGGCGGCGAGCCTTCTTGGCGGCTGCAGTGTGAAGGGCAAAAACAGTTCGGGGGAAGGGCACATCCATGTCGATGTGAACGGTGACGGAAAGTGCGATCTGGACGGGGAAGATCTCCCCATCGGCGGCGGCCAAGACGACGGACAAGGGGGGCATGTCGGGGATCAGGGAGACAAAAACGATGATCAGGGCGGCGACAAGGGCGACAATAACCAAGGCGGACAGGGGAACGGCTCTTCCACGGAAGGAAGAGCGCGGCTTCTCGCGAAGGCTGCGCAAGCCGATCCAGTGTCCTATAACAGTATAAGATCGGACGCTTTCGACGCATATCTTGCGAGTGTCGAAAGGTTCTCGGAGGAGCTATCTGCGCGTGCAGTGGGCACTTTTGCGGCGGAGAATGCGGAGAATTTCGTACTTTCGCCCGCCTCCGTCTACACCGCGCTCGCAACGGCCTCCGCCTGTGCGGGAGGGACCACGCGGGAGGAACTTCTCTCTGCACTCTATACGACGGAGAGCGTATTGAACGCGAATTATTCCTCCTTCTATCGCCTCATCGGCGGGGCGCAGGAAGGGAGGACGATGGGATGTGTGCAGCTCGCCAATTCCATCTGGGTAGACGAAACATCAGCTACCCATGTCCGCGATGATAGCCTCAAAACCCTTTCGAAGAACTTCTACTGCACGAGCTATTCGGCGGACTTTCTCATGGATAATGCGGCCGCCAACAAGGCCGTGCGCGACTTTGTTAAGGAGCAGACGAAGGGGCTGATCGACCAGAGTTTCATGCTTCCCGAAAGCACCGTATTTGCCCTCGTCAATACCCTGTATTTCAGAGATATTTGGAACGAAGTGGGCGCGGAGCTGAGCGAGAGCGGGATGAAGGCCTTCCTCCTTGCGGACGGTACGACAAAGAGCGTTCGGCGCATGCAGACGGAATATTTCGAAGGGCGCGCGGCGCGCGGCAAGGATTTCAGCTATTTCTACGCAAAGACGTACAACGGCTATCAACTCAAGGTCCTCCTCCCCGATGCGGGCAAAAAAGTCGAGGAGATCTTCACCCCCGAAAACATTGCCCTTGTCAACGGGACGAAGGACTTCAGTGGCATTGACGATGCGACAAGGACCCGCTACCTCACCCGCCTGCTCCTTCCCGCCTTCGAGGCGCGGTGCGACGAGGACTTCGAGGAGATCTTAAAGGGGATGGGAATCCGGGCTTTGTTCGGGGCGGAGTGCGACTTTTCCCCCCTGTTCAGCGAGGGCAATGCGTATTGCAGCGGTGTGAGGCATGTGGCAAAGCTCAAAGTGGACCTTCGCGGGATCGAGGGCACGGCCACGACAGTCGTGCCCGAGGCCGGCGCGGTCGGACCGGGCGATTACACCCTCGTACTTGAGGACTTTTCACTCGACCGCTCCTTCGCCTTCCTCATCACCGACCGCTACGACAATACCATTTTCGCCGGCGCGGTGAAGAGTGTGTAAAAAGATTTTTATCTAAATCCTAAAAATACGGCGCGCTGCCCATGCAGCGCGCCCCTTTCTTGTGAACGAAAGCCACGCGATAGTCGCGTGGTTCAAAAGAGGCTATGCCGATGAACAGAAAAAGAAATGTAGAGAAATGAAAGGGAAGAATGTCCCTTGGCTGCCCCTTGAGGGGGAGCTGTCGAGGCGAAGCCGAGACTGAGGGGGTGTTATTCTATTCGTCATGTTGAGCCGCGCGGTACGCGCGTGTCGAAACATCACCGCAATATAAGCGACACCTCTTCCGGCTAAGCCAGCGGGTTACTTTTTATTCAGACGGCAGCCAGAATGATGTAAAATTCGATAAAAATCGATAAGAAATATCTTATTTCGATAAATGTCGAAATAAGATACAAACTTCATATGAACTGATTATTTTGCCCCCTGTTTACAGGAAGAACGCGCCGAGGGAGGTATAGAGAAAGTCGAGGGAGCGGCATTTCTCTTTCATCGGAGCATAGTCGATGACGACGGTATATTCGCCGGGGGCGGAGGGGAAGCCTCCTTTCTCTCCGTCCACCGTGAGGGTCAGGCCGTCCTGCACGCGCTCGCCCTGTCCCGCATAATTGGGGTAGGTGGAGGCGTAATACATTTTAGAGCCGTTGCTTCCCGCAAGGCGCATATACACGGGATCCGCGTCCGCCTTCTTCACAAATATCGTGAGGGAATGATCCGTTTTCGCAAGGTAGGAAACTTCCGTCCCAGAAGGAAGGGTGCGCGTTTCCCCGAGGCTCATGGGCGAGCCTGCGGCGGGCGGGTCAGATTCCCCGGGAGTGGGCGGATCGTCGGTCTCCGGGGGATCGTCGGATGTCGGCGGATCCGTGGGCGTGTCGATCGCAGGGGGTTCGTCCGCGATGGTGTTCTTTTTTGAGACGAGAAGTGCGGTGGGCACGATCGCAACGGCCAGCGCGGCCGCCGCTACGGCGGAGAGGACCGCCTTTTTCGAAGGCCTTCTCCTTGAAACGGAATAAATTTCCGCGGCCTCTTCGATGAACTTTGGGTCGATCTCCGAAAGAATGTCAAAGAGCGATTCGTTCATACTTTGATCCCCTCCTTTTTGAGAAAGTCGGCGAGTCTTTCCCGCGTACGGGAAAGACGGACGGTGAGCGTGTGCGCCCGCATGCGGAGCGCGGCGGCGATGTCCTTTACGGTGTCGCAGTAAAAGTATCTTCTGACGAAGGCAATGCGCATCGGCTTTTCGAGTCCGGATAAGAACTGATTGATGAGACGGGCAAGCTCCTTCGCGTCGAAGTCCGTCTCCGTGCCCAAAGCGGAGGGCAAGACGTCCTCAAGTTCGTAGAGGGGAAGGGGCACTCCGCTCCGCTTTGCCGCCACGTTATAACGGAGCTTCTTGCAGGCGAGATTGCGA
Source organism: uncultured Clostridia bacterium (assembly GCA_947629675.1). Classification (GTDB taxonomy): domain Bacteria; phylum Bacillota; class Clostridia; order Christensenellales; family Borkfalkiaceae; genus Gallimonas. The sequence continues at coordinate 6,609 of CANREM010000015.1, forward strand.
ACGATCTTTGCGACATAGGAAAAGAGGGGGGCGGGACGGGCGGGCGGGATCGTCCGCCAAACGCCGAGATAGGCATCGGAGAGCACCTCCTCCGCATCGGGCGCGGAGCGGGTGATGTTGAGGGCGATCTTGCCAAAGCTCCCGCCGTATTTTTCCTTGAGCGCGGAGAGGGCAAGCTCATCGCGTGCAAAGAAGAGTTGTATGATGCGTTCGTCGTCCATGGTATCCTTCTATAATATTCTACCATATTCGGGTGCGAATGTCACAGCGATCGGAAAGGATATGAGGGGAAAATTTCTTGCATTTTGTATAAAAAAATGGTACAATCACATTGATGGAACTCTTTTCGGCGGAAAAATATCGGGGAAAGCGGGTGTGTGTCGCCCTCTCGGGGGGCATCGATTCGGTGTGCCTTTTGCACGCTTTCAAGGCTCGGACCTCAGACATGGGTATCACGCTTTCCGCCGTGCATATCGAACACGGCATCCGCGGCGAGGAGAGTTTGCGCGATATGGCTTTTTGCGAAAAACTGTGCAAGAGCTGGAAAGTTCCCTTAAAAGTTGTCCGTGCGGACGTCGTATCTCTTGCAAGGCAGCGGGGAAGCAGCATCGAGGAGACGGCGCGAAAGGTGCGATATGATGCGTTTTTCGCCCTTCTGCAAGCAAATGAAGCCGATCTCGTCGCGACGGCGCACCATGCGGACGACGTCGCCGAGACCATCCTCTTTCGGCTGGCGCGCGGGACGGGCCTTGCGGGCATGCGGGCGATCTCGGAGTACGGCGGCATCGTGCGCCCCCTGCTTTCATGCACCCGTGCCGAGATCGAGGCGTATGCAGACGAAAACGGGCTATACCATGTCTGCGATTCGACCAATGATGACGAAACTTTCACCCGCAACTATATCCGAAAAAACGTGCTTCCCGCCTTTGAGGGCATTCGCGAGGGAGCAACGAGGCATCTTCTCGAATTCGCCGCACTTGCCGCCGAGGAGGACGCCTTCCTCCAAAAACTGGCCGAAGAGAAGGTCGTGCATGCGGCGGACGGTGCGCACATTCCCGTCGATCTTGACGACGTTCTCTTCCGCCGCGCATGTCTCATCTGTATGCAAAAGCGCGACTATACGCGTTCGGATCTTAAAGAAATTTGCGCCTTGCGCACCCTTCAGAGCGGAAGAAAGGTCTGTTATACGGATGCGGAGGGGACGAAGTGCATCGTCGTCCGCGAGGGGGCTGACATTGTCTTTACGCGGGAAAGCGATAGGGGATTTTCGCCCGTCTCCTTTCCGCCGAAGGAGGGAGAACTTCTCCCATTCCGAATGGAGGAGGGGATGAAGGAGGGCGGCCTTTGGGTGGACCTCGACGCATTCCCCGAGGACTGTATCGTGCGCACGAGAGGGGAGGGGGACGAAATTACCCCATACCATGCCCGAAGAAAGACCCTTAAAAAATTTTTGACCGACCGCAAGATCCCCTCGCGGCTCTCGAGAGATCTTCCCGTCATCGCAAAGGGAAAAGAAGTTTTCGTCGTCGTCGGCGTGGAGATCTCGGACAGCGTGAAGGTGACGGAGGATTCGAAGCGCGTCGCGACGATCTTTGCATAGAGAAAGGACACACGGAGGAAAAATTATGGACAGCGATTGCGAACGCATCCTCATCACGGAGGAGCAGATACGGTCTCGGGTGAAGGAGATCGCCGAGGCGATCAACCGCGACTATCAGGGCAAGAACCCTCTCGTCGTCGGCATCCTCAAGGGGGCGATCTTGTTCTTTTCGGACATCATCCGCCACCTCTCCATGCCCATCGACCTCGACTTCATGGTGGTCTCCTCCTATGGGTCTGGCACCGTCTCTTCGGGCAAACTCAAGATAAAAAAGGATCTCGACAACGATGTGAAAGGGCGGGACGTTCTCATCGTCGAGGACATCATCGACAGCGGCTTTACACTCTCCAATCTGAAGGCACTCCTTGTGGAGCGCGGGGCGGCCTCCATCAAGATCGCGACCCTTCTCAACAAGTCCTCGCGGCGGGTGTATGACATTGCCCCCGACTACAATTGCTTCTACATCGAGAACGAATTTGTTGTGGGCTACGGCCTCGATTACAGGGAATATTATCGGAATCTTCCCTACATCGGCATCCTGAAGGCCTCCGTCTACGAGGGAGACGAGGAATAAATTTGTGCAAAAAAATTGCCGTCGGCAGCAGAGCCGACGGCGTTTTGTTTTATGGAGAATGTTTCAGAAGGTGGTGAGTTCCTTGAGCCGATAGGTGAAGGTCCCCAGCCCGTCGGGGGCGGTCGTCTTCATCTCGATGAGGGCGTTGCGGAAGTTCTTCTCGGAGGGGAGAGCGTAGGTGAGCGTCTGTGTCATGCCCGATTTTTTTGAGGTATAGCCGATCGCAAACGTGGTCACCGCGAGCGGCGTTTCGCCCGTCGACGTCCCGTTGCGGATAAAGCTCCCCGTGTATTTTCCCTCCTTTGCGGAGGAGGCCATTGTGACGTTTTCGCGCGCATGGGTGACGGGGTTGACCGTGCGGAAACTGAAGTTCATCGAGAGATCGACCGCGCGGAGGGCGAGGAGGATCTGCTCGTTGTCGAGGAAGGTCCCGCTCCCTTTAAGTTTCAACTTCTTGGAGAGGTCGAGCTTGTCCTCATCCTTGACATCCGTGCGAAGGTCGCGGACGGTGATCTGGGTCTCTGTGAGCTTTTGGTTATAAGTCGCCGTATAGCTGTATTCATAACGGACGAATTTCAGGCCGTATGTCTCCGTCTGGCTTGTCGTGTGGAACTCCTTGTAGCTTCTGATGGGGCGAAGCATCTCTCCGACGTTCGCAAAGGAGACCTCCGAATGGATGGTGTCTGTAAAGGGCGTCTCCTCCCCGCCGGTGATCTTATACGTCCCGCTGATGGAAAAGTCGGTGACAAAAGTATATCCCGTGCCCGTCGCCCACTCGGCCTCGCCCGCGAGAGAGCTGTGTTCCTGCAGGACGGCGATGTAGCTGCCCTTGTCATAGTGATATTCGGCAAAGGGCTTCTGCGCTTCGGTGGGGGGCGTGTAGATCACTTCGTAAGTGAGCGTCTCCTTCTGGCCGTTGATCAGTTGATGGTGCGTCTCGTCCGCATACCAATTTGCATGCAGGTCAAGCTCTGCCGTCCCGCCGCATCCCGAAAGAAGGGCGAGGGGAAGAAGGAGCGTGAAGATGGGCGCAAGTTTTTTCAGTTTCATCAAAGTTACCTCGTTTTTCCCATTATAACACAAAAATTTTTATTTGTAAAAATAAAACGCACAAACTGCAAGGATTTTTTTGCCGTTTATGATATAATATCCGAAAGAGGTATTCACACATGACGAAGATCTTGGGCGCACCCACGCTCGACGACGCCTTGAAGGCACTCGGCGGGGAAGTCGCGGAACATGAAAAACGGGGGGAAAGGACGCTTGTCTTTTGCGAGGACAGGCTCACCCTCCTTGCCGAGCGCGCCGTTTTGAAAGAGGTCGGGGGGACTTTTCTTGCGGAAGTGACGACGTTTGCACGCTTTCTGAAGGGGGAGGAGCGCGTCCTCTCCAAACACGGGTCGGTGCTGGAGATCTCCGCCCTTCTCTCTGCGCATAAGGGGGAACTGAAGTGTTTCGGCGAAAATGCGGCGCAGGCCGTCTACGAGACGATCGCCCAGCTCTCCGCCTCCCGCGTTTCTCCCGCCATGCTCCGCGCGAGCGCGGAGGAGACGCAGGGCGTCCTTTGTTATAAGCTCTTCGACCTCGCCCTCATCTTCGAAGAATATCAAAAATTTCTGCGCGCCCATGCCCTTCTCGACGAGAACGGCTACCTCGCGCTGCTCCCCGAAAAGATCGCCTCTGACGTCGCCGAGGGCACCCATGTCGTGTTCTTCGCCTTCAGATCGTTCACGCGGCAGGCTCTCGAGGGGGTGCGTGCCGCCATCTCCCGCGGCCTTCGGGTGACGGGCATCTTCCTTGCGGGGAGAGAGAATTTTTATACGAACGAGGCCGCCGCTGCCTTTGCGCGCGTTGCGGAGGAAGGGGGGAAGGCCGAAAAGTTGCAGCTTGCATCCTCCCTTTCTGGCGAGGCCGCCCTTTTGAGGGACGCCCTCTTTTCGCATGACAGCACGGGGGACGCGGCGGACGCCGAGAAGGTCTTTACCTTCTTTGCCCAGGATGAGACGGAGGAGATCGCGACCGTCGCCGCGCTCATAAGGCGGAAGGTGGCCGAGGGGGCGCGCTACCGCGATATGGCCCTCCTCGTCGGAAGCGAGAGATATTTCTTACCCGTCTTAAAGGCGTTTGAGAGCTACCATATCCCCTTCTATGCGGACCGCAAGCGGAAGTTTTCCGAGCATCCCTTCTGCACCTTTGCCCTCGACGTTCTCGCCGCGGTCTCCGGAGGGCCTGCCCCCGACGAGGCGGATGACGTCGCCTCCTCCGTCTATTTCGGCGACGACGGGACCTACCGCAACTATCTTGCGAAATTCGGGGGATACCGCGGTGCCGCGAGGAGGCCTTTGAAGGAGGCCGCCCTCAAGGGCGCGGATGCGAAAAAGTTGGAAAAAGCGCGCGGGAAGATGTGCGCCGTCCTCGACCTCTTCAAACGGGAGGACACCGCCGCGGGCTTTGCGGAGGGGCTTCGCAAACTTCGCGCCCTCGTCAAAGAGGAAAAAGTCACGGAGGAGATCGCCAAGACGGCCTCCCCCGAGGAGCGGAACTTCTTAAACACTGCGCGCTTTGAGGAAGTGCTTCGCGAGACGGAGGAGATCGCGGGGGAGAAAAAGTACACCGCCCGCGCCTTTGCCGTCCTCCTCCGGAGCGGGCTGGAGGCCCTCGAGATCTCGATGTTCCCCCGCCGTTCGGACGCAGTTTTTGTCGGAGACATCACCGAGAGCAGGCTGTGCCGCGCGCCCTATCTCTTCTGTGCGGGGCTTACCGACGATCTCCCCATCGTCACGCAGGACACGGCCGTCATCACGGACGGCGAGATCGAAAAACTCAAGACGCTCAAAGTGGAGATCGAACCCGCGATCGCCGTCGTCAACGCCCGTTCAAGAGAGTCGCTCGCCCTCAACCTTCTCTCCTTTTCCGGGGAGCTGTATCTGAGCTGCCCTGCGAGCGAAGGGGATGAGGAGACGGTGCCGAGCGAGATCTTCTCCTATGTAAAAGAGGTGCTTCATCCCCGCAAGGTGGGGCCGCTCTTCCCGTTTGACTGCTGCGAAGAAGAACCCGCGCTCCTTGCCTATTTTGCGGCATGCGACAGGGCGAGGGGAGGGCAAAAAGAGAAAGAAAGCGTTCGGCCGTATCTTGCCCTAAAAGAGGTTTTCGAAGGGGGATACTTCAGGCATGGTATGCCCATATATCCTGATGGACTGCGTTTTCAGACGGAAAAGGGGGATGTGGAGGAGGCCGCAAAGCTCTACTTCTCGGGCGAGATCTCGCCCACGCTTTTGGAGGATTATTTCGCATGTCCCTACAAGAGTTTTGCGGAGCGCGCCCTTCGGCTCGAGGAGCGGGAGGAGACGCGGTCCGTCCTCGATTCGGGGGACGCGGGCACCTTCGTGCATGCGGTATTGGAGCGCGTCGCAAAGAAATTCAACGAATTTGAGAATGCGGAAAGCTGTGCGGCGTTTGCGCGCGAACAGGCGGAAGAGTTGCTCCGCACGCCCCGCTTTGCAGCCCTCGGGGACACGAAGGCGGGGGGATATACCGCAGTGCGGCTGGAAAAAGAGGCGACTTCGGTCGCATGTGCCGCATACCGCCAGCTCGCGGGGTCCAATTTCTCCGTCAAGGCGGCGGAGGCGGAGGTAAGGCTTCCCCGGCTTTCCCTCTTCGGAAAGGCGGACCGCATCGACGATTCGGCGGGCCGCATCCGCATCATCGACTATAAGACGGGCAGTTTCGACGATCAGCCCGTCGCCTATTATACGGGAAGAAGGTTGCAACTCGAGCTATACCTTCTCGCCGCGTCGGCGGATGGCGCGCAGCCTGCGGGGGCGTTCTACTTCCCCGCGGCGGACGAATTTACGGGGGAAAAGGATAGCGCGGGCAAGTACCGCATGAAGGGATTTTTCTGCAACGATCCCGATGTGATCGCGGACATGGATACCACCTGCGGCGGCGGGAAGAGCGAATTTTTCGACGGCGCGAGATCGGAGAAGGGGCTTTCCCGCGAGGATTTCGACGCCTTTCTGCACTATGGCGTCCTCGTCGCAGAGGGGGCGGAGCGGGAGATGCGCGCGGGCAATGTCCGCCCTTCGCCCTATGAGGGGGCATGCAAGTTCTGCGCCCTCAAGGGCATGTGCGCCTTCTCGGGAACTTCCCGCACGGAAGGGAATATCAAGTGTAAGGAAATCGCCGCGATCGTGCGAAAGGAGGAGGAGCAATGAGTGTGACAAAGCAACAAGAGCGCGCGATCGGATCCCGCGGGAGAGTCATCGTCTCCGCCTCAGCGGGGAGCGGAAAGACGCACGTCATGATCGAACGCTTCCTCTCCATCTTAAAGAGCGGGGAGGCGAACGTCAAGGAGATCCTTGCCGTTACATTTACGACAAAGGCGGCCGCCCAGATGCGCGACCGCGCGAGGAAGAAGCTCACCGAGGCATACCGCACCTCCTCGGGGGAGGAGCGCGCCCGCCTCAGACGGCAGCTCGAGGACCTTCCCCTCGCCGATATCAGCACCATCCATTCCTTCTGCGGAAGGCTGGTGCGCACTTACTTCTACCTCGTGGGTGCGGATCCGCGCTTTCGCATCATAAACGGCGACCTCGCGGAGGGGAGAGCGATCTCCGCCCGAGCTATCGAACTTGCCTTTGACGAGGCATATGAGGAGGGAGAGGCGTGGTTTTCCGACCTTCTCGCCGTCTATTTCCGCAAGAAAAAGGATGCGACTCTCCGCAAAATGGTACTCGACCTCTATAAAAAGCTGCGCACCGTCGACGGCTACAGAGAGAAGCTTCGCATCTGCTCGGAGCGCAAAGATCCCGCATGGGATATCGCGGACATGGGTACCCCGTCCGCCTTCCTCGAGGGAGAGGGAGACCCCGCGAAAGAGGAACTGAAAAAGGCAATTTCTCTCATTGCGGAGGACAAAAAAAGGTATGCGGCAGAGCTTCAAGGCAAGGCCGTTTTGCTCAGAGAACTTGCCGAGAAACATGCACCGCGCATGAAGGGATTTCTCGACGATGTCATCGGGGCAACGGAGACACTCTCGGGATCGGAGGATCTCTTTGCCTTCTATGCGAACGCAAGGGGAATCACCATTCCGCGCAGTCCGAGCAGAAAAAAGACGGATCCGCCCGAGACACTTCACGTCATCGATGAGACGCAGGCTCTCGCCGCGCAGGTGCGGGATCTGTGCAAGGAATACTCCGCCGAACCCGACTGGGGTGCGGAATTCATGCGGTTTGCGGACAGCTATATCCGTGCCGCGCACATCGCCAGGCTCACTCTCATGTACGACGAGGAGTTTTCCCGCCTGAAAAGGGAGGAGGGGGTCCTCGACTATGGCGACCTCGAACATCTCGCGCTCGCCGTCCTCCATAACGAGGAGGCCGCCGAGGCCGTCCGCGGGAGCTACCGCTTCATCTTTGTGGATGAATATCAGGACGTCAACCCCATGCAGGGGGAGATCCTGAATACCCTCACGGGGGAGGAACTCTTCGTCGTGGGGGACAAGAAACAGGCGATCTACGGCTTCCGCGGGAGCAGAACGGCGTATTTTACCCAAATGGAGAAGGCATGCGGCGGCGCACTGCCCCTCGACAGGAATTTCCGCTCCGCAAAGGGCATCCTCGATGCGGTGAACACCGTCTTTACCGCCGCAATGGAGGGCTATGTCCCCATGGAGGGCGGGGATCGTTACGGCGAACACATGGGGGAAGTTTTCTTCCATACCGCCGAAGGACAGGAGGCCGAAGGGGGAGAGCGCGGGATCTACAGTGTTGCCTCGGCAAAGGAAAATGTCACCCCCGATGCGGTCGCAGAGAAGGTGCGCGCGATCATCGAAGAGGAATGCGGCATGCGCGGAAAACCCCCGAAAACATGGTTCGACGTGGAGACGGGCACCGAGCGGGAGACGACCTTTTCGGACATCGCCGTCCTCGTGCGCAGCACCACGGGTTCTGCGGGTGCGATCGTGCGGGAACTGACTTCCTGCGGCATCCCCGTCACCTCATCTGCGGGCGTCAACATCTGCGACTTCTTCGAAGTGCGCCTCCTCCTCGATTGGCTCTCCTTCCTCGACAACGGCGAACAGGACATTCCGCTTGCCTCCGCCATGCTCTCCGCGATCGGGGGATTTTGCGAGAGCGAACTCGCCCGTATCCGCCTCACGGCAAACGAAATGCACCTTTTCGGCTGCAATTTCCGCACGGCGGCGAAGAAGTTCTCTTCGGACAAGAGGTATTCGGATGACCCGCTCGCGAAGAAGGTCTCCGCCTTTTTCGAAAGAGCGGAAAGGCTGCGCATGCTCTCCCGCCAAAAGACCGCATCCGAGATGCTCACCATTCTCCTTGCAGACGGGATAGAAGCCCAGATCGCGGGCATGGGTGGGGGAAAAGCCGCCATGAGCCGTGTCCGCCGCCTCATTTCGGAGAGTGCGGATGCGGGGAGCGTCCATGAATTTTTGCGCCGCATCGAGGAAGCTGACGAGCAGATAAATTTCAGCGAGAGCGGCGGAGAGGGGGCCGTCCGCGTCATCACGATGCACACGGCAAAGGGATTGGAGTTCCCCGTCGTCATTACGGTGGATCTCGACAGCACCTTCCACCGCATAGAATATGACGATCTCATGTGGACGGAGGAGCTGGGCATCGCGCCGAGAAGTTTCGACCTTGCCGCCAGGATCCGTTTTGAGACGATCACCCGCCGTGCCGCCTACATCCGCAAGCGGCAGGAGCAGATCGAGGGGGAGAGGAACCTTCTCTATGTCGCTATGACGCGCGCGATGTATCGGCTGCACCTCGTCTTTGAGAGCGAAGCCGGGGAAAGCGGGTCGGAGGACCTCAACTATTCCCCCGGCCGCGCAAGGAGGATGTCCGAGTTTATCCCGCGGGAGAAAATGCTCTCCCTTCTCGCCCCTCCCATGGAAGAAGGGGAAAGAAGACGGGAGGCGGAGAAGGAGGAGATCCTCGAAGCGGATCCCGCCGACAGGGAGAAGATCTGCGCCGCGCTCTCACCCTATCCGCATGCGGGAGCCACCCTTCTCCCCGTCAAGAGTTCGGCGACGAGCCTCATCCGCGACGCGCAGGAAGCGGAGGAGCGAAAGGGGTACCATGTCCGCGATGACGAGGAAAAAGAAAACCTCATAACGGACATGGATGAGACATTTTCCACCGAGACGGGCCTCGCCTACCACGCCTTTTTAGAACATGTCCGCTTTGGCGCAGACGCCGAAAGGGAGCTTGCCCGCATGAGGAATGAAGGGATCTTGCCGCAGGAGACGCTCGCCCTTTTAAGGGAGGAGCATCTCAAGGCGATCTTGGCCATTCCCCGCCTTGCGGCTCTTGCGGACAAGACCGTCTGGCGGGAGAGACAGTTCCTCGTCTCCCTTCCTGCGGACGCCTTCTATGGGGAGGGCGCGGGCGAAGAAGTCATCTTTCAGGGCGCGATCGACCTTCTTGTCGAGGAGGGGGACGGAAGCTACACCGTCGTTGACTACAAGTTCTCCTCCCGGACGGCTGATGGCATCCGAACCCACTACGCCCCGCAGATCTCCCTCTACAGGAAGGCGGTCGCAAAGATCATGCACATCCCCGAAGAGCGGGTGGGCGCGGTCATCATCAACATCGCGAGCGGCGAAGAGATCCCCATGTGACGCTTTTCGACAAAAAACGGCATGAAAACTCACGGTTCGAGGGGGAAAATGGTCTATCCTCGAGAGGGAGTTTGTCATGGAAGCATTCGAAGCCGTCTTATCCGTCCTTGCGGCAGTGCCCGTCTGGGTGCCGCTTTTGCTCTATCCCGCGGTCCTTGCCGCCTTCACCCTCTCGACCTATTTTTTGGGCGGGAGGGGAGCGTACCCATATGTCGCGGTCGCCCTCGGCGGGGCCGCCTTCACCCTTCTCTGCTGCAGAGAGAAACTTGCCGCCTCCTTCGCCTTTCTCGGCCTCTACTCTGCGCTCGCCGCCCTTCTCCGGTTTGTCTACTTCATTCCGAGAAAAAGACGGCAAAAGCGCGAAAGGCGTTCGCGGGATGATCGGATGTATGAGAAATTTTCCGCCCTCTCAAAGGAATATTTGCCCAAAGAGAGAATGGTTTCCTCCCCGCCGAAGGTGTGTAAGTTCGAGGAAGAAGAGCGGACCTTCTCCGCAAAAGAGCGGGGGATGCAGTTAAAATATGCCGAAGAACTCCTCGCACGGCTGAAAAAGTGTTCACTCACGCCCGGGGACCGTCTGGAGACGGAGGCACTCTCGTCAGCCCTTGAGCGGTACGGGAGCGGAATGCTCACCGAGGGGGAGATGAACGCTTTGGGGGATTGTCTTGCGTCCATTCTCAAGATGACGGCAAAATACAAACTTTGAACAGGATATGAAAATTCGCGCCGCGGGGAAGAGATCCCCGCGGCGCGCTCCGTTAAAACAGGGTGAGCGTGTTGACGGTCAAAGCGAGCAGCCGTCCCGCAAGGCGGGCGCGGGCGAGGTGGGCGGGCGTGATGCGCTCCCCCGCAAGGGCGACGGGCCTTCCGAAGTTGTCAAAGACGCTCCGCTTCACCGTTCTCCCCAAAAGGTTGGTATTGTTCAAAAGACGGACCGCATTCGGATCCTTTGGCTCCTCTTTGGACATGGGTGGTCCGTCTTTCGTCTTTTCCTCATTTTGAGGAGGTGCCGTTATGGTGTTTTCCTTTGGCTTGGGCGGCTCTTCTTTGATGGGGACGCTCTGCTTTGGCGGGGCAGCGGTATCTTCCGCGGGTGCGAGTTCCGCCTTCTGTGTAAACTCTCTTTGCACGGCCGCACGGGGGAGGGAGGCCTTTTTCTTGCCGCCGCTCTTTGCCGCCGCATCCCGCGCCTCCTTATCGAGGTAGAGGACGATGTGTTCCCCGAAGATCGCACACGCCGCTGCCGCCGTCGTCCGAACGCCGTCTCTTGTGACGACGAGGATCGCCTCCGACCCGTCGCCGAGAAGCAGGTCGCACACCGCACCGAGATATTCCCCCGTATAGGAGAATACCTCCCGCCCGATGGGAGAGGGGATGCCCGTGGGGGCGTCGATGCGCATCCTGCCCGCGATCACGGCGTCGTCGATGGAGAGGATCGCGCGGGCGGGGATGCAGAATTCCTCCTCCTCTGCGTCCACGGCAACGAGGGAGGAGAGTTTGGAAAGATCCTTCGTGGGAAGGGCGGACAGAACGTAGCCGTATGCCTCGCCCGCAGGGGAGAGAATTTGTTTTCCGATGAGATTTGAAAGTTGCATATTGACCTCTTTGCCCCTATCCTATTCTCTTCCGCCCGACGGGAAACAAACAAATTTTGTTTGAAGTGCGGGAATTTTGCCGAAAGCAAAAAGCCTCCCCAAAAGGGAGGCATTCTTGCAGAAGATCATCTTTCGTCCGTGATCGTCTTTGCGACGTATTTGCTCGCCGTGCCGCTGTAGATCTTCCCGGCGACCTTCTTTTGCTTTTTGGAGATCTTCGCAATTTCCCGTGCAGCGCGCTCCTTCACGGCGGAAATGCGTCTTTGCGCATCCTCTTCGAGTTTTTTCTTGGCATCGCCGTCCGCATTTTCCGTCTTTGCGGCAAGAGACGCTTCGATCGCCTCGATCTTCCGTCTTGCTCGCTCCTCCTTTTTTTCCTTCGCCTGTTCGAAGAGCTTGGAGACGGCGATCTCCTCCTCGTGCAGGATGCGCATCATGCGCTCGTCGCTGTTCTGCAGGAGGTCGGCGATGTCGTCGGCGATCTTCCCCGCACCGTTCTTTGTCTTGTCGAAGTAGGCGAGCGGCTTTCTGATCTTTTCAAGCTCTGCGGGGTTTTGGATGAAGCACTCCACATACTTGCGGATGCGGCGCGGCCTTGTCGTGTAATAGCCGCATTGGTAGTGTTTGGAGAAGAGCTTCTTCGTGGCGCGCTCGATGGGGGAGGCGCAGTAGTCGATGATGAGCGGGGTGTTCATCATCACGCTGTCCAGAATGGCGTTGGGTCCCGCCTTCGTGATGAAGAGGTCGCACGCACCGTACAGCTGGGGGGCGTCCTTCAAAAACCCGAAGGAGAGGAGGGTGATGTTGGGTTTCGTGTGCTTCGCCCGTTCCTCGAATTCCGCCTTGAGGGCGTCGTTCTTGCCGGCGAGGAGGCAAATGGTGAGGGGCATGTCCGACTTCATGAGTTCCTTGCACACGCTCTTCGCCTTCGCCTTGGCGTACACGCCGTCCGCCACCACGACGGTGAATTTGTCGAGGGGGATGCCGAACTTCTTGCGGTAATATTCCTTCGTCTCGTTGGACTCCACCACCTCCGAGCGGGTGGGGTAGAAGGCTTCCCGCACATGCCCGTTGGGGAATTTCAGCTCGTAGGCCTGTTTGGTCGCGAGCGGGTTGTTGGTGTAGATGACGTCCGCGCGGTTATCCCACCAGCCGTGGACGTTGTTGTCCGGGCAGTAGGCGATGACGACGACCTTGGGATCCACTTGCAGCTTATACTTCACCGCCGCATGCAGAAGGAAATAGTGGGTGCAGACGATCGCATCCGGCGAGAACTTCTCATATTCGCGCATGGTCGCCTGTATCTGTGCGGCAAAGACGGTGCTGTGAACGAACTTCAGGGTGTTCTGCGCCCCAAAGAGGTGCATGGAGGAGATCTGGATGTCCCCGAATGCGGGATATTTCGAACACATCTGAACGTTGTGTACGAGATAGGTCTCGTATTTTTTGAGAATGGGGTCGTCGCTGTCCCGCAGGATATAGCGGTCGATGACCTCGATGCTGTCGCTGTAATTTTTCTTCAGTGCCTCGGAGATCGCCTGCGCACTGACGATGTGTCCCATCCCCGCCTCCACATAGGCGACGAGAACGCGGGGCTTTTCTCTCTCTTCCATAACTGCCTTCATGATGATAGATTCCGTATTATTTTACAATAGAGATCGCCCTTTGTCAACCGATCTGCGCAAAAAAGGGCGGCCGCCGGAAGAGGGCAAGAAAAAATGCCGCCATGGGATGACGGCATTCTCTTTAATTTTCGTATCCGTTCGGGTTGCTCTTCTGCCAATTCCATTGGTCTCGGCACATCTCGAGGATGCCGCGCTCCGCATGCCAGCCAAGCTCCTTTTCCGCCTTCTCGGGAGAGCCGTAGTAGATGGGAAGATCTCCCGCCCTCCGCTCCGTCACCTCATAGGGAAGGTTCTTGCCGCATGCCTTCTCGAAGGCGTGGATCATCTCAAAGACGCTGTACCCTCTCCCCGTTCCGAGGTTGTAGATGTGAACGCCGGGCAGATTGCATTTTTCGATGGCGGCGGTGTGTCCCTTTGCAAGATCGACGACGTGGATGTAATCGCGCACGCCCGTCCCGTCGGGGGTCCCGTAATCGTCGCCGAACACCCTGATTTTTTCCAGCTTTCCGCTCGCGACCTGCGCCACATAGGGCATGAGGTTGTTGGGAATGCCGTTGGGGTCCTCGCCGATCAGCCCGCTCTCATGCGCGCCTACGGGGTTGAAGTAGCGGAGAAGCACCACGCTCCAGCTCCTGTCCGACGCATAGAGGTCTTGAAGGATATTCTCCTGCATGAGCTTGGTCATGCCATAGGGGTTGGAGGGGGCATTGAGTTTGCTCGTCTCCCTGAGCGGAAGTTCGGCGGGGTCGCCGTACACCGTTGCCGAGGAGGAGAACACGATGTTCTTCAACCCGAACTTTTGCATGGTCTCGAGGAGGACGAGGGTGCAGGAGAGGTTGTTGTCGTAATATTTCAGCGGCTCGCGCACGCTCTCGCCCACCGCCTTGAGGCCGGCGAAGTGGATGACCCAATCGATGTCGTGTGCGGTGAAGATCAGCTCCATCGCGGCGCGGTCGCGGACGTCGTTTTCATAGAAGATGACCTTTTTCCCCGTGATCTTCTCCACACGCTCCAAAGCCTTTCTGCTCGCATTGCAGAGGTTATCTACGACGATGACCTCGTGCCCTGCCTCCAGAAGTTCAACGGCGGTATGGCTCCCGATATAGCCCGCTCCGCCCGTGACAAGAATTTTCATGGCTACCTCTTTTCATGGGAATTACATGATAGAGTTTACCATAGATTTTCCGGGATTGCAAGGGAAAGCGGGCAAATCGCGCCGAAAAAGCACTTTTCCCTTGACAGAATGTCCGCTTTCAAGTAAAATAAATGTATGATAATTTTAGGGCTTGACCCCGGCTACGGCACGATGGGGTACGGCGTCATCGAGAAGGACGCGCGCGGGAACTGCTCCCCTGTGGACTTCGGCGTAGTCAAGACGCCCGCGAGCGAAAATTTTGCCGTCCGCCTGTGCATCCTGGAGGAGGGGGTCAACGCGCTCTTCGATAAATTTCACCCAGAAGAGGCGGCGATGGAGGAGCTTTTCTTCTCCAAGAACGTGACGACGGGCATTGCCGTCGCCCATGCGCGCGGGGTGATGCTGCTCACCTGCAACAAACGCTGCGGGAGGATTTTCGAATATACGCCCAACCAGATCAAACAGGCCCTCACGGGCTGGGGGGGTGCGGACAAGATCCAGATGCAAAAGTGCGTGCAGTCGCACCTGCGCCTTTCTGCCATTCCCCGTCCCGACGACGCCGCCGACGCCCTCGCCGTCGCCCTCTGCCACGCCTTCACGAGCCGCTTCTCAAGCCTCTTCGGCGTGAAGTAAGGGCTTCTCCCTTATGAACGGAGAAGCTGTCACGCTTTGCGTGACTGATGAGGGTGGGGCTTCTGAATACTTGCGCGAGCCGAAATGACGCGGTGACCCAACCCTCATTTCGAGCGAAGCGAGGGAATCCCTCTCAATGTAGCAAAGCGCGTTTGTAGGGGTATCCTCCGCCGCGATAGGTGCGTGCTTCGCCTGCGGCTTGTGCGCCGCTATCGCGGCGTCGAGATGAGGATGACATGCGGGCGGCTCAGAATGACGCTTATCAAATAAAGGTTAGATTATGATTGGTTATCTTAAAGGAAGAATCAAATACATTTCCCCCGATTATGTGCTCATGGAGGTGGGCGGCGTGGGGTACGAGGTCGTCTGTTCGGGTGCGGCCTTTTCCCGCCTCTCGGGCGTGAGAGCGGGCGAAGAGGGCGAGGTCTACACCTATCTGCAGGTGAAGGAGGACGGGTTCACCCTCTTCGGCTTCGTCGATCCCGCCGAGAAAGACCTCTTTTTGCGCCTCACCTCGGTGCAGGGCGTGGGCGCGAAGATGGCCATCGCCATCCTCTCCTCCATGCGGCCTCATGAGGTCTCGGAGGCCATTGCCATGGCGGACGCAAAACGGCTGGCCGCGGCGAAGGGGGTGGGCAAAAAGCTCGCCGAGCGCATCATTTTGGAGCTTCACGGGAAGATCTCCGCGGATGAGCTTCTGGGCAGCGAAACGGTGGGCGGAAGGATCTCCGTGCCTACCATGTCCGAGGATGACGATGCGGTTTCCGCCCTCATGGGGCTGGGATTCACCAAGCAGGAGAGTGCGCAGGCGGTCGCCCGCGCCAAGAGCGGCGGCGCAAAGACGGTGGAGGAGATCATCTCCGCAGCCCTGCGGGGAATGTAAGCAGCATAGGAGAGCAGTATGTTTGACGACGACGATACATTCGAAGAGGGGAGACTTCTCTCGAGTACCAAGAGCGACTATGACATCGAGGAGAACATCCTTCGCCCCAAGACGATGGAGGAATACGTCGGACAAGACAAGGTGAAGGAGAATCTCGCCGTCTATATCGCCGCGGCAAAGGCGCGCGGGGAGGCGTTGGACCACGTCCTTTTATACGGTCCTCCCGGCCTCGGCAAGACGACGCTCGCCCACATCATCGCCAACACGATGGGCACGCAGATAAAAGTCACGAGCGGGCCTGCCATCGAGCGTTCGGGCGACCTCGCGGCAATCCTCACCAATCTCAACGAGGGGGATATCCTCTTCATCGACGAGATCCACCGCCTCAACCATCAGGTGGAGGAAATTTTATATTCCGCCATGGAGGACTACGCCCTCGACATCATCGTGGGCAAAGGCCCTTCCGCACGCAACATCCGCTTCTCTTTGAAACGCTTCACCCTTATCGGGGCGACGACGCGGGCGGGCATGCTCTCCTCGCCCCTTCGCGACCGCTTCGGCATCATGTGCCGCTTGGATATGTATACTCCCGAAGAACTCAAGCGCATCGTCGATCGTTCGGCAAGGACGCTCGGCATCTCCATCGAGGCAGAAGGGGCATATGAGATCGCGAAAAGGTCGCGCGGCACCCCGCGCATTGCGAACAGGCTCTTAAAGCGTGTGCGCGACTTCTCCGCCGTGATGGGGAGCAGTGCGGTCGGGAAGCGGGACGCCGAGGAGGCACTCCGCCGCATGGAGATCGACGAACTCGGCCTCGATGAGACGGACAGGAACCTCCTTCGCGCCCTCATCGAGAAGTTCAACGGCGGCCCGGCGGGGCTGGACACCCTCGCCGCGACCATCAACGAGGACGTCGGCACCATCGAGGATATCTATGAGCCGTATCTTCTGCAGCTCGGCTTCATCGCCCGCACTCCGCGAGGAAGGGTGTGCCTTAAAGGGGGCTACGAGCATATGGGCGTGAAGATGCCCGAGGCGGTGCGCCGCCAGATGAGCGTATTTGACAGGGACGACAGATGAAAACCTCCGACTTTTTCTACGATCTCCCCGAAGAGCTGATCGCCCAGACCCCCGCCGAGCCGCGCGATTCGTCGCGGCTTTTGGTCTATCACAGGGATACAAAAAAAATCGAACATAAAATTTTCCGCGACGTTGCGGACTATCTGAAGGCGGGCGACGTCCTCGTTGTGAACCGCACCCGCGTGCTCCCCGCGAGGCTCTTTGCCAATACCATGTCTGGGGGAAGGGTGGAGGTTTTGCTCTTAAAACGCCTCGACCTCGACACATGGGAGGTGCTTGTAAAGCCGGGAAAGAAGTGCAGGGCGGGGACGAGGCTTCTCGTCAACGACGAACTATCCCTCGAAGTGCTCTCCGTGACCGAGACGGGCGAACGGCATGTGAAATTCTTCTTTGAGGGCACCTTCGAGGACGTCCTCTCCCGCGCGGGCAGTATGCCGCTCCCCCCCTATATCCACGAAAAACTCGCCGATCCCGAACGCTATCAGACGGTATATTCCAAGGAAAACGGCTCGGCGGCAGCTCCAACCGCGGGGCTGCACTTCACCCCCGAACTTTTGCAAAAAATCAAGGAGAAGGGTGTCGAAGTCGTCGAAGTCCTCCTGCACGTGGGGCTTGGTACCTTCCGCCCCGTCAAGGTGGAGGACGTCGAGAGCCACGTCATGCACAGCGAATACTACGAGGTCTCCGAGGAGGCCGCCTTTGCCATCAACCGCGCGAAAAAAGAGGGCCGGCGCGTCATCTGCGTGGGGACGACTTCGGTGCGCACGCTCGAGTCGGTCGCGGACATGGGTGGCCTCGTTCACGCGGGGAAGGGGGAGACGAGCATCTTCTTGTACCCTCCCTATAAGATGAAGTGCGTGGACGCGCTCATCACCAATTTCCACCTGCCCGAGAGCACCCTTCTGATGCTCGTTTCCTGCCTCTGCTCCCGCGAGGAGATCCTGCACATCTACGAGATCGCCGTAAAGGAGCGTTACCGTTTCTTCTCCTTCGGCGACGCGTGCTTGTTCTTATAAACTTCGCAATACTGTGTCGAGCTTGCGCGCTCCTCGGTCACGTACGTCATAGTACGCTCCCTTCGTCGTTTACGCGCTCTCCTTGTCTTGCTCGTTTCTAAAAACAAGCAGTTCTGCTTTTCGTTGGTTTTGCGACGCTTGCTTGTTTTTATAGAGAAAATTGCACATAATATGTTGACAACACGCATATAATATGCTATGATATAGGTGCAATTTTTGAGGAGGGAAACTTTATGGCGAAGGTATCAACAAACATCACGATCGACGCAGATGTGAAGAAACAGGCGCAGAAGCTCTTTTCCGATCTCGGCATGGACCTTTCCACGGCGATCAATATCTATCTGAAAAAAGCATTGCAATACAGAGGGATCCCCTTCGATGTCTGCGTGGAGACCCCGAATGCGGAAACACTTTCCGTGCTTGCGGAAGCGGAGAGGGGAGAAAATCTTCACGGCCCCTTTGACAGTATCGAAGAATTGAAGAGGGCACTCGATGCTGAAGATTGAATTCCATTCGCAGTTCAAAAAAGATTATAAACTTGCACAAAAGAGGGGGCGCGACCTCTCCAAATTGGACGAGGTCGTTTTACTTCTTGTGAAAGAGGAGCCGCTTCCCGAGCGGAACCGTGACCATGCCCTCGTGGATAGTCGGCTCTATAAGGGCATGCGGGAATGTCACATCGAACCCGATTGGCTGCTCATTTATAAAATTTATGAGGACAGGCTTATCCTCGAACTATTGCGTACGGGAACTCACTCCGATCTTTTTTCATAAGTCATGAACAACGAATATTTTTCTTTTGAACTCATCAAGACGGACCCGGAGACGGGGGCGCGGGCGGGGATCTTCCATACGCCGCACGGCGACATCGAGACGCCCGTCTATATGCCCGTCGGCACGCAGGCGACCGTCAAGGGCATGCTTCCCCGCGACCTCAAGGAGATCGGCTCGCAGATCATCCTCTCTAACACCTACCACCTCTATATGCGCCCCGGGGACGAACTCGTAAAACGGGCGGGCGGGCTGCATAAGTTCATGAATTGGGACAGGCCCATCCTCACGGACAGCGGCGGATTCCAGGTCTTTTCGCTTGCAAAGCTCAATAAAATTACAGACGACGGGGTGACCTTTTCCTCCCATGTGGACGGGAGCTATCACACCTTTACGCCCGAGAAGGCGATGGAGATCGAGCATAACCTCGGGGCGGATATCATCATGGCATTCGACCAGTGCTCGGAGTACGGCTACACCCACAAGGAGGCCGAGATCGCGATGGAGCGCACCTCCCGCTGGCTGGAGCGGTGCTACCATGTCCACGATGTGCCCCATCAGGCACTCTTTCCCATCGTGCAGGGGAACTTCTATAAGGACCTCCGCGAGGAGAGCCTTTCCCGTTGCCTTCCCTATGTGAAGCACGGCATCGCCATCGGCGGGCTGTCGGTGGGGGAACCGAAGGCCCTCATGTATGAACTGCTCGACTTCTTGCAACCGAAACTTCCCACCGACGTCCCCCGCTACCTCATGGGGGTCGGCTCGCCCGACTGCCTCGTCGAGGGGGTAATGCGCGGCGTGGACATGTTCGACTGCGTGCTCGCCACCCGCGTCGCCCGCAACGGCACCGCCCTCACCTCGAGGGGGAAGGTCGTCGTCCGCAACGGAAAATATAAGGAGGACTTTACCCCCCTCGATCCCGAATGCGACTGCTACACCTGCAAGAACTACACCAAGGCGTATCTCCGCCACGTCGTCAACGTGGGAGAGATGATGGGGGGAATGTTGCTCTCTTTGCACAATATTGCCTACCTTCACCGCCTGATGCGGGGGCTTCGCGAGAGCATCCTCGGCGGATATGTCAGAGAGTTTGCGGCGGAATTTTACAAAAAGCAGGGGGAAAATACCCCATAAAAACGCAAACTTCGCGCGTGAAAAGTGCGTGAATCGCAAAAACCACCCCGAAATCGCTTGCCAAAAGCGAGAAAAATTTGTATGATGTTTGAGAAAAACCTTTTTGAAAAGGAATAAAAATCTATGAAAAACATGAAAAGAAAGTTCTTCCCCGTCCTTTTGACGCTCCTCGCGCTCCTCGTGTGCCTCTTCTCACTGGCGGCTTGCGGCGAGACGGGCATCACGGGCAAGTACGTCAATCCCGAAGTCTCCACCGATGTCTATGAGCTGAAAGACGGAAACGCATGGTCTCACAGCGATCAAAACGGGACCTACGTTTATACCCAAGAGGATGGTAGCATCATCTTCAAGACGGGTGATGCCCAGGTCGCGACAGGCACTCTCAAGGACGGCGTCCTCACGGTAGGGGATAAGACCTTCAAACAGCAGGCTTCCGGGAACTTCTTCTCCAGATACGGCGTGTTCATCATTCTTGCCGTGTTCGTCGTTCTGCTCATCGTGTGGTTCGTCTTCTCCGGGAGGAAGAATAAGTCCCGCCAGAAGGAATATGTCGAACAGATCGAGGCCATCCGTCCCGGCAACAAGGTGAAGTCGGCGGGCGGGCTTTGCGGCGTAGTCGTGGAAGTGTGCGACGACGACACCGTCGTCATCGAGACGGGCAGCGAGACCGCGGGCAAGAGCTACTTCAAACTCGCGAAGGAATCCATCTATCAGACGGACGCAAAAGGCCCGACGCAGATCGCCCGCGAACAGGCAGAGGCAGACAAACTTGCCCAAAAGTCGGCACAAGTTTCCGCAAAGGAACCCGTCAAGGAGACCAAGGAAGAGCCGAAAGAAGAACATAAGGAAGAGCCTTTGGAGGAACCCTTCGAGGAGATCGCGCCCCTTCCCGAGGAAAAGGAAGAGCCTGCAGAGGAACCTTTGGAAGAGCCTGCAGAAGAGCCTTCCGAGGATGAGGACGGCAAGACGGAATAAGAATAGGCAGTGGCATAAACGCACATCCCTCCGCATAGGTTACACTTGCGGAGGGTTTTTCTATGCAGACAGGTCTCAAAAAAGCGGCGATCGAAGTTATTTTTGCGGCGGTCGCCTGCACGGTTTTCATGCTCATATCCGCGGCGGTCTTCGCCGTCATCGTGAAGGCGTATTCTCCCGCGCAGTCCGTCGTCACGGCCGTGAATTGGATCTTAAAGGGGGTGGGCGCATTCCTCTCCTCCCTCATCTTCATCCACATCGGGCGGGCTGTTTTCAAAGGAGCGGCGGCCGGCGCGCTCTCTTGCCTTCTCACGATGCTCCTCTTCGGCGCGATCGGCGGCTTCCATGTGACCGCGTTCTTTCCGCTCGAGCTGCTCTTCTCGGCCGCCCTCGGGGCGTTGGGCGGGATGCTCGGCGTGAAAATTCGCAAGGAAACGAGATAAAACGCTTGCAAATTGCGCGCGCACGTTGTATAATGGGGAAAAAGAGCGAAGGAGAAATGCTATGATCAAGACGATCGCGAAACCCCAAGAGAAGAAAGTCACGGGCTGCGGCGAGTGCAGAAGCACCTGTCAGTCCGCCTGCAAGACGAGTTGCACCGTCGGCAATCAATCCTGCGAACGCGTCACCCGCGAGCAGAAGATCGACGAGCAGAAGTAATCCCTTCCACCGTCACCGAAAAGCGGCGCATTGCGTCGCTTTTTCCCGTTTGATAAAAAACTATGGTCCACGTTTTCAGCTATCACGATACATATTATCTCTACGATACGGGCAGCGGCGCACTTCATGCCTGCGACGAAAAGACCGCACGCTATTTCTCGGGGGAACCCGTGGAGATGACGGACGAAGAACTTGCCGAGATCGCCGGTCTCGAAAAAGAGGGGCTTTTGAATGCCCCCGAGACGGAGGCGCGCCCGATAAAATCCAATGAGGTGAAGGCTCTCTGCCTCCACGTCTCGCACGACTGCAACCTCCGCTGCAAATATTGCTTTGCGGACGAGGGGGCGTATCACTCCGTGCGCGAGGTCATGTCCTTCGAGACCGCGAAGGCCGCCATCGATTTTCTCCTGAAAAACAGCGGCAAGCGCAAAGTTCTGGAGGTGGACTTCTTCGGCGGCGAGCCGCTCATGAACTTCGATGTCGTCAAGAGGACGGTGTATTATGCGAAGGAGGAGGCGGCAAAGCTCGGGAAGAAGTTCCTCTTCACGACGACCACCAACGGCCTGCTTTTGAATGACGACGCCATCAAATTTTTGAACGACGAAATGGAGAACGTCGTCCTCTCCCTCGACGGAAGGAAGGAAGTGCACGACGCCGTCAGAAAGACGGTAAACGGCAAGGGGAGCTTCGATCTTGTTATCGAGAAGATCAAGAAGTTCGTCAGGATCCGCGGGGACAAGCACTACTATGTCCGCGGCACCTTCACGGCGAAGAACCTCGACTTTTCCAAGGACGTTCTCTTCCTCGCGGACGAGGGATTCGATTCCATCTCCATGGAACCCGTCGTCACGGACATCCCCGAACTTCAGATAAAAGAGGAGCATCTTCCCGTCATCGAGAGGGAGTACGAAAAGCTCTGCGACGAATACATCAAGCGCGAAGCGGAGGGGAGAGGATTCCTCTTTTTCCACTTCCACATTGACCTCGAGGGCGGGCCTTGCCTGCAGAAGAGGGTGTCGGCGTGCGGTGCGGGGAACGAGTATTTCTCCGTCGTCCCGAATGGAGACATCTACCCCTGCCATCAATTTGCGGGGGATAAAGACTTTAAGATGGGCAACGTCTTTGAGGGCAAGCTCGACCCCGTCCTCCGCGAAAAGTTTGCGAAGAGCTGTCTCTTCACGCGGAAGAAGTGCGGAGATTGTTTTGCGAAATTCATCTGCTCGGGCGGGTGCAACGCGAACAACTACCACTACTGCGGGGACATCGACGAGCCTTACGAGATGACCTGTGCGATGATGAAAAAGCGCGTCGAATGTGCGATGCATGTGCTTGCGGAGCGCAAGGCGCGCGAAAAATAAAAGAAAAAAACAAGAAAATTGGGAGAAGCGGCGCATTTCGGCTTGACGCGCGCGCGCTTTTCCTATATAATGATGAGAGTGGTGTTTTCCCGCATGCGGAAAAACACGGAAGTTGATCGGTTTGCCGTTCCCGGTTTTTCAAGACGGATGTATGGGGCGGCTTTACAGGAGGAGGCGAATGAGCAAAGTAAAATCGGCGTTATTCCTCACGCTCGTTTCCATCGTATTGGCGGGTCTGTGCTTTATGTGCGCAGTCTCCTTCAACTACGGCGGATATGAGGGATTTCGCTCAATTTTAAGAAAGACGCAGAAGGATGCTCTGCTCGGAAACAGTTTCTCCCTCGTCGGCAAGGCGGACGAGGCGGGCGACTATACGTACGGCAGCGAGACGTATGTGGGCGGCGGCTACACCGTCGTCTATTATCCCGACGGCGTGCTTTCCAAGGATGCCTATGAGGATGAACTTGAGATGCGCGAGTCGCTCTTGGAGGAGCTGAAAAAGCCGGATTCCAAGGCGACCCCAGAGGAAATAGAGGACGCCGATGAGGCCGTAAAAGAATACACGAACGGCTATAAGCAGTCGGGTTCTCTCTACTTCAAGATCGGCGGGTACGACGAAGAGGACGAAAAAGATCGGGGGATCGCCTCCGTCGTTGACGGCAAGCCCGTCGTAGACAAGCAGTTCGCGGAGGAGTTCGACCGCGCTGTCGCTGCGATCAGAAACAGCGTCCGCGAGCTTGGATATGAGAACTCCCGCGTGGACGTCCGTGACGGCTACTCCGTCGAGATCTTCCTGCCCAACTTCGGCAACACCGCATCGCAGGCGGGCGTCTTTAACGCTCTCGGCCGCGTCGGCGGGTTCGACCTCAAATACGGCGCGAATGAAGAGGACGCCGAGGGCATCACCTTCGACGAGGACAAGAACGAGACCATCCGCGACTATGTGAAGTCCGTCTACTATGTCTCCAACGGCGGCACCCCTTCCATTGCAGTCCGCTTCACCAAGGCGGGCCGCGATGTCGTCAAGAATTGGACGGCGGAGGCATCCGGTTCCAGCTATGTCTACTTCTATGTGGGGGACGAGCCGATGATCGCGCTGACCGCGAGCCAGCAGATCGACCAGGGCACCCTCTACATCAGCGGCAGTTACACGGCGGCCACCGCAAAGGCGACCGCATACGCGCTCAACAACGCGCTGAACGGCGGGGAGGTCTCCTTCTCCTTCTCCGTCGGCGAAGTCTTTGAGCGGGGCGCGCTCTTCGGAGATCTCGCCCTCACGCTCTGCTTTGTCGCGTGCGGCGTTCTGGCACTTGCATTTATCGTATTCTTCTTTGTCCGCTATCATGGCCTCGGGGCCGCACACCTCTACAGCTTCCTCATCTACCTGCTTCCGATGATCTTGCTTGTATGGGGGATCCCGTTCCTGCACATCGGGATCGAGACCTTCCTCGCCGTACTCTTCGGCATGCTCCTTCACTCCGTCTCGACGATGATCGTCTACGAGAATGTGAAGAAGGAATATGCGCAGGGCAAGACGATGTCGACCTCCGTCAAGAACGGTTACAAGAAGACTTTCTGGGGGATCTTCGACGCGCACATCATTCTCGCGCTCATCTCCTTCGTCACTTACTTTATCGCGATCGGCGAGTTGGCGACCTTCGCCTTCACGCTCGGCCTTGCTACGGTGATCTCCGGCCTCTGCACGCTCGCCGTCGGCCGCTTCCACTGGGCATGCCTGATGTCCTTCGCGAAGAACAAAGGCAAGTTCTGCAACTTCAAGAGGGAGGAACTCGAAGATGAATAAGCTCAGATCCAACAAGCTGTTCGCCCTCCTTGTGGCGATCTCCTCCGTCATCATTGTCGCGGGCATCATTTTATACGTCCTGCTCGGCTTCAACACCGCAAAGGACAGGCCCACTTCAAAATTCATCGACGTCTCCTACGGCACGACCGTCGTCAACGGAACGGTCGGGGAGGGGGAGGCCACAAAGGATGCCTCCGTCTATCTCGAGGAGAATGTCGAAAAACTCTTAAAAGAAAACGGTCTTACGTATGCCGAGAAGACGCACTTCGAGAACGGCGCGCTCACTTCGAACGACTTGAGTTCGAGCGGACAGTCGAAGACCGTGCGCTACACCTTCGGCGCAAAGACTGCGAATGACAAACTCGACAAAGCTATCGCCGACATCGAGGCGTTTGTCGAGGCGCAGGCAGAGGTCCAGGGGTCGCCGATCAGCGAAGGCGTGGAATCCGTCGCATGGCATGCGAGCGAGAATCTCGCCTTGAAGAAGGCGGCATGGCGGGGAGCCATTGCGATCGCCGTCGGTACGATCGTCGCCCTCATCTATCTCACCATCCGCTTCGGCGTGAGCTGCGGTGTGGCGGGCCTCGTGGTCGCGTTGCACGACGCGCTCTTCACGGCGGCGTTCTTCGCCCTCACCCGCATTCCCGTCTTTGGGTTTGCACCCGTTCTCTATGCGGCGATCGCGGCGTTTGCCTCCGTTGCCGTCTGGACGGTGCTCTCCATTCGCATCCGTACAAACACCAAGGATCCCGAAAACGCGGGTCTTGCCGCGGACGCACTTGCCGATAAGTCGGTGGACGGCGCGTGGAAATCCGTCGCCCTCATCGCGGCCGCGCTCGCAGTCATCGTCGTCGTGTTCGGCCTTGTTGCGGCGGCGGGTACGCGTGCCCTCGTCCTTCCCGCGATCGTGGGCTGCCTCATTCCCGTGTATTCCTCCCTTCTCATCGGCCCGAAGGTATTCGTGCCCATCCGCAAGGCGTTCGATAAGAAGCGCGCCTCCAAGAAGGGCGGCTATGTCCGTAAAAAGAAGAAGGCGGAACTCGAAGCTGAGGAGTGACCGCTAAAACAAACTGCATGGGCGGGAGAGCATCCCGCCCTTTTTGATAAACTTCGATAGGGAAACACCATGAAGAAGCTCGTCCGCGAATTTGAATTTTCGCCCGAACAACTTCATATCGCAAGGGAACTTGCGCGCTCCGTCGGCATCAGCGAGGTGACGGCGGGCATCCTCCTCTCCCGCGGCATCGATACTGCGGAGAAGGCGAGGAAGTTCTTGCACCCTTCCGAAAAGAACTATCTCTCTCCCATGCTCATGCAGGGCATGCGCGAGGCGGTGGAGCTTCTGACGCGCGCCCGCGATGAGGAGTGGCGGGTGGCGGTGTTCGGCGACTACGATGCGGACGGGATCGGCGCGTGCGCCGTGCTTTCCCGCGCCCTCAAAACATTCGGCATCCTGCCCTATCTCTTTGTTCCCGAACGGAGCGACGGCTACGGGCTGTCCGTTCCCGCGATCGACCGCATCTTCGACGAATTTCTTCCCGACCTCATCGTGACCGTAGACTGCGGGATCTCCTGCAGGGACGAGGTGGAATACATCAAGGAGCAGGGGGCGTTCGTCATCGTCACCGACCACCACGAACTGCCCGAAGAACTTCCCGACTGCATCGTCATCAATCCAAAGCTCAAGGACGATTACCCCTACGACAACCTCTGCGGCGCGGGCGTCGCCTTCAAATTGGCACAGGCTCTCATCGGGCGGGAGGCGTACGATCTCGTGGATTTCGCCGCCCTCTCGACGGTCGCCGACAGCGTGCCCCTTCTCGGGGAAAACCGCGACATCGTGGCGGAAGGTTTGCGCCGCATCGCGGACATGCCCCGACCTGCCTTCGCCGCCCTCCTCGGGAAACAGGGGGAGGTCACCGCGCAGACGCTCGCCTTTACCGTCGCCCCCCGCATCAATGCGGCGGGGAGAATGGGGGACGCCCGTGCGGCCCTCCAACTCTTCACGAGCGAGGATGAGAAGGAGATCTTAGAGCTTGCCGCTCGCCTCAACGCATACAATATGGAGCGGCAAAGGTCGTGCGACGAACTCTACAATCAGGTGCTTGCCGAGATTTCGGCGGAAGGCCCCTATGGCAACGTCGTCATGCTCGCGGGCGAGGATTGGAACGCGGGATTTGTCGGCATCGTGGCGGCGCGCATCGCGGAGGAATTTTCCCGTCCCGCCCTGCTCTTTGTCCGCCGCGGCGACGTCTTGAAGGGCAGTGCGCGCAGCATCGAACGGGTGAACATCTTCGACGCGCTCAAGAATTGCTCGGAGCATATCGCCGAATTCGGCGGCCACGCACAGGCGGCGGGCATCAATGTCTCCGAGACGGAGTTCGAGCCTTTAAGGAACGCTCTCAACGAGTATATCGGCGGAAAATACTCCCGCGAGGACTTTGTTCCCGTCGTCTATGTCGCGGGGGAGGCGCAGGGGGATTTCCGTGCGGTCGCGAAGGAACTCACCCTCCTCGAGCCGTGCGGCATGGGGAACAAGCGGCCGCTCTTTGTCATGCAGGCGGAGCGGGTGGACGCCGCGCCCTTGAAGCCCCTTTCTCCCCACATCGCGATGAAGATCGGGGGGATGGACTTCGTCTACTTCGGAGGTCTCAAGGACCTCGCCGCCCTGAGGAGCGACCTCAAAAAGAGCATCGTCTTTGAATATAATGTCTCCACCTTCAAGGGGAAGGAATATGTGAAGGGGTTCGTGCGCACCGTCCTTTGCGACGCAAAGAGCGGGACGGACGTGGAGGCCGAGGCATTCGAAAACGTCCTCCGCCTTCTTCCCGCGGCGCGAAGTGACGCCAAGCCGCTCACGACGGAGGAGATGAACACTGCGCTCTCCGACAGACTCCGCCGCTGTGCCTACGGGACCTGTGCCATTTTGCACGACCGGAAAAATCTTGAAAAGTTCCCCGCCCTCGAAGGGTTGGACATCGACCTCTACCGTCCCGCCTCGCGGGGGGCGGACAACTGCGTCATCCTCTCGCCCGCACCCGATGCGGACCTTTCGTCCTATCGCGAGATCTTCGTCCTCGATGGGCCTGCCGCACTCCCCAAAATCGGCAATGCACACCTCTTTTTGAATATAGAGCTTTCGGACATGGGTGCCATGAAACGCGTCTCGACCGTGCGGGAGGACCTTCTCGCCGTGTTTTCCGCGCTTCGCCGCTTTGACGGGAAGGAGACTGGCATGGGGTATGCGGAAGCTGCGAGGGAATTGCAGCTCGGCTTCGACATGTTCGAGACTGTCTTCGCGCTGGCCGTCTTTGAAGAACTCGGCCTTATCGCCTTCAAAGAGGGGAGGCTCATCATTTGCCGCGGGGTCAAAACGGAACTTACGCGCTCGGAAATTTATACGGCAGTTCTTCGTTGCCGGGAGGAGGGATAAATGGAAGCCATCCTCATGAAAATTTACGAAAATTATGCGGGAGCGGACCGCGACATGCTGCTCCATGCGTACGATTATGCCAAGGCCGCCCACGAGAACCAGAAGCGGGCCTCGGGCGAACCTTACTTCATCCATCCCTGCGCCGTCGCCGAGATCCTCGTGGATCTGGGCCTCGACGCCGAGACCATTTCCGCCGCTTTTTTGCACGACGTCATCGAGGACACGCCCGCCACCGAGGAGGACATCCGCCGCGAATTCGGCGACGGGGTCCTATCGCTCGTCTCGGGGGTCACGAAGCTCGACAAGATCGTCTTTAAGTCGGAGGAAGAGGAGGAGGCGGAGAACTTCCGCAAGATCTTTATCGCGATGGCGAAGGATATCCGCGTCATCATCATCAAGCTCGCCGACCGCCTTCACAACATGCGCTCCCTCACCTATCTCTCTTCCGAGAGGCAGAAGAAGATGGCGAGAGAAACGCTCGACATCTACGCTCCCATCGCGGGGCGGCTGGGTATCAGCCAGGTCAAATGCGAGCTGGAGGACCTCTGCCTCAAATATCTCGACCCCGAGGCGTTCGCCTATCTCGTCGCGAACATCCATCAGAAGCTCGAGGAGCGCAACCGCTTCGTCAACTCCGTCGTTGAGGAGATCAAGGAGATCTTAAAGGAGAGCGACATCGCGGGGGAGGTGTTCGGCCGCCCCAAACACTTCTATTCCATCTATAAGAAGATGAAGGCGAAGAATCTCGCCCTCGACCAGATCTACGACCTCACCGCCGTGCGCGTCATCGTGAGCACGGTGGACGAGTGCTACGAAGTGTTCGGCAAGATCCACAAGAAGTGGAAGCCCGTCCCGGGGCGCATCAAGGACTACATCGCGACCCCCAAGCCCAACATGTATCAGTCCCTCCATACGACGGTCGTCACCGACTTCGGCCAGCCGTTTGAGATCCAGATCCGCACGGTGGAGATGCACCGCACGGCGGAGTACGGTATCGCCGCGCATTGGAAATATAAGGAAAACCGCGATTCGGAGACCAAACTCGACCAGCGCATCTCGTGGATCCGCGAGATGATGGAACTTCAGGGCGGGTTCAAGGATTCCAAGGAATTCATGAACACGGTGAAGGAGGAGCTGTATAGTTCCGAGCTTCTCGTCTTTACCCCGCGCGGGAAGGTCATCTCCCTCCCCGAGGGGGCGACGCCCGTCGATTTCGCCTACGCCATCCACTCCGAGGTGGGCAACCACTGCACGGGTGCGAAGGTGAACGGAAAAATCGTCCCCTTAAGTTCCACCCTCTCCCTCGGCGACGTCGTCGAGATCATCACGTCCTCCGCGAGCAAGGGGCCGTCGCGCGACTGGCTCAAATTCATCAAATCCTCCTCCGCAAAGGCGAAGATCAAGCAGTTCTATAAGAAGGAGACGAAGGAGGAGAACATCAAATTGGGGCGTACCATGCTCGAGGAAGCGGCCAAAAAGAAGGGGTATGTCCTCTCGGAACTCCTCACCGCGGACAGCTTCAAGACTGTCTCGCAAAAGCTCTCCTTCGATACGCAGGAGGAGATGTTTTCCGCCGTCGGGTACGGTGCCATCTCCACCAATCAGGTCATCTTCAAACTCATCGATTACTTCCGCAAAGAGGTCCCGCAGCCCGTCGAACTTCGCCCCTTCAAGGAAAAGAACGTCAGCGACACCGTCACCGTCAAGGGACTTAAGGGCCTTCTCGTCTCCTTCGCGGGGTGCTGTTCGCCCGTCCCCGGCGACGAGATCGTCGGCTTTGTGACGCGGGGAAGGGGGGTCGTCATCCACAGACGGGACTGCGCGAACATGCGCAATGTCGATCCCGAACGCCTTCAGCCCGCGGAGTGGGTGAAGAAAGCCGGTTCCACCCGCTTCCGCGTGACCTTTGTCGTCTATGCCGAGGAACAGGGGGCCGCGCTCTCCGCGATCTCGCAGGCGACGTCGGATATGAAGCTCTCCATCACCTCCATCAACGGCCGCTACGACAAGAGCAATGCCGCCATCGTCGAGGTCACCGTCACCCTCATGGGCAGGGAGGACGCCGAGGTGTTCATGGACAAGCTCAAGATGCACGGAAGGATCATCGACGTGCATCGTCTGAGCAACTGATAAATTTGCCCGAGAAGTGCTTTTTTATCGTTTTTGAACGTCATACCTCGGACATGGTACCATCGCAATTCGCCGAAGAGGAGGAAAGGAAATGCTCTCTTGCGCCTTGGAATGGCTCGGGCCGGAACTCATGGACGTCGTGCGCCTCTTCGAGGGCGCGGACGCGCTGGAAATTTTACACACCTGCGAGACGGACGGCGTGCGTTTCGCGGGCGTTTTTCATGTGGAAGGAAGGGAATATCCCTACGCCTATGAGGACATTTCGCGCAGCGAGACGGAGAAAAAGAGCCTCATCAAGCGGTACGCCAAGCTCGCCCTCTACAACATTTTATCAACGATATATGCGCGGAAACTCCCGTGGGGATCGCTCACGGGCATTCGCCCGACCCGCCTCGCCTACGCCTCTTTGGAAAAGACGGGGGAGTTCGAAAAGTTTTTCCGTACTTTGGGTGTTTCGGAGGAGAACATCGCCCTCACCGCCCGCGTTTTGGAGGGGCAAAAGGGCATTTATGAGCGAAGGGAGGGCAACTGCGACCTCTTCGTCTCCCTCCCGTTCTGCCCGACCAAGTGCGTCTATTGCTCCTTCATCACCGCGCCCATCGCCGCGACGAAGAAGTTCATGCCCGCCTACCTTTCCGCCCTCGGGGAGGAGCTGAAAGCCGCAAAGCCGCTCATCAAAAACCTGCGCTCCGTCTACATCGGCGGGGGCACGCCCTTTGTGTTGGAGGCGGAGGAGCTTGAGCGCGTCTTTCAGGCGATCGCTCCTTTAAGGGGAAACGGCTGCGAATACACCGTCGAGGCGGGGCGGCCGGACGTCTTTACCGAGGAAAAGCTCGACCTGTGCAAAAAATACGGCGTGACGCGCATCTGCATCAACGCCCAGAGTTTTTCGGACAGAACGCTCGCCGCCATCGGCAGAAGGCACTCCGCCGAGGACGTCATACGGGCGTTCGAAATGGCGCGGCCGTACGGCTTCGACACGAACTGCGATCTCATCGCGGGCCTCACGGGCGAAAGTCTCGAGGAGTTCGAAAACAGCGTGGATACCGCCATCGCGCTTTCCCCCGAAAATATCACCGTGCATACCCTCTGTCTCAAGAAGGGCGCGAAGCTCAAAGAGGAGACCGAGACGCTCTCCGAGGGGGGCATGTCTGCGATGAT
Organism: uncultured Clostridia bacterium; assembly: GCA_947629675.1. Lineage (GTDB taxonomy): Bacteria > Bacillota > Clostridia > Christensenellales > Borkfalkiaceae > Gallimonas. The sequence goes on from CANREM010000015.1 coordinate 37,818, forward strand.
CGCCTATTCCCGCGAAAAACTTTCCGCCGCGGGATACGCGCCCTACTACCTCTACCGCCAAAAATACATGGCGGGCGCGCACGAAAACGTCGGCTGGACAAAACCCGATAAGGCCTGCGTCTACAACGTGGACGTCATGGAGGAGAGCGCGGACAACCTCGCCGTCGGCGCAAACGCCATCTCCAAGCGGGTGTTTCTCACCGAGGGCCGCATCGAACGCCTTGCCTCCCCCAAGGACCTGCCGACCTACCTTGCCAAATTCCCCAAGATCATCGAAGAGAAGAACAAACTGTTTGAGTAATAAGGGCAGCACGAGGGCCATCCGCGTCATGTTACCCCGCCCGCACGTTCTGATCGTCGTCTAAGGGCGGCACGCGGGGACTCCGCGTCATGCTGAGCCGACCATGTAATTACGCAGTCCTCGCGAGAAAGTCCCCGAAGCATCCCGAGGATGAAAACTCGGACTTCGTACTTCGGGATTCTTCGCTACGCTACTTCGCCTTCGGTTCGTGCCGCGCTTAGTCTACAAATAGAAGCTTCGCGCGGGGCAGAATGACGCCTACCACCTCCTCATTTCGACGTGACGAAGTCACGGAGGAGATCCCCTCGAACCCGCCATGGCACAAAATGACATTTTTGAATAGACTGCGGGGCGTGCAATGGTTGCACGCCCCGCAGCTGAATTTTATGGGTTTTGAGAATTGGCCCTCGCGCCCGTCTCATCCTCCAGCCCCAAAAGGTAGTCGCTCGTCACATCAAAGTAGAGTGCAAGCATGATGAGCTCGTCCATGCTCGGTTCATTGTAGCCCGTTTTCCATTTGGAAAGTTTTTGCTTGGAAATTTGCAGGTCAGAGCATATATCCTTCTGCATCTTTCCGCTCTCTTCGATCAGATCTTTCAATCTTGATGTAAATTGATTGGTCATTTCACGCAAAAAATATCAAAAATAGAAACCATTCACTTGACAGTCTCCGAAATGGGGACTATAATCAATATATCCCAAAAGGAAAAAAATTATCAAAGGAGAAACAAAATGAAAAAAATTTTGGCATCGTGTTTTGCGCTTACAATGACGGCATGTCTCGCTCTGCCCTTGGCTGCCTGCGGCGGAGGAGGCAAACTTGTCTCCGAACGGCTCCCCGAGGGAAATTTCGAGGAGGCATGGAAGGCGGCCTTTTCCCATCTCAGCGACGAGAACATCAAGATCGAATTCGAGGTAAAAGGGGAATCTTCGGAAGAAGGGGCTAAGGATATTAGATATGGGCAGACCGTCTCCCGCAACGGTGATATCGAACGTTGGACAACGTCCGAAGATACTGTGGAGGATAATGATGGTAAGCGGATTGTTCCCGCAAGTGATATCATCATTGATTTTTCTTCTGACCCAATACAGGGTTATGTTTGCGTCACAGACGGGGGTTTTCATGCCTTTAAGCCGAAAGAGTGGACCAGTCTTGCAGAGTATATGGCCATGGATCCCCATGAGGATAGTGAAGAGCCAATCGTTACACAAATTCGTTATTTTAACATTATAGACGGAGAGGATGAAGAGGAGGAAACGGGGGAACTTTCCGATTTTTATCATTATAGCAAAAAAGACGGGGGATATGTCTATGAGGAGGATTATTCCGAAGAAGGGGAAAATGGAAGTCTAAAACAGGTTATAAAATTTAAGGACGGGAAAATCGCTTATGTTTGCGATGAAAGTTCCGGCATTTATCATCCACTTGGCGATGAGGGTTATCATGTCACCTATACCTGGACCGTCACCTACGGCGGACAGGATGTGCATCTTCCCTCCGATGAGGAATGCGACCACGGTGTACGTGCCATACAGTCGGATATTCTTCCCGAAGCGGGCTTTGCGGAAGCCGTCGAAAAAGCCTTCGATATCTACGACAGCGAAAATATCAAAATAGAATTTGGATCGGGCGAAAGTATAGTAAATGGCAATTTTTATTCGGGAAAACTTATTCATGCGGACAAGAAAGAATATTATCTTGAGTACATCTGTAATTACCGTAATTATTTGTATGATGAGCCTTTACGCATACAACGCATAGAGGGATATTGTGATCTCCGAGGCGAGTCGCCTATAGGATTCTTACAGTATTCCAACGGATCACGTATTAAACAAAATGCTGCTATGTTTGGAGAGGAAATGGAAGATGCATTTGTCAGTCCAATATTCTATCCATTTTTTAGTTTTTCCGAAATCAAGTCCGATCCGCAAAAGTTGCATTACAGTGAGGAGGAGAAAGGATATGTTTGGGAGGACGACGGAGAGGAATATATTGTAAAGTTTAAGAACGGTAAACTTGCTTCGATTTGGACTGTCGGCGGTCTCTATGAATATAATTATATGATTTTCACCTACGGCGGACAGAAGGTGACTTTGCCCGATGATATGAGCGCGGAATAACGTCTTGATAAAGCACTTTCCGCCCGAGGCACTGCCTCGGGCGGTCTTGCTTTTTTGCACTTCTCTTTCAGACATGGTAAGCCCGTTTTCGCTCGGAAGGCATCCGCGTCATCCTGTTTCGCCCGTCATTGTCGAAGCGCGTCACGAGGGGCATCCGCGTCATGCTGAGCTTGTCGAAGCATCCC
>CANREM010000016.1 GCA_947629675.1 uncultured Clostridia bacterium
GAAGTCAATCGGTCAAAAAGTCAATTTGGCATTTAGGCGTGAGCTTGTCTATGACAAGCGCGCCGCTACGCGGCGCGAGTTCCTGAAAAAATAATCTTTGCTAAATTGAAATATCGTTCCCGTGTTCGTTCACAAACAGGAAAGCATGAAATTCATTATATTTTATCCAAACAGGCGTAAAGGTGCATTGTATGATGACAGGTGAGCGGGGTCAAGATCATTCCGCCGACGGTAAGACGACCCCAAAACACCAACAGCCATACAGAGCGGAGATCGGTCGTAACGCCGCCCTCTTCAAAGATACGCATGACCCATTCCTCGGGCACCATAGAATGGATTTGTTCGAGCGTAAGGGAACTTATGATCTCTCTCGTGTTTTTCCCGACGGCGATCATGTAGCGATATAGTTCCTCTGAGTCGATGGATTTCCCGAATTTTACTGCTTCATCAAATTCCAAAGCATTGCCCGTGTCGGTGATCGGCGCGCCTATTCTCTTTTGCCATTCGGAATTGAAAATTTGGTCTCGGTTTCCCATCAAAATATTACTGACTAAATCTTCTATACGGTATGTATGCCAGAACTGCCACACGAGCGGCACGGTAGCCGTTCCATCGTAATGCAGGTCCGACGCGAAATTCTTCCTCGGGACCAATTCGTTTTGATTGCCGCATAACATGTGGTCGAAAACGAGGTCGGCGAGCGTCTTTTCACTTCTGCCCGATACGGCGGCAGGGTGAACCAAGGCGTGCATTTCCAAAGTTTGCTCTATTATCTCGTTGAGATCTGACCCATTTAATGCCGATTTTAATTGTTCATACTTCGCATCGATTTCGGCGCAAAATTTTTCGATGAGCATAATTCTTCCTCCAAGTAAATTCTTTTTTAAGAGTATAGCACAAAAAGACAAACAAATCAAGCGTTTTGTTTGAAAAATACTTGACTTGACGAAGAAATTATGATAAAATCAATGATACATATGGATATTACAAAGTTCAGTGGGATCGTGGGAAAATTAAATTTAAGGAAAATAAAAAGGGAACTCAAAGCGGAGGGATTCATAAATTGCAAGCATAGCAAGACCTTTCGCCATGTCTCCCTCTATGACATCGCAATGGCCCCCTACGAGGAAACGCCCTACTTCCCGGATGGGAAGGGAAACGAATACAACGGGATGATCTGCCGCAATGTGAAGGGATATAAAGAACGGGAGTTTATCATCGTGCAATTTCTTGCCCCCTATAAGCGTGGATGCGAGGACATTTCCACCAAGAAGATGCTCATCTTTGTGAAATAATTTCTTTCTGATAATACATACAGGCACCTTTGGGGTGCCTGTTTTGCTTTATTTGGACTGCGTATGGGGGATTCTTCGGGGATGGGCCGCAACGGACTGCGTAAAGCCATTTCGCCTCAGAATGACGCGTTTCATCCTCGGACTTCGTATGAGGGGATCCACTCACCCCCTGCGGGGGTTCGGGATGACAGGTTCCCCATTGGGGTGGGACAGAATGACACTTACCACAACTCCCTCATCCGTCGCTAAAGCGACACCTTCCCCCATGGATGGGGGAAGGCTTTTGGACTTCGTATGAGGGGATTCTTCGGGGATGGGCTGCAACGGACTGCGTAAAGCCATTTCGGCTCAGAATGACGCGTTTCATCCTCGGACTTCGTATGAGGGGATCCACTCACCCCCTGCGGGGGTTCGGGATGACAGGTTCCCCATTGGGGTGGGACAGAATGACACTTACCACAACTCCCTCATCCGTCGCTAAAGCGACACCTTCCCCCATGGATGGGGGAAGGCTTTTGGACTTCGTATGAGGGGATTCTTCGACTTCGGCTTCGCCTCCGCTCAGAATGACGCGGTTACCCTACGCCTACTTCGGGGCAATGCCCCTCGTGCCGCCCTTCGATGACGATCAGAACGTGCGGGCGGGGCATAATGACGCGGTACCCCTTTATTTTTCGATCTTGGCGAGGAAGAAGCCCTCGTAGAGATCGGTCGGGCAAACGGTGACAGTCCCCTCCCTTGAGGGAAGTGTGGGGATGCCTTCGAAGGGTTCGATGGGCACGAGCCTTGCCCCCGCTTTGGGGAGGACGCGCTCCAAAAGTTCCCAATTTTCCTCCTTCAGAATGGAGCAGGTGGAATAGACGAGCGTTCCCCCCTTCTTCAGAAGTTTGCTGGCCTTCATGAGAAGTCTTTCCTGCATGCGGACGCATTTTGCAAGATATTCCTCCGAAAAACGGACGGGCGAATTTCTCGTCGCGGTCCCGCTGCCCGTGCAGGGCGCGTCGAGGAGGATCTTGTCGAAGGAGAGGAAATCGTCGAGAGAAGTCGCATCCTTGAGCATCGCGCTCACCCGCGTTGCCCCCTGCCGCTCCAAATTGAATCTCAGCCGCTCGAAGCGGATCTTGTCCCGCTCGCATGCGGTGATGAGTGCCCTCCCTCCCGAGAGCGCGTACATCTCCGTCGTCTTGCCACCCGGGGCCGCCGTCATGTCGAGGATGCTCTCCCCCGCCTTGAGTGCAAGGTAGAGAGGCGGGAGCATGGAAGAGAGGCTCTGCAAATAGATCTTACCTTCCGAATACATCGGAAGGCATTGGATATCCGAAGGCGTTGCGTTGAAAATGACAAAGGCATCCGAAAACCAGGATGCCCTTTCATAGGAAAGACCCGCATCCGTAAGGAAACGGGCCACTTCTTCGGCAGTTGTCTTTAAGGGATTAGAGCGTAACGAAAGCGGACGGTCGGAAACCGCCGCGATTTTCTCCGCAAGGGAGGAGCCGTACTGCGCCGAAATTCTATCGAATAAAGAATTTATTTGATGAGAGCAAGCCATTCCTTGATTTCGCTCTCGGGGGTAACCATTTTGCCGTCCTCAAATTTCACATTGAGGACAGGACTGACAGTCGCGCCGCGAAGCACTTTGCGGAAGTCGCTGGGGGTATGGCCGAGCGTCCCCTCATTCGTCGCAAAGGGATAGACCTTGACGTCCTTCCACTTGTTGGAGGCGATGAAGGATCTGACGGCGGGAGCAAAGGACGACCACCACACGGGCGAACCGATGAGGACGGCGTCGTATTTGGAAAAGTCGATGCGGTAAGGCTTGAGCTGAGGGATATAGCCCGTCGCGACTTCCCGCTGGGCAAGCCCTAATAGGACATCGTAATCGTCGGGATAGGACTTGACCGTCTTGATCTCCAGAACGTCAGCTTTGAGGCTCTGCGCCATCTTCCGCGCCAATGCACGCGTATTCCCGCCGAGGGAATAATACACGATGAGTTTCTTCATGCGATACCTCCGCATAATATATCGTTTATAGTATAACATACGAATTCGCAAATGTAAATATCCAAAGCGAATTTTTTTTGCAAAAATTTTTAAGAATTTACAAAAAATCCCGCTTTTGAAGGCGGGATGGCTCTTTAGAAAAATGTGGCGACTTCCTGCTCGGGCGGGAAGGCATAGTCCACGGAAACCGCTTTCAGAACCGGCCCCTCGCGGCCGTATATGGGATGCCGTTCGATGGAGATCCTTGCCTTGACGATGACCCAGTCCCTCGTCCGAAGTGGAAGGCGGGAGGCATGCATACACACGAGGCCGCTGTAGGTGATGTCCGCCTCGCAGCAGGTCATGACATGGCGGCCGACGACAATGGTCCCCTTCTTCATCCTGCGGTCGGTGGCGACCATACCCTTGAAGCGGACGACTTTCCCCTCGTATTTTTGCATATCCTCGACGAGGTCACGATAGAAGAATGCGTAATCTTTATCGGAGATCTCGATGACGGGAGCGTCGATGTCGAAGGGAAGCGGATCGACGATGTCGTCGTATTCCGCCTTGCCTCCCAAATATTCGTAGACGATCCCCGGCCGCCGCGAGACGGCGCGGATGACCTTGTGGAATTCCTCCTTGGAATATTCCCCCTTGAAGCGATTGAACACTACCATGTCCGCATACTGCACCTTATCAAAGACGAGTTGGCGCATGTTCTGATTGTAAGAAAAGAAGGTGTTCGAATCGAAGAAGCTCATCACCTGCGCGATGAGCCAGCCGTCTGGCATCGCCTCGAAGAACTTGTCGAGGGTGAGCATGCCGTTGTACTCGACGACGACACGCTCCGGCCGATGTTTCTTCATGAGGGTGCTGAGCGTTTCGAGGGATAGTTCCTCCTGCGAAAGCGTCTCGACGGCGAAGTCCTTCACCGCAAAGCGGGAGGGATCGTATTCCTCCTCCCCCTCCTCAAGCACCAAGAGGAGCGTCTTTGCCTGCGGATCGTCGAATCGAGGATCCTCGAAAGTCTCCTGTATGAATTTCGTCTTTCCCGATTCGAGAAAACCGAGAAAGAGATAGACGGGGATCTCCTTTGCCATATTACTTCAGAATCAACTCCTCGAGCTTTTCTTCGCTGAGATCGCAGCCGATGACGCACAGCCTGCCCGTGACGGCGGGAGAGCCGGTACGGATGTCCGGTTCCCCGGGGACATAATCAAAATACAGCCATTCGCTGCCGCCGTCCACGATGCCCTTTGCGCGCAAGATCTGCCCGTATTCTCCGCCTTCGAGGGCAGTTAAGATGCGGACAAGTTCTTCCCGCGTAAATACCTTTGCGGTCTCTTTTCCCCAGCTCGTGAACACTTCGTCCGCGTGATGGTGATGATGGTGACATTCGCAGTCGGGATCGTCGCACTCCTCCCCATCCTCATGATGATGGTGATGGTGGTGGCAATGTTCGTGTTCGTCCTCATCATCGTCGTCATCGTGATGGTGATGATGACAATGCTCGTGTTCATTCTCATCGTCATCGTCATCATCGTCGTCATCGTCGTCATGGTGATGATGGTGATGATGTTCTTCTCGGGTCTCCTCGGCGAGGCGGGCAAGTTCCGCCTCCAAAGAGGCCGTCTGTTGCATGGCGGAGAGGATCTCGCCTCCCGAGAGTTTCTCCCAATCGGTGGTGACGATCGTGACCTTCGTATGTTCCTTGAGGAGCGCGACCGCCTCTGCAACTTTATTTGCATCCGATGTGTGCGAAAGGACGATACAGCTCGCGTTCTCCACCTGGTCGAGGAAGAATTCGCCGAAGTTCTTGAGGTACATCTTGCATTTTTTGGCGTCCACGACGGTGCAGAAGGCGTTGAGCTTGCTGTCGGGGACATTGGCGCGCTGTACGGCCTTGATGACGTCGGAGAGCTTGCCCACGCCGGAGGGTTCGATGACGATGCGCTGCGGGTGGAACTTTTCCGCGACCTCCTTGAGGGCCTTGGAAAAATCGCCGACAAGGGAGCAGCAGATACAGCCCGAGTTCATCTCGGTGATCTTCACCCCCGCATCCTGCAGAAAGCCTCCGTCCACGCCGATCTCGCCGAACTCATTTTCGATGAGTACGACCTCTTCGCCGCGGTAGGCCTCCTTGATGAGCTTTTTGATGAGCGTCGTCTTGCCCGCGCCCAAAAAACCGGAAAAAATATCGATCTTGATCATATTTGCCTCGAAGTACTTTTATTCATCTATGTATATACCCTGCTATGCAAGGCGTTCAAACAGCTTCTTTGATAATATTCGAAAGCCCGCGCGAGAAAATTTTCCGCACGGACTTGATTTCATGACAGTTAATATCCGAAAATCAGAACGCCCAATTGCCGTCCTTGAAGATCTGCACCCGTTCGCCCGACTTCGTGACGCCGACGATCTCAAGGTCCTCGGAGCCGATCATGAAATCGACGTGGATGACGCTGTCGTTGATGCCCTTTTCCTTGATCTCTTCCTTCGTCATGCGCTCATAGCCGCGCACACATTCGTTGAATCCCCTGCCGAGGGCGAGATGGCAGCTCGCGTTCTCGTCGAAGAGGGTGTTGTAGAAGAGGATGCCCGAATTGTTGATGGGAGAATCGTAGGCGATGAGTGCGCACTCGCCGAGCATGCACGCCCCCTCGTCCATCGCGATCATCTTCTCGAGGAGGTGCTGGTTTCTCTTCGCCTTGACTTCGACCGCCCTGCCGCCCTCGAAGCGAATGGTAAAGTCCTCGATGAGTTCCCCTTGATAGGAGAGCGGTTTCGTGGAATGTACGACGCCCTCCGCCTCGCCCGCCTTAGGAGAGATGAAGATCTCCTCGGAGGGAATGTTGGGATTGAAATACTTCCCGTCCACCGTCTCCTCGCCCCCGCCGCAGAAGGTGCTGTTTTCGATGAGGCCGACCTTGAAGTCGGTGCCGTTTTTCGACTTATATTCGAGGGAAACGAGCTTCAGCCGGTTGAGGTAGTCGCACTTTGCGGCGAGTTCGTCGTTGTGGTGCAACCATGCGCGGACGGGGTCCGGCCCGTCTGCACGGGAGGCCTTCAGAATGGCGTCCCAAAGGGCGTCCACCGCCGTGTTGCCGAGCTTGAGGTCGGGGAATACCTTCCTCGCCCACGCTCTTCCCGGGACAGCCGCGATGCACCACTGATACTTGTTCTCCATCTCGTCGCGGAAGGGCTTGATGATCTTGGAACGGGCACTGCGCACCCGCGTGTATAGCTCTTGGTCCACCCCTGCGAGGCCGTCGGGATCCTCCGATTCGAGGTAGAGCATTGCGGGAAGCTCCTCCACTCTGTGTTCGAGCTTGGCGATCTCCCACTTCTCGATTTTTTCAAGCGTCTCCTGCTTTTCATATTTGTAGTGAAGGGGAACGAGATTTTGGTGCGACCACTCGATGGTGACTTTGCCCGCCCCCGCGCGGTACAGCTCCTCCACCACCATCTCGACAAATTCGGGCTGGTCGAGTTCGGCCTGCACGACGACCCACTGTCCCTTTCTCACGTTGATGCCCGTCTTGGCGAGAAGTTTTGCGTATCTGCGAAGTTGAAGTTTGTTCATATTTTCTCCTTATTTCCGGGATATTTTCAATTGATTTTACAATAATCCGATATTATGTCAGATAAAGTACTACTTTATTTTGTGCCAGACTCGACTTGATATCGATGACGCGCTGATTGGAGGAGCCGCGGAACTTGAGGCGGATATCCTTCAGCTCCTCAACAAAGGGCCCATCGACGAGGACGTCGAGAGTAGAGATAAGCTCGGCTGTCTCCCTGCAGCGGGCTTGTTGCTCCTTGATGCTCCCCTCCTCATAGGTATAGCCCGTATAACACCAGACGGTCTTGCCCGGAAGGCGGCTTTTGAGTTCCTTCAAAAAGGGAAGAAGTCCCGCTTGATTTTCAGGTTCGAAGGGATCCCCGCCGAGGAGGGAAAGCCCCGCGATATAGTCGGGAGAGAGTGCTTCGAAGATCTCCTCTTTCAGAGCCTCGTCAAAAGGTCTCCCGTAGGAAAAATCCCATGCGACCTCGTTAAAGCAGTGCTTGCAATGCCTTCTGCAACCCGAAACGAAGAGGGACACACGAACTCCCTCTCCGTTTGCAATATCCGTCTTTTTTACTTCGGCAATGTTCATAGCTGTCTTTTCTTATAGATGCAGCACTCTGTCGCGGATCTCCTGCGTGCGCCCCTGGTTCCAATACTGTGTGCCGATGTAGCCGCAGGTACGGCGGGCGACGTTCATCTTGTTCTGGTCGCGGTTGTGGCAGTGCGGACACTCCCAGAGGAGCTTCCCGTCCTCCTCCACGATCTTGATCTCCCCGTCGTAGCCGCAGACCTGACAGAAGTCGCTCTTGGTGTTGAGTTCGGCGTACATGATGTTCTCATAGATATATTGCATGACGGCAAGCACCGCGGGGATGTTGTCCTGCATGTTGGGCACTTCGACATAGGAGATCGCGCCGCCCGGGGAGAGCTGCTGGAACTCGCTCTCGAACTTGAGCTTGGTGAATGCGTCGATCTTCTCGGTGACGTGGACGTGGTAGCTGTTGGTGATATAGCTCTTGTCGGTGACGCCGGGGATGATGCCGAACCGCTTCTGCAGGCATTTCGCGAATTTATAGGTGGTACTCTCGAGCGGGGTGCCGTAGAGGGAGAAGTCGATGTTGTGCCTTGCCTTCCACTCCTTGCACTTGTCGTTCATGTGCTGCATGACGGAGAGAGCGAAGGGCTTCGCGCTCTCGTCGGTGTGCGATTTGCCCGTCATATACTTGACGCACTCATACAGCCCCGCATAGCCGAGGGAGATGGTCGAATAGCCGCCGTAGAGGAGCTTGTCGATGGGTTCCCCCTTCTTGAGGCGGGCGAGCGCGCCGTACTGCCAGAGGATGGGCGCGGCGTCGGAGAGCGTGCCCTTCAGCCTGTTGTGGCGGTAAAGGAGGGCGCGGTAGCAGATGTCGAGCCGTTCGTCGAAGATCTTCCAGAACTCATCCATGTCTCCCTTCGAGGAGAGCGCGACGTCGACGAGGTTGATGGTGACTACCCCTTGGTTGAATCTTCCGTAGTACTTCGGCTTGCCGTTTTCATCGAGATAGGGCGTCAAAAAGCTGCGGCAACCCATGCATGTGTAGCAGTGCCCCTCGCCCTTTTTGTCCACCTTGAACTCGAGCATCTTCTTCTCGGAGATGTAGTCGGGCACCATGCGCTTCGCGGTACACTTTGCGGCCAGCTCCGTGAGATACCAATATTTGCTACCCTCGCGGACATTGTCCTCTTCCAAGACATAGATGAGCTTGGGGAAGGCGGGCGTGACCCATACTCCCGTCTCGTTCTTCACCCCCTGGATCCGCTGGTTGAGCGTCTCCTCGATGATCATGGCGAGGTCGTCGCGCTCCCGCTCGCTCCTCGCTTCGCCGAGATACATAAAGACTGTCACAAAGGGAGCCTGTCCGTTCGTCGTGAGCAAAGTGACGACCTGATACTGAATGGTCTGGATGCCCTTTCTGATCTCCTCGCGAAGGCGTTTTTCGGTGATCTTGTCCACCGTCTCCTGCATGACGGCGACGTCCTTTAGTTCCTCGACGACCTCTGCGCGGATCTTCTGGCGGCTGATGTCTACAAAGGGCGCGAGATGGGTGAGCGAAATGGACTGTCCGCCGTATTGGTTGGATGCGACCTGCGCGATGATCTGCGTGGCAATGTTGCACGCCGTGGAGAAGGAGTGCGGTTTCTCGATGAAGGTGCCCGAGATCACGGTGCCGTTCTGCAGCATATCCTCGAGGTTGACGAGGTCGCAGTTGTGCATGTGCTGGGCAAAATAGTCCATGTCATGGAAATGGATGAGACCCTGATCGTGTGCCTCGACGATGTCGCGGGGGAGAAGGATGCGGCGGGTGAGATCCTTGGAGACTTCCCCCGCCATATAGTCGCGCTGGACGGAGTTGACGGTGGGATTCTTGTTGGAATTCTCCTGCTTAACTTCCTCGTTGTTACATTCGATGAGGGTGAGGATCTGGTCGTCGATGGTGTTCTTCTTGCGGGCAAGGGCGCGCGAATAGCGATAGGTGATGTACTTTCTCGCGACGGCAAACGCCTTCTGATCCATGATCTGGTTTTCAACGTAATCCTGGATCTCCTCGACGTTCACGGCCCTGTTGAGGTCGCCCGCAAGCCCTGCGACGCGGTCTGCGATGAGTTCGATCTGTTCCTCCGAGAGGCGGTTCCCCTCGCTCACTTCGCTGTTGGCCTTGCGGACAGCATTGATTATTTTCTGAAGGTCGAAGGCGACTTCCGCCCCGTTCCTCTTGATGATCTTCATATCGATGCTCCTTGGTTGGTATTTCCCCCTTTTCTTTCCCAAAACGTTTGGGGTGAGAAAAAGCGTCCCCCAAAAAAGGGAACGCTCCCATTATACATCGCCGCAATTCCCTTGTCAAGGGAATTCCACTATATTTTGGTAAAAAATTTTCCGCCAACCACTATATCTTGTGGTCATGCGGAATTTTAGCGATTTTTGCGGTGTGAAACGAAAGGCGCAAAAGTTACACGGCGCATTGTTCACTTATCGCTCAAAATTTCGTCACGGTGAGACGGCTGATAAGTTCGTCATATTTCTCCTTCGTGAAGGAAACTTTCTGCGTCGTGACGGCCGCGGTCCCCGCCGCAACGCCTGCGCGAAGCACCTCGGGAAGGCTTGCCCCCTCCTGCATTTTGACGGCAGCTGCGGCGACCATGCCGTCACCTGCGCCCACGCTCGAAGCGACCTCGATGTTATCGCTCTTGCAATAGTACCGTTCCTTTCCGGAGGCGAGGACGGCACCGTCCCGCCCGAGGGAGAGAAGGACCGCCTTTGCCCCGCGGTGCTGAAGTTCTTCGCAGGCCTCAATGAGATCCTCACGCGTTTTGAGTTCGCGGTGCAGGGAGCGTTCAAGTTCCTCGCGGTTGGGCTTTATGAGATCCACGCCCGCCTCGAGGGCTGCAAACAACCTCCCCCCTTCGGTATCCGCGATGCGCAGAGATTTCTTATCCACCGCCTTCATGATCTCGCGGTAGAAGGAGACGTCTACGCCGCGGGGAAGCCCTCCCGAGACGATGGTGACGTCCGCCTCTTTCGAGAGGGTGCGCACTTTATCGACAAGATGCACGAGTTTTTCGGTTTTTACCGCTTCGCCCACGTCGTTGATCTCGGTGAGCATACAGCGGGAAAGGTCGATAACTTTATAGTTCTCGCGGACGCATCCCTCGTTCCAGATAAATTCGCAACGCACTCCTTCGCCGAGAAGTTCCCTTTCGAAATGCGCGCCGTTGTCCTTATAGAGAAAACCCGTAATTACGGCGTCGTGGCCGAGGCGGCGGACGCCGATCGCGACGTTGATCGCCTTTCCCGTATAGGTGCGCATCTTTTTTTGGACGACATTCATTTTGCCGACAAGGAGCGGGTCCACTTCCAAAGTGATATCGACGCTCGGGCTCATGCAGACTGTTAAGATCATAGCATCCTCACATCGTGATCATTTGCAGGGTGTTGTAGAGTGTTGTATCGAACGTCTTTTTCATGGATACCGCTTCGATGATGTCCATGTCGACGATCTCGTTCTTGCGGATCCCGATGACGCGGTTGCCGACGCCGCTTCCAAGTAGTTCCACGGCGCGGACGCCGAGGCGGGCACCGAGGACGCGGTCTGCCATCGTGGGCGTTCCGCCGCGCTGGATGTGGCCGATACAGGTCGAACGGATGTCGTACGGGACGAATTCCTTGAGCTTCTTTGCAAATTCCTCTCCCGACATGCATCCTTCCGCGACGATGACGGTATTGACGAATTTGCCGAGCTTTCGGGTGGTTTCGATGCGGGAGGCGATCTCCTTGATATCATACGGCTTTTCGGGAAGGACGACGGCGTCCGCCCCCGTTGCGATGCCCGCATACAGGGCGATGTCGCCGCAACGGCGGCCCATCACTTCGACGACGCAGACGCGCTCATGCGACAGCATGGTGTCCTGCAGATTGCCGATGGCATTGATGCAGGTGTTGACCGCAGAATCGAATCCGAGCGTAAAATCGGTATATTCGAGATCGTTGTCGATGGTGCCGGGAATGCCGACGGTGAGGATGCCGAACTCCTCCGTGAGGCACTTCGCCCCGTGGAAGGAACCGTCGCCGCCGATGACGACAAGCCCCTCGATACCGTATTTCCTGAGCGTTGCGACCGCCTTTTCCCTGCCCTCTTTTTCGAGCATTTCAAGGCAGCGGGCGGTGCGGAGGATCGTGCCCCCGCGCGCGGAGATCCCCGAGACGCTCATCTCGTCCATTTTGATGACGTCGTCCTCGATGAGGCCCGCATAGCCGCGGCGGACGCCATAGACTTCTATGCCCGAATTTATCGCAGATCTCACGACGGCGCGGATGGCCGCATTCATGCCGGGCGCGTCCCCGCCGCTCGTCAAAAGTCCGATACGCTTCATTATGTTCCTCCGAAATGTCATCTTAGTATGTTGCCGATTTATGATTATAGCAGGTTTTTTCGCAAAATGAAAGAGAATTTTTGCTCTTTTCGTCCACTTTGCAAAATTTTATACAAATTTTATGCTTCTTTCGGGAAGATGGATACGGATCTCCGCCATGAGGCCGCGGCTCCCGTCCACGTCAAATTCATACCGCTTGCCGCCGTGGAGGAGCTTTGCCCTCACCTTCCCGGGATAATCGGTGAGCGTCTCGACGATCTCGTCAAAGACGGTTTCGTTCACCTCTCTCGCATCCAGCCAAAGCACTCTGTCATGATCGGAAGCGGGAAGCGGCACGCTCTCCGCCTCGCCCGTGTATTCGGTGATGCTGTCGATGACGATGACGGGAAGTTTTTCGGGCGGGATGTCGATCTTTCCCGAGACGCGCACGACGGCGTCCTGCCGAAGGAAGGGCCGTGCCCTTTCGTACACGCGCGGGAAGGCGACGCATTCGATGCTGCCGTAGAGGTCCTCCACGGTGATAAAAGCCATGAATGCTCCCCCCTTGGTCGCGACCTTCTTGACGCTCGAGACAAGCCCGCCCATCGAGACGGCGTCGTCCTCCTTGATCTGATGATAGGTCCTGTCCCCCGTCTCCTCGTCCTCTTCGAAGTCGGCGAGGAATCCCGAATTGAAGTTGCAATCTTTGAATGCGTGCGCAAAGGCCGCGAAGGGATGTCCGCTGACATACACGCCGAGGACAGACTTTTCCTTGGAGAGAAGGTCTGCGGTGTCCCATTCGGGTACATTCGGATACTCCGCCTTGGGTGCCTCCTCCGTGATGATATCGCCAAAGAGAGAGATCTGCGCACTGCTTTTCTGCTTGTCCATGCCCGCGATGCGGCGCATGAGTTCCTCGTAGACGGCATGATATTGGGAGCGGTGATAGCCCATGCTGTCGAACGCGCCGCCGAAGATGAGGCTCTCTACCATGCGCTTGTTGATGAATTTGGTACACCGCATGAGGAAGTCGGAGAAATCTTTGAACTTGCCGCCCCTCTCCCGCTCCTCGATGACGCTCTCCATGGCGGCAAGGCCGACGCCGCGGAGGGCGCACAGGCCGAAGCGGATACCGTTCCCCTGCACCGAGAAATACGCCTTGGATGCGTTGACGTCGGGCGGATAGACGGCGATGTTCTTCTCCTTCATATAGACGACGTATTTTGCGATCTCCTCGATCTTGCCGATACGGTTGTTGAGGACGCCCGCCAAAAATTCCTTGGGATAATATTTCTTGAGGTATGCCGTCTGATAGGTGACGACGGCATATGCCGCCGCATGCGATTTGTTGAAGGCATAGGAGGCAAAGCTCTCCATCTGCGCGAACAGCTCTTTTGCAACGTCCTCGGGGATGCCCTTGGAGGCACAGCCCGTGATGTTCCCCCCCTTGTCGATGTCGCCGTGGATGAACTTGTCCTTCTGCGCCATGAGTTCGGAGAGGTGCTTCTTCGCCATCGCGCGACGCACGAGATCTGCCTGTCCGAGGGAGTAGCCCGCGAGATTCTGGAAGATCTGCATGACCTGTTCCTGATAGATGATGACGCCGTACGTCTTTTCGAGGATGGGCCGAAGGAGGGGCGTGAGATATTTGATGTGTTTGGGGTCCTCCCTGTTTTTGAGGTAAGCAGGGATGAAGTCCATGGGTCCCGGGCGGTAGAGGGAGATGCCTGCGATGAGGTCCTCGAGGCAGGTGGGCTGGAGCTGTTTCATGAACCTCTTCATCCCCCCTTGTTCAAGCTGGAACACGGCGTCGGTGTCCCCCTCCGCGATGAGTTCGTATGCCTTGGGGTCGTCGCAATTCTGTCCGAACTCGATGCGCCGCCCCGTATCTTCGTAGATATAGTCGCACGCCTTCTTGATATCGGTGAGGGTCGCAAGGGCCAGAAAGTCCATCTTGAGCATGCCGATGGACTCGACTTCCTTCATGTCGAACTGCGTGGTGATGTCCTCGCCGTTCCTTGAGAGCGGGACGTTGTCGGCGATCTTCTTTCTGCAGATGACGACGCCCGCGGCGTGCATGGATGTATTGCGCGGCATGCCCTCGAGCTTGAGGCCCATGTCGATGACCTGGCGCAGAAGTTCGTCCGAATTATAGATCTCGATGAACTCGGAGTTGCGCTTTGCCTCCGTCTCGTTGAGCTTTTTTACCGCCTCGTCATACTTTCCTTTAAGGTCGGCGATGCGCGCCTCGTCGTCGGGTGTCCCGCTTGCGGCCTCCGAAGCCGCCTTCTTCGCCTTCTCCGCCTTGGAGCGCAACTCTTCGAGGTCGAGGCCCAAAAGTTCGCGGATGGAGGATTTCCCGTCCATGACTTTGGTCACACGGTTGACTTCGGAGTAAGGAACACGCATGACGCGGCCGACATCCTTGATGACCGCGCGCGATTTGAGGGTACCGAAGGTGACGATCTGCGCCACGTTTTCGGGATGATAGCGTTTGCGCACATATTCGATGGTCTCCACCCTCCTCTCGGTGCAAAAGTCTACGTCGAAGTCGGGCATGGAGACGCGGTCGGGATTCAAGAAACGTTCGAAGAGAAGGTCGTAGCGGAGCGGGTCCACGCTCGTGATGCCGATGGCGTAGGCGACGATGCTCCCCACGCCCGAACCTCTTCCCGGGCCGACGGGGATGTCGTGCAGACGCGACCAGTTGATATAGTCCCAGACGATGAGGAAGTAATCGGCAAAGCCCATCTTGATGATGATGTCAAGCTCGTATTCCGCCCGCTGTCTGATCTCGTCCGTGATGACATCGTACCGCTTGGGAAGCCCCTCCCATGTGAGGCGGGTGAGATATTCGGGCGAGGGCGTGCCGTCGTCTGCCGTATAGAGCGGGATGAGGGACTTATCGTAGACGGGGTTTCCGTCCTCTTTGAGGTTGAAGGGCGTGTCGGTGTCCGAGACTTTATTTGCGATGACCCGCGTGTTGGAGATGGCTTCGGGGTAATCTTTGAAGATGGCCGCCATCTCGTCCCCCGACTTCATGTAGAACTCGTGCGTCTGCATCTTCATTCGGGTGGGATCGTCGAGGGTGCGCTTCGTCTGGATACACATCAGGACGTCTTGCATCTCCCAATCCTCTTTGTTGAGATAATGCACATCGTTCGTGGCGACGATCTGCGCGCCGATCTCGCGGGCAAGGCGGACAAGGTCGGGAAGGATCTGCCGCTGTTCGGGAATGCCGTGGTCCTGAACTTCGATGTAGAAATCTTCCCCGAAGAGGCTCTGAAGGTAGAGGGCGAACTCCTTCGCCTTCTCATATTCCCCCGCCATGAGATAGCGCGGGATGCGCCCCGCAAGGCATGCGGAGAGGCAGATGACCCCATCGGTGTGCTGCTTCAAGACGGTGTAGTCGATGCGCGGGCGGTAATAATAGCCGTCCACGAAGGCAAGGCTGTCGAGCTGGACGAGGTTGATATAACCCGCCTTGTTTTTGGCGAGAAGGATGAGGTGGTCGGCATGTTGGTCGATGTGCTTTTTGTAGTCGTCTACGACGTAAAATTCGCACCCGATGATCGCCTTGATCTTATTCTTCTTGCACTTCTCGGCAAATTTCAGGGAAGAATACATGTTCCCGTGGTCGGTGACGGCGACGGTGTCGATGCCGTTTTTTACGCAATGGCGCACGAGATCGTCCACCTTGACCGCACCGTCGAGGAGGCTGTATTCGGTATGTAGATGTAAATGCACAAAATCTGTCATAGTGTTTCCGTATAGAGTTTCATAAGTTTGCGGATGCGGTGATTAAGACAGCTCTTCGTGACGCATAGCTTTTCCGCAAGCTCCGCAAGGGAGAGGGTGGGATATTCGAGCCTCGCCTCCAAGGTATCTGCAAGGGTCTTGTCGAGTGCGGGCAGAAGCCTCTTCCCCTTGAGACGGGTGAATGCGACGAACTGTTTTGCACTTGCCGTGGCGGCGCGGTCCGCATTGCCAGAAAGACAGTTGAGGACGCGGTTCTCCTGATTGCTCTCCTCCCGTTCGGCGGAGACGCTCTCGAGCGTTCCGAGTGCCCCCTCCGCCCCGATGACTGAAAGAAGATCCGCGATCGCCTCCCGCGACTTGAAGTAGACGACGAACTTTTCTCCGCGCATGAGGATGCTTCCGACGAGCTGGAGGGAGGAAAGGATGTCGCACATCTCCTCCGCATCCTCCTTGCTCTTAAGGAGAAATTCGAGGTGATAGCCCGTCTTTTTTCCGTCAGTCGGAAGGGTGCAGCTCCCGCTCCCCAAATACGCGCCCCGCACATAGTATGCGTTGCAATCGCCGCATTTGTGGGGCGAAGCGATCTCCGCCGCGAACTCCGAGGCACACTCCCCGCGGTAGAGGAAGGTGAGCTTGTCCCGCCCGTGCTTGGGATCGCGCACTGCCCCCGCGACCGTCATGGGAACGGCAAAGAGCTTTTCCACAATGCCGAGCATGTATTTTGCGGCGCGCTCGTTCTCGCTCGTAAAGGAAAAGCCGCTTCTCTCCCCCTTGTCCAAAGAGATATTGCCGCTCGTATGCAAAAATCCCTTCAGAAGGGAGAGCATACAGCATCTTTTGGGGGGGAGATCCTTCACGATCTCCCGTTTGATCTCGCCCGAAAAGTTCACCGCTTCCCTCCGCTCACATGTGCTTTTTGTACTCCGCAAAGCGGAAGGTGGGATAGCGGCCGTCGATGTTATCGATCTGGCTGAAGGGAATGCCGACACGTGAGAGCTGCTCCTCCACGCGGAGAGTGTCCCCCACGCGGTCAACGGTGTGTGCGTCCGAATCGATGACAAAGCGCACCCCCGTCGCGGCGACGGCGGCAAGCTCCTCATCCGAGAGGTGTTCCTTCTTGGAGTTGAGTTCAAAGTAGGTCCCCCTGTCGCGGCAGCATTTGGCGACCTCTACGGGATCTGCAAAACACTGATAGCCGACATGGGTGAGGATGTCGATGGGATTTTTCTCGACGGCATTGATGTATGCCCTCGTCGTCTGACGAACGAGACTTTCGGAAGGCTTTATATGGAACTTCCTCCTCGCCCAGCTCCCCCATCCGATCTTCCTGTCCGAAAAGTGTTCGTAGCGGACGATGATGTGGATGCCCGCGAGATAGAGGTCGAAATTCTCAAAGTCCTTCTCGGTGAGATCGCACAGCCCCGAAATGCCGCGGATATTGCTCTCGATGCCGACGAGGACGTTTATCCCCGTCTGCTCTTTTGCCTCGGCGCAGTCACGGATGAGGGCGGGGGCCTCTTTGCGCTTCAAGGGAAAGAGTTTATGCGAAAAGCCGTGGTCGGTGATGCCAAGGGAAACAAGCCCGAGCTGCTGCGCGCGGACGGCATTTTCGAGCACGGTGCCCTTGCCGTGCGAATAGGGCGTATGGGTGTGGAAATCTGCGGTGAGTTTCATGGTTTCTTATGGAATATATCTGATCTCTTCCCGAAGGAGGATGCCCGTCCTTTCGAAAACGGCGGTCTTTATATGTCGGATGAGGGCGGCGATCTCTTCAGAGGTCGCGCCGCCGTTGATGATAAAGTTTGCATGCTCGCTTGAGACAAATGCCTTGCCGACGGAAAGCCCCTTTAAGCCGCAATCCTCGATGAGTTTCCCAGCAAAATGGCCTTCGGGATTGACGAACACACAGCCCATGCTCCGCCCCTTGGGAAGATGGGCACGCTTTGCCCGATATGCATTTTCCCGCTCTTCGATCTCGGAGGGAGCGGCGGGGTGCCCCTTGAGGCGAACGCCCACGACGGTCATGCCGCTTTGAAAAACAGAGGTCTTTTCCGAAAAGCCGCATTCCTTCGCGGGAAATTCGTATACGCCATCCCCTTCGACTGCGAGGACGGAAAGGGTGACGTCCGAAAGATGCTTCCCCTTCACGCCCGCATTCATGACGGCCGCACCGCCGAGGGAGGATGGGATGCCCGTCAGAAATTCGAATCCGCCGATCCCCCTCTTCTTGGCAAACGCGAGGAGGCACCCCGACGTCACGCCTGCGCCGCAGAAAACTTCCGTCCCCTCCGCTTCGAGTAATAAAAGACGGTTTGTCCTCACAACGACGCCGTCAAAGTACCCGTCGGCGGGCAGGACGTTTGCCCCGACGCCGAGGTGACAATAGGGAATGCACTGCCTTTTCAGCGTTTTTACGAGGGCGACCGCCTCCTCAGAAGAAGCGGGAGAGAGGGCGAGTGCGGCGATGCCGCCCGTGCCGATCGTCGTATGTCTTGCAAAGGAAAAGTCGCTCTCCGCATGGAGGGAGGCAAGTTTTCCCTCAAAATACTTTTTGATGTCCAAACGGATGCTCCTTTTATTTTACCATATTTCAAGGGATAATTCAAATAGTTTTCAGAAATTTATCGGGAATTTTTGCGCCCTCGCTCTGGCAAAGCTCTCTTATGCGCAAGAGCGCTTCCCTGTCCGAAAAGACGCACGGAGTGCGCGTTCCCGTGTCACTTTTTACAGAGAACATGCCGATGTCCGAAAGTTTCTCCTGCGTCCTCTCGGAGAGAAGTTCCGCAATATATGCGAGAGCGTCCCCTCGATGCTCCTCCTTTGTCAAAGAAATATATTGAAAGAGGTCGTTGTATTTCTCAAGCGGACGGCGATAGACTGTTTTCCCCCGCGATGCAAAGCGGCAAATATCCCGCTGGGTGCCGAGAAGATAGCGGTACTTCCCATTCAAAAAGCCGACATATGCGGCCTGCGCTTCGATTTCCTCCCCCGAAATTCTCTCGATGTGAGCAGAGAGGAAGGCAAGATTGCTCCCGCCGACGGAAATGGCGCAATTGCCCGCCTTCTCAAAATCATCTGTGAGAGAAAAGAGAAAATAGCCGCCCATGCACCACGGGACTGCGCGGCACTTCCCCCCAAATTCCCCGCCCGAGAAAGAATAGGGAAGCGGAATGCTGCATTCCGCCCCGTCGGAAAGTCCCACCCCGAAGGAGAGAAGGTCGGGCTTTTCCCCCTTGGCAAGGGCGGCCGAAGCCCCCTCCAAAGTATAGCTTGAGACGAGGAAATATACCCCCTCCCGCTCCCCCTCGACGGTGTGGGCGACAGCGCGCAAAAAGGAAGTTCTCGACCCCTTCCCGCCCTCGAAGGTATCCACATTCCAGACGGTGACAACGCGTTTCTCCTCATGCGCCTCCGCGTTCCTTTTCGGAAAAAAAAGAAGGCACAAAAGGGCGGCGATGATGATGGAGGCGGGAAGAAAGAAAAAGATGAGCTTCTTGGCTTTCTGTGCTTTCATACCTATATAAATATGCGTAGAGGGAATTTTGCATGCCATGCAAGAGAGGACGCAAAAGTTCATGCGTCCTCTCCGCGTTTTTGCCCCCTTCCAAGAGGCAAAAACTATATCTGAAAGCGGTCACCCGCTGCGCTATAAAATTTGTGCAAAAGACAGCCGTTTATACGAAAAGAAGGAGAGCATACGCCCTCCCCCTTCTCATCTCTTCTGAAAGCTGTCACAGCAGGTGCAATGCTCGCAGTCGCAGGTGTTGCCCACATGGATCTTGTCGAGCTTGCAGCGCATGCCGTCGCAGTTGAACGCGCACTCCACGACGCCGCAGGTGACACCAGAGTTCATATTGTCCTTCATATCGAGACCTCCTTTCGATCGTAGTATCGGCAAAAGTTGCGAAAAATATCTTGACAACACTATGGAAATTTTGTAAAATGAGAGAAATCAAAGAAGGGTTTGCTTACATGGAGGCAGTGCAATGAAAGTGATCTTAAAAGCTGACGTGAAAGGCACGGGAAAAAAGGGCGAAGTCGTGGATGTTTCCGACGGATTTGCCAAGAATTTTCTTCTGAAACGCTCACTGGCGGAACTTGCGACGGCGAGCGGCATCAACGAAGCACAGCAGCGGCGCACGGCGGACGCCTTTCACAAGGCGGAGAGCATCAAGGCACTGAAGGAACAGGCCGCAAAGCTCGACGGCAGCGAAGTCAAAGTCCCCATCCGGACAGGAAAGAACGGCAAGGTGTTCGGCTCGGTCACGTCGGACAAGATCGCCTCCGCCCTCTCGGAGCTTGGATTCGATGTGGACAAGAAGCGCGTCACGACGAAGGAGACCCTGAAGATGGTGGGAACGTACGACGCGGAGGTGCGCTTCATGGAGGGCGTCACCGCGAAGATCAAGGTGCATGTCGTCCCGCTCGAGTAAATTTGATGAATAAAAAGTAATCCGCCGGCTAAGCCGGCGGGTTAATTTTTTAGACCAATAAGGGAATCCCAAGCGTGATTCCTACCGACAGATGAGTATTTTCATCTCCTTTTTTCAATTTTTTGTGTTAAAAGTGTCTTGTTGCCATCGCCGGTATCCATATTATACAGTAAACATGGGTGACTGCGCCGATGAGTTTGCCGTTCTGCAGAATGGGGCTGCCGCTCATGCCCTGCACGATGCCGCCCGTCTCATCGAGAAGTCTTTCGTCCGTCACTTTAATGACGAAATTCTTGTTCTCCTTGTTGCCCGCATCCACCTTTGCGATGCTGATCTCGTACTTTTGCGGGCAAACGCCGTCCACCGTCGAATAGATGACTGCCTTGCCGATAGTCGCCTCGGTGATGGGTGCTGCCTCTACGAGTTCTGAGCGCGAGAAATCGTAGTTCTTTTCAAAAGTCCCATAGAGACCGGTATCCTTCACACATTCCGCCTTGGCAAGAACGGTCTCATTGACGAATAGCCCTCTCAATTCCCCTGCTTTCCCGCGCGCTCCCTTTGCCACGCCGATGACGCTGCAGAGATATACTTTCGGATCGGAGACCTCGAGCGCGTTGCGGTTTTCGTCGCAAACGGCATGCCCGAGCGCGCCGAAACGGCCTGTGCCCTGTTCGATATAGGTGACCGTGCCGATGCCCGCGAGGGTGTCGCGGATGAGAACGCCGATCTTATAGTTCCCGCTCTTCTTATCTTTGACGGGGACGAGCGGAACCTCGGCCGTCTCCCCCTTTCTGCGAAGAGAGACGAGGACCTCCTTTCCGCCGCAACGCTCCAAGGCATTGTTGAGATCGGAGATCGTCTTGATGCGGATGCCGTCCACCGCGACGATCGTATCGCCCACGCGGATGCCCGCATCTTCGGCGGGACGGTGCAGCCCGTCCTCGGCGAACACTTCCGAAAGCCCGATGACCTCCGTTCCCCCCGCCGAGAGCATAAATCCCGCCGTCATTCCGCCGATATAATACTTTGCAGTCTCCGCCCGCGCCTCGACTTTCCTCGGCCAAAAGCCGAAAGAAAAGGTCATTCCGACGAGCAAAGCGGCAATAAAAAATTTCAGCTTACGCATGAACCCCTCCATGTACGGAAGTTATTTTGCGTAAGCCGTCAAAATCTATTCTGTTTGCAAAAAAGGTATTACAGGGACTTTTTGTATGTTTCCGCCTCGGCGAGAAGTTCCTCCGCATGGGCAAGCACATGCTCGCTCTCCACACTTCCGCCGATGAGACGGGCGAGTTCCGCCCTGCGTGCCTCCCCCCTCACTTCGCGGATGCAGGTGTGGGTCGCATCCCCCTCCTCATGCTTTTCGATGAGGAATTCACTGTCCGCGAACGCCGCGATGCGGGCAAGGTGTGTAACGGCGATGAGCTGGACCTTCGAGGCGATCTTGGCGAATTTTTCCGCGACGACCTGTGCCGTCTTGCCGCCGATCCCCGCGTCGATCTCGTCGAAGATGTAAGTCCCGATGCCCGCCATGGAGGAGAGCTGTGCCTTGACGGCGAGCATGAAGCGGCTCATTTCCCCGCCCGAGATGATCTTGCCGAGTTCCTTTAAGGGTTCGCCCGCATTTGCGGAAAAGAGGAAGCGGACGCTCCCAAGCCCCTCCGAAGTCGCCTTACCGACATCCTCAAAGGTATACTCGCCGAATTCCACTTCGAAGCGTGCGGACGGGATATTGAGGGTAGCAAGCTCCGCGATGACCCGTTTTGTGAAGGAGGACGCGGCGCGTTTTCTCTCCTCTGTCAAGGTGTTGCAGGCGGAATATAGCGTCTTATCGAGGGCGGAAAGCTGAATTGTGAGGGCGTCATAGCGTTCCCCGCTATGCACGAGAAGGTCCAGCTCCGCCTCAGCCTCCCCTAAAAATCCGAGCGCGGAGGAAACGCTTCCGCCATACTTTTTCTTGAGCGATCTTATTTCGTCGAGACGCGTCTCGACGAGAGCCGCCTCCTCCTCGTCGGTGTCGAGCTGCCCCGAAAGCGTCTCCACACTCTCGGCGATGTCCTCAAGTTCGGCAAGGGAATTTTCCAATCTCTCTGCGAGAAGGCCGTACTCGTTTCCGAATTTTGCCGCTGCATGGAGGGCGCGCATTGCACCGCGGGCGGCATCCGTCGCACCGCCGTCCGTGAGAAGATAGTCCCTCGCCTCGGCAAGACCCTCGCGGATGCGCTCCGCATTGCGGAAGCGTTCCCGCTTCTCCTTCAGCTCCTCCTCTTCCCCCTCCTTGAGCTGTGCGCGGGTAAGTTCGTCGATCTGGTAGCGCAGAATATCCATCCGCCTGACCCGCTCGCCCTCATCCCCGCCGAGCTTTGCAAGCTCCGAAAGGATGCCCTTCCGCTCGGACAAAAGCCCCTTGAGTTTCTCCTTTGCGGCAAAGACCTTTTCTCCCGCAAGCGCATCGAGAAGTTTGAGTTGGTTGCTCTCTTTGAGCAAAAAGAAATGCTCGCTCTGCCCGTGGACGTCCACGAGGAGCGAGGTGACGCGGCGGAGCATCGCCGCCGTGACGGAGTTGCCGTTGAGCTTCAGGCTCCCCCTTCCGTCCGAGGTGAGCCTGCGCGAGATGATGAGGGTCTCTTCCGGCTCGATATCAAGCTCAAAGAGAACGTCCATGACGGCCCGATCTTCGACGAAAAATTCCGCCGTCACACAGCATGCATCCTTGCCATGGCGGATCATGGAGCGGTCGGCTTTCGCGCCGAGGACAAAATCGATGCAGTCGAGGATGACGGATTTGCCCGCACCCGTCTCGCCCGTAAGGACGTTCAGCCCCTCCGAAAACTCAAGTTCCGCGCTGTCGATGAGCGCGACGTTCTGAATGGTGAGGCGACGCAGCATGGCTTAAACTTTGATGAGTGCTTCGAGCTTACTGCGTACGGTATTGGCCTCCGCTGCGGATTCGCAGACGACGAGGACAGCGTCCACGCCCGCGATCGAGCCGACGACTTCGCGATAGTTGAGTTTGTCGATGGCCGCGCCCGCATTGCCGCCGTTGCCGATGAGCGTCTTGATGACGATGAGGTTGCCCGCCACGCGGATGGTCTCCACGCAGTCGCGAAGGAGGGTACGCATCTTCTCGGAGATCCCTCCCTCCGTCTCGGCGATCGTCGCATAGCGGAAACGGCGTTGCGTCCCGCGCACCTTAAAGAGATGAAGCTCCTTGATGTCGCGGGAAACGGTCGCCTGCGTCACCGAAAAATTATCGGCCGCAAGTGCTTCGCAGAGTTCTTCCTGCGTCTCGATCTCCCGCTCGGCGATGATTTCGAGGATCTTTGCATGTCTTGCATTTCTCATCATAAGATTTTTACCCCTTCGGATATTTTTTGAAATCAATTGATCTTGCGCGTGAGCCGACGGAAAAATTCGTGGCGGCTCTGCGTAAGGAAGATGACCTTCTTTTGCGATTTTTTCACGGTGAGCGTATTCTCCTTCGAGAAGGTGCCGAGGAAATGCCCGTCGCCGTAGGCGAGAAAAGTTTCATCCCCCGCGGTCGAGAAGGAAAGCTCGCTCGAATCGGGATAGACGATCGGCCTGCTCTTCAAGGAAAACGCGTTGACGGGTGTGAGCAAGAAAGCCGGACAATCGGGTGTCACGATGCTCCCCCCCGCCGAGAGCGAATAGGCGGTGGAGCCCGTCGGCGTCGCGACGATGACCCCGTCCGCCGTGAGATCCCCGGCATAACTTCCGTCCATCTTGACGCAGAGCTTCCCCGTCCGGATATCTTGTCCTTCGGATACGGGATGCAGAAGGGAAAGCTCATTAAGACACAGCCTCTTTGCACCGCCGAGATCCACTTCGAGAAGGGAGCGCGGAATGGTATCCGGTCTTTCGCAAAGTGCGAGCGATACAACGCTTTGCACCTCTCCCCTTTCAAATTCGGTGAGAAAGCCGATATGCCCGTAATTGACGGCAAACAGAGGAATGCCCCGTTCGGAGGCACGCATGGCAGCATGCAGGACTGCGCCATCCCCGCCGAGTACGACGAGACGGTCTACCTCGGGAAAGGGTTCGTCCATGCAAAAGACGACGGCCTCGCCGCCCGCCCTTCGGATCTCTTCGGCATAGACTGCGCCGTCAGCCCTGTCCACCTGAAGGTCGCTATAGGTAATGCCAACTTTCATGATTTTATTATATACGGTTATGTGAATAAAAGCAAGTAATTTTGCAAATATTTTTGAAAAAATTCAAAAAATATTATTTACATTCATAAAAAATTTATATTTTTCAATCGGGTCGCCACCCTTTTCGAGAAAAAGGATGTATTCGATATTTTTTCCCGCGACTATGGGTGCGTTGACGACCCCCTTCGGCGCAAGGCCCGTATCGCATGCAAAATCATAGAATGCGTCGAGAAGTGCGGCATGGTACCGCCTCGGAAGAATGCCGCTCTTCGGAAGCCCCTCGCCCCCGCACTCGAATTGCGGTTTGAAGAGCAAAAAGACCCTCCCCGACGGCGTTAAAATATCCGAGATTGCGGGAAGGACGAGGCGAAGCGAGATGAAACTGAGGTCCGAGACAACGTCGTCAACAGGCACGGGGAAACACTCTTTTTTGAGGTAGCGGGCGTTGGTCCTGTCCATGACGGTCACGCGCGCGTCATTCTTTATACGCGCGTCGAGCTGGTTTTCCCCCACATCGACGCAAAAGACGCGCCCTGCCCCTCTTCTCAAGAGGCAATCGGTGAATCCGCCCGTGCTTGCGCCGAGGTCGGCGACCGTCCTTCCCTCCATATCGATATGAAAAAAGGACAGCCCGCGCTCGAGTTTTTTTCCGCCGTTGGAGACAAAATCCTCCCCTTCGAGAAAAGTGATCTCGTCCGTCTCCTTCACGTCGTCGTCGGGAGAAAGCGGTTTCCCCGCGCGAAGGATGCGCCCCGCGAGAAGAGCCTCCTTCGCCTTGGTGCGGGAGGAAAATCTTTCCGCAAAGAATTTATCCGCGCGCATAAAACTCCCTCAGGGTCTCAAAGACGCGCTCGCCGTCCAGCCCGTATTTTTTCGCGAGGGCACTGCTTTCCCCGTGCGGGATGAAAGCATCCGCATAGCCGAAGGAGCGGACGATACGCCCGTCCTCGCGATAAAAGCGGGCGATCGCATCCCCCAAGCCCCCGATGAGGACATTGTCCTCGAGGGTGACGATATATTTTTGTTTCAAAGAAGCAAGGAGCATACTATCGAGCGGCTTCAAGAACCGCGCATTGACGAGGGTGAACGAGAAGCCCTCATTTTCCGCCTTTTTCAAAAGTTCACGCGCAAGACAGAGGCATCTCTCCCCCGCGGCAAGCACTGCTATGTCTGACATAGTACTGTGCAAAACTTCAAAGGTGCCCATTTCAAGGGGATTCACCTCCCCCTCTGTCCCCGCCCTCGGATAACGGATGACGAGCGGACCGCGGCAATCGAGACTTGCACGAAGCATTGCGCGAAACTCGCCGATGTCCTTCGGGATCGCGACGGTGATCTCGGGGATGGGCGCAAGGAAGGAGAGGTCAAAGACGCCCTGATGCGTCTCCCCGTCCTCCCCTGTGATGCCCGCACGGTCGATGCAGAAGGTGACGGGCAAATTCTGTCCGCAGATGTCGTGGACGATCTCGTCAAAGGAACGCTGCAAAAATGTGGAATATACGGCATAATAGGGCCGCATTCCCCCTGCCGCCAATGCCGCGCAGAGTACGGAGGCATGTTCCTCACAGATGCCGACGTCAAAGGCACGGGAGGGAAATTTCTCAAAGAACGGCCGAAGCCCGAGGCTGTCCGTCATCGCGGCAGTGACTGCCACGACGCGCGCATCCTTTTCGGCCAAGGCGATGAGTTCTTCGCCGAGAGCATGCGAATATTCCTGCTTGACGCTCGGATGCGGGCTCATGCCGTGCGTCTCGGCGGGGGCATTCTCGCTGAAAGCATATCCCTGCCCCTTCCTCGTGACGACGTGCAGAAGAACGCTCTTTGTCTTTAAGATCTCCTTTGCGCGGTCGAGTTCGGGAAGAAGTTCTTCGAGGTCGTTGCCGTTGCAGACGCCCATATATGTAAGACCGAACCGTTCGAAGAGTTTGACGTCCTCCGAGGGGACCGCCTCCCCCTTCATTTCTTCTAAGATCTCATGCGTGCCGCCGACGGTGGGAGAGATGGACATCCCGTTGTCGTTGAGGATGATGAGGATGCGCGTATCGAGGATCTTGAGGCTGTTGAGGGCCTCATAGATGAGGCCGTTGTTGAAAGATCCGTCTCCGACGACGGCGATGACCTCGCCATCCTCCCCCTTGAGATCCCGCGCCTTGGCAAGCCCGAGTGCGGCAGAGATCGCCGTACCCGCATGTCCCGTTCCGTAGCAGTCGTATTCGCTCTCCTCCCGCTTGGGGAATCCCGAGATGCCCCCCTCTTTCCGAAGGGTATGAAAAAGGGTCGCGCGGCCGGAAAGCAATTTATGCGTATAGCATTGATGGCCGACATCGAACACCACCTTGTCGCGGGGAAAATCGAACACGCGATGAAGGGCCACGGTAAGCTCCACCGCGCCGAGGTTGGAAGAGAGGTGCCCGCCGCATGCGGAGACGGTGCGGAAGATCTCCTCCCGCAAGTCGTCGCACATCTTTTTAAGTTGTGAAAGGGAGGCGTTCTTCACCTCCGCACGCGTCAGATTTCTCATCTTGTTACAATGATCGACTCAGATCCTACGGGAGCGGACTAGCCCCACAATGCCCTCGAAAAATCCGCTGTCCGCACCCATTTCCTTCAAAAGCTTCAGACACCTGCCCGCGCATTCGTCGGCAAGCTGCTCCGCCTTTTCCAGGCCAAAGACCTTGACGGCAGTCAGCCTCGCTTCATCCTCCCCGCTTGCCGCGTCCAAAAGATCGTCGGTGAGCTGGAAGAGCGTCCCGAGTTCTTCCCCGAAGGCCCTCCATTTTTCGCGTCCGCGGCCGCCCGAAAGGACGCTTGCCATTTCGAGCGGGGCGGCGATCATCCGTCCCGTCTTGTTCTCATAGAGAAAGCGAAGCTGCTCTTTTCCGCCGTTTTGCCACAAAAGGTCGGCGGACTGACCCGCGACCATGCCGAAAACGCCCGCGGCGTGCGTCAGAATTTTTGCCGCCTCGCGATAGCTCTCCCCGCGCGAAGCCTCGTCGATGAGCATCTCGAACGCCCACGAAAGGAGACCGTCCCCCGCGAGAATGGCATTCGCCTCCCCGAACATCTTATGATTGGAGGGCTTTCCGCGGCGCATATCGTCGTTGTCCATTGCGGGAAGATCGTCATGGATGAGCGAATATGTATGGATGCACTCGATGGCAACGGCGAGCGTCATCTCGCCATCAAGGCTCATTCCGTTTTCTCTGAGACCCGCCAAAAAGAGGACGGGGCGGATGCGTTTCCCCCCTGCAAGGAGGGAATAGCGCATGCTCTCCCAGAGGATGGGCGGGAACGCCCCTTGCGCGGCCTCGTCGAGTTTTTTGAGAAGCACCGCTTCGAAGGCGGTGCGGAAATTTTCATATACGGCGGCGAAGTTCATGGCATCTTCCTCTCCGCTGCCTCGATAACACTCGTAAGGAGCATGGCGATGGTCATCGGCCCGACGCCGCCCGGGACAGGGGTGAGGTAGGCCGCACTCTCCTTCACGCCCTCGAAGTCAACATCGCCGACAAGTTTTCCGTCTACGCGGTTGACGCCCACGTCGATGACGGCCGCCCCCTCCTTCACCATATCCGCGGTGATAAGGCGGGGCCTTCCGACGGCGGCGATAAGGATGTCCGCGCTCCTGCAGATCTCCTTCAGATCCTCCGTCTTGGAATGACAGACGGTCACGGTGGCATCCGCATTGAGCAGAAGGAGTGCCATCGGCCTTCCGACGATATTGCTGCGTCCGACGACGACGGCATGTTTGCCGCGGATGGGGACATCGTATCTTGAAAGCAATTCCATCACGCCGCGGGGGGTGCAGGCGGCAGTCCCGCCCTCATGCCTTGCGAGCCTTCCCATATTCTCCGCGGTAAACCCGTCCACATCCTTTTCGGGGGGAATGAGCGCGAGAAGTTTTTTCTCGTCGAGGTGGGAAGGGAGCGGGAGCTGGACGAGGATGCCGTCCACTTTTTCCTCTTTTGCAAGGCGGGAAATGAGACTTTCCGCCTCCTTCTCGCCGGTATCGCCGGGAAGCCGGTAGGAATATGAGGCGATGCCGACCTCTTCGCATGCCCGCTCTTTATTTCTGACATACACTTCGGAGGCAGGGTCGTCGCCGATGAGAAGAACGGCAAGTCCCGCCCTTCTGCCGCTGATTCTTTCAAACGCCTCCGCACGGCTTTTCAGCGCGGCGCGGATGTCGGCGGCCGTGCGTTTTCCGTCGATGAGCATCATTGGTTGATGACCCCCGCGAGAACGCCGTTGACAAAGTCCGTGGAATTTTCGGCGGAATATTTACGCGCAAGCGCGGTCGCCTCCGAGACGGAGACGACGGGCGGGATCTCTTCGAAATACTTAATCTCGGCAAGTGCCAGAAGGAGGATAGCCTTGTCTGCGGCAAAGATCCGCTCTTCGGCATAGCTCGTCACTTTCTCCGCTATGATACGGAGAAGTTCCTCGCGGTGTGCATCCACCGCTTCAACGAGGCGTTCCGCAAACGCCCTCTCCTCTTCATTGAGCTTTGCCTGCCCATATAATGCGGTCCGGACGCCCTTCGGGCAATCCCCGCCAAGAAGTCTTGAAAAGACGACTTTGAACGCCGCCTCTCTCGCATCGCTTCTCATAAGTACTCCTCAAAACACACATCTCCCCTTCCCGAAGGCGGGAAAGGGAGCATTTCCTTAATTCTTTTTTTCGTCGGCTTCCTCGCCCTGTTCCGTCTCTTGCTGGGCGGGATCTGGGAAAACCACGCTCTGGACATGCACATCCACTTTCGCGATCTTGTACTTCGTCATGGACTCGACCATCTGCTTGATGGACTGTTGGATCCTGTAGGCGATCTCGGGCACGCTGTAACCATAATGTGCAATGACGGAGATGTCGACAAAGACCCCCTCTTTTTCAAAGCATATCTTGATGCCCTTGCCCTTGGAGGGAATGAGTTCGATCCCCTCCGTCTCCTGCAAACTCAGGGCGACGATGCCGCTGACGATATCCGAACTATATGTGACCTTGCCCTTCTGGCCGTTGGGGTTATATCGAATACTTGCCATAATTTGCTCCTTTGGGAACTATTATAGCACATATTTTCCGAATTTACTACTGTTTTTTCTCAACTTTCCGCATAAACAGGCATAATTATGACGTTGCCGTTGCGGATACCGAGTTCCACCTCGAGGGCGTAGAACACCCGCGTCACCGTTTCGCCGGTGAGTTCGGAGGCGTTGATGAACACGTTGATGTTGTCGTTCTCACCGATCGAGACGCAGGCATCCGAGAATCCGAGTGCCTTGATGACGGATTCCATGACGAGTTCGTCCTCCATGAGTTCGACGAGTTCCTGCTTTCTCGCAACAGCGGCAGTGTATTCGTCGCTCCCCGTCTCATAGGCGGAAATGACGCTGTCAAGCTGGACGAATTCCTCGCTGCGCGTGGTGTTGCGCTCGGTGCGGTACGTCGTGAAGTAATTCGCCTGCACGCTCGCGCCGCTCTCGACGCTCTTTCCGCCCGTTCCCGCAAGCACGAAATTGAAGATGGCCGTGGCTGCGAGAAGGACGACAAGGGTAGACATAAGTGCGATCTTCTTGGTGTTTGACATAGTACTATCTCCTTATAATTATAAGATTGCGAAGTTAAGAGTCTGCGGGGTAGACGACCACCGCTCGTCTGTCGATATTGAGAGCCGCCGCAGCAACGTCTGTAAGGCGCATCCGTGTGAGAAACCCATCTTCCCCTTCGAACACGATGACAACGCCTACGGGCGAGCCATCTTCCTCCGTGACCATTGCCTTGACGTCCTTGACCCCCTCGATCCCGCAAAGAAGGACATGGAGCCTTTCCTCCCGTTCGCTCATAACATACCCGCTCTTTTTGGAGGAGCCTCCGCCCGCAAAAACTTTATACGCCGCAAAAAGAAGGAGAAGAGCCGCGATGCAGACCGCAACGATGCGGACGGTACGGTTTTTGCAAAACTCTTTGAACTTGGCGAGCGACAACGTCACGAGACCTCCGCCTGCGCGCCATAACGCGCTTCGACCGCCTCTTGGATGAGGGTCACAATATGTTTATGCCCGTCCTCCCCGTTTATTCCTTCTGTTTCGAGAATGATAATGATTTTTTCACGGGAAAAAGGCGCGCTGTCCGAGCGTGTGACCCTGACCTCACCCTTCACGGAAAATTCCTCCGAAAGAAAGGCTGTTATCTCCTCCTCGTCCGCCTCCTCGAGCCGTGCACTGCATGCCTTCAGATACCCCGTATCCATCCCGATCGCAGACGGCGCGGAGAGGTCCACCTTCCCGCTTTTCACGAAGGAGATGACGGGAGAGATCATGACGACGAGGATGACCAGCTTCATCGCCCCCTTCAGGAACTTTCCCATCTTCCCGCCGGGGGCTATGACGGTGACGACCGCAGAGAGCAGCACGACCCCCGCAATGGCAAGAATATATCCCTTCATCAATAGATCGCCCCCGTCGAACAAATGAGAAGAACGAGCGTCAAAAAGTATAAAAATGCAATGCAAAGAAGGGCTGCGAGGAAGTATCCGCTGTCCTTTGCGACGCTCGAAAGAAAGGCGGAGATCTTCCC
Source organism: uncultured Clostridia bacterium (assembly GCA_947629675.1). Taxonomy (GTDB): domain Bacteria; phylum Bacillota; class Clostridia; order Christensenellales; family Borkfalkiaceae; genus Gallimonas. Next base: position 30,677 of record CANREM010000016.1, read on the forward strand.
CCCGACAGGCTCCGTCGCCGCCGCGGAGAGACGAAGAAAGAGCTGGAAGGCCGCAAAGAGCAGGAGCGGTTTTAAGACGGAGGCCGCGAGCATAAAAAGAGCGAACGATCCGATGGCATTTTTGATGAGGACGCTCCCCGCGATCACGACATCCATCCCCCCCGACAGGAAATTCCCCACGATGGGCACGGAGCCGGATATGACATACTTCATCGCACGGAGGGACAGCCCGTCATACTGCGAGGCGGTGATGCCCTGCACCGTCAAAAAGATGCTGAATATCCCGAGCGTCAGACCGATGAGCCACTTCGAAACGGATTTGAATAGTTCGCCGAGCCTTTCCGTCCGAACATCCGAGCTGAGGTTCCCGACAAATGCAAGCACGATGACGATGACGGCAGACGGCATCACGACAGAGGTGAAGAGCGTGGAGATCGTCCCGCTCATAAATGCCACCGCAGGACGGTATACCCCCACAGAGACCGTTCCCCCGCTCGCCGCCATGAGGGTGAGAAGGATGGGATAGACGATCTCCATCTGCTTTTGCATGGAGGATATTGCCGAAAAACCCGCATGCAGTACCCCGATGAGTGCGGAGAGGACGACGGCTCCCACGGAAATGTAGCCGACGAAGTGTATTATGTCTGACGTAGTACTTTGCAGAAATCCGTTTTTTGCGGAATTTAAGATGCCGCAGAGGATGGCGACGGAGAGAATGACCGCAAACGCGGGAAGCATCGTCTGCCCCTCCTGCCAGACGAGATTGGCGACCGATTCGAAGAGCGAGGAATAACTCAGCGAATAATCCCCAGAGATGAGGCTGAGTATCTTTTCCTTGAGCGTGACCCCTTTGAATTCGGAGAGCGTCGCAAGGTATTTCTCGAGTTCCTTCGTGTCGAGAGAGGCGAGCATCTCCTCCACCGCATCCTCGAGGGCGTCGAGGGCGGCCTGCTCTTCCCCCGAGTAGGCGCGCGCCGATGCACGACTTCTTACGGCAAGCACCCCCGTAAGAATGAGAAGGAGGCCGAGAAGGAGAAGGAAGATGCGCCTTATCCTTCTTCTTTTTTTCTCAAAATACGCGACCATCGCCGTCATATCAGCTCCAAAAGATTTACGATGAGTTTGAGAACGCTCTCGATGATGGGGATCGCGAGAATGAGAATAAGCACCTTCCCGCAGAAGGTGAGCTTGTCCGCAAGGGAGGTTTGTCCGAAATCCGTCAAAATCCCCGCGCTGAACTCCACGAGATAGCCGATCCCGACCATCTTCAGAAGGATCTTTACGAGGGAGGCGTTGATGCCCGTCGCGGAGGCGATCTCCTGAAAGATGGAAATGCTGTCCTTGAAGAGTTCAAAGACAAAGAGAAGCAAGATGATGCTTCCCGCGATCGTGACGGCGAAGGCAAGCTCCGGCTTCGTCTCCTTGAGAATGAGGGCGGCGACCGCCGTGACAAAGGCGATCCCCACGAGCTGAAAGATCCCCATGCTAATATACTCCGAAGATCTCCTGTATCGTCTTGAAGAGGTCGCCGATCATCGTCACGGCGACGGTGAGCGCGATGACAAGCCCCACGATGGAGACGACGGTCGCGACGTCGTCGCGGTCCGAGCGTTTCAGGATCTGGCAGACGACGGTGATAATGATCCCGATGGCTGCCAGTTTGAAGATGATGGAAATATCGATCATATGATTAGGATGACGATGGCAAGCCCTGCAAGAAGGCCGAGCTTGAGATAGAGCGAACTTCTTGCCTTGCACTCCTTTTCGGAGGAGGTCTTTTTGTCGGAGAGATATTGCTTTTTGGCGGCAAAGAAATCGTGTTGGGAAAGAGAATCCCCCTTCCCGAGCATCGCAAAATAATCGGAAAGGTCCGCCCGCTCCTCCTTTGTGAGGAAGGAAAGTTTCAAGGAAATGCTCCTCTTCTCGGCGAACTCTTTCAGAAGTTTTGCAAATTCCCCGCTGTATTCATAGGCGGAGAGAAATTCGCGGATAGGCTTTCTGGCATAGGAGAGTTCGGCAAGATACCTTGCGTTGAATGCCTCGAACTGTGCAAAAAACTTCTTGCGCGAGCGGTACTTGTTGGCCGCCAGATATCCGAGCAGGATACAGAAGGCGATGATGAGTCCGCTCAATAAAAATCTAATCCACATGCTCCCCCTCGCTTCCCCTTATTTCCCCGATCTCTCCGAGACCGTTTAAGATGACATAGTACGTAAAGAGCTTCTTCGGCACGTCCTCATACCTCTTCAAATGGGCGGAGGCGAGGACGTTTATCCCCGCAAGGATCGCCCGCTCCACCGCCGCATAGTCCCCGGGCAGAAGTTCGTCCGTCACGATAAGCTCCGGCCGCATGGCGCGGATGCCTGCCGTGAATGCCGTCATCTTGTCCGCAAAACGGATGACGTCCGCCGTCTCCCCGAGTTCCCCCGCCGAAAGTTCCCCGCGCTCGTCGCTCACGAGGATGTTGCAATGCGTCCTCTCGCTCACGAGGCGGGCAAGGTCGCGGAGGATGGTCGTCTTGCCCTCCCCGGGCGGAGCGAGGATGAGGACGGAGGCAAGCCCTTCCGCCATGCACCTTGCAAAGATCTCCTCGGCGCATCCGCGGATCTCATGCGGGATGCGGATGCAGAGCGAAGTCACATCGCGGACGGAATGCACCGCCCCCTTTTCATAGACGAAGGTCCCTGCGATCCCGATGCGCTCCCCGCATTTTCCCGTCACGAATCCGCGCCTGAGCTGATTTTCCACTGCATAGACGGAGTACCCGCACGCCGCAAGCAGCGTCTCCTCCACCTCTTGGGCGGAGGGCCTCAACGCCTCCCCCGCACCGCAAACGCCCCGCTCGCCGAGAAAGAGGAACACGCCTCCCACATTGGCGGAAAGAGGCTTGTCCGCCCGGATCCGAAGTTCGTACAAGCGGTTGAGGTTCACATGGCGCACGGCGGAAAGGAGGCGCGGCGGCAGGAATTCAAGCACGTTTTACTATATGGGAGAGCGGATGAAATTATGAAACCTTGTCCGAAAGCCGTTTATTCCTCATTTTTTACAAAAAATTGAAGTCAAGCAAAAATATCTCTGATTTTTCTTTACATTTGCATGATAAAACTGTTATAATAAAGTAATCTTGTAAAGAGGTCGGATATGGCGAAGGTAGTTATCGTAACGGGTGCTTCGAGCGGGATCGGTCTTGCCACGGCACATCGGCTCGCAAACAAGGGATACAAGGTCTACGGACTTGCACGCCGCCCCTTTTCGGATGAACTGTTCGAATGTATGCAGGCGGACGTCAACGACCTCGCCTCCGTCGAGGCGGTCTTCGAGGCCGTCTATGAGAGGGAAAAGCACATCGACGCCGTCGTCAACAATGCGGGAATGGGTATCGCGGGCGCGGTCGAATATGCCGAGAAGGAGAGTATCCAACGCATCTTCGATACCAACCTCACCTCCCTTGTGAAGATCTCTTCCGTCGCCCTGAAGTATCTCAAGGAGACGAAGGGCAATCTTGTGAACATCGGCTCCGTCGCGGGCGAACTTCCCATCCCCTTCCAGAGCTGCTATTCCGCAACCAAGGCGGGCGTTCTCAATTTCTCCCTTGCACTTGACGGGGAAGTGAGAAGGTTCGGCGTGAAGGTGACCGTCGTCCAGCCGGGCGATACAAAGACGGGCTTTACGGCTGCCCGCGTTATCGAGGGCGGCGAAGAGGGCTATAACGGCAAGATCGGCCGCTCCATCCGCCGCATGGAACACGACGAGCAGAACGGCAAAAGTCCCGATACCGTCGCAAAGGCGGTGGAAAAGGCACTTCGCCGCAAACATCCCCCCTTGAAGATCACGGTCGGCGGGCAGTACAAGCTCTTTGTGGGGCTGAAAAAAATGCTTCCGACCCGCTTTGTGAACTTTATTTTAAGAAAATTGTATGCGTGAGAGGTCATACTATGAAAGATCTGTTTGAAAAAACTTTAGGGGAACACAACTATGACACGGCAAGACGTGCCAACATTTACCCCTACTTCCACGAGCTTACCTCGGGCCAGAACACTGTCGTCAAGATCGAAGGCAAGCGCACGATCATGATCGGCTCCAACAACTATCTCGGCCTTACTTCCAATCCGGAAGTCATCGAGGCGGGCATCGAAGGGCTGAAAAAGTACGGCTCCGGCTGTTCGGGTTCCCGCTTTCTGAACGGCACCCTCGACATCCACAAAAAACTCGAGGACGAGCTTGCGGCATTTTTACATAAGGAAGCGGTCATGACCTTCTCGACGGGCTTCCAATCAAATCTCGGCATCATCTCCGCCATCGTCGGCATGCACGACTATGTCCTCTGCGATAAGGAGAATCACGCCTCCATCTACGACGGCTGCCGTTTGAGCTATGGCAGAATGCTCCGCTACAACCACGCCGATATGGAGGATCTCGAAAAGAAGCTCCAAGCCGTTCCCGAAGAATGCGGCGCACTCATCGTCACCGACGGCGTGTTCAGCATGAGCGGCGACATCTGCAAATTGCCCGAGATCGTCGCCCTTGCAAAGAAGTACGGCGCGCGCGTCATGGTGGACGACGCCCACGGCCTCGGCGTCCTCGGCGAACACGGCAGAGGCACAGCGGAATATTTCGGCCTCGAGGACGAGGTGGACATCTACATGGGCACCTTCTCGAAGTCGCTCGCGAGCCTCGGCGGCTACATGGCCTCCACCAAGCGGGTCATCGACTTCGTCAAGCACACCTCCCGCCCCTACATCTTCAGCGCGAGCATCACCCCCGCCTCCGTGCAGAGTGCGCGGAAGGCCTTGGAGATCCTCATCCGCGAGCCGGAACGCGTCAAGGCACTCAACGAGATCGGCGACTACATGAGAAAGAAGCTGGACGAGGCCCACATCAAGTACATTCCCGCGACGACGCCCATCGTCTCCATCTACACATATGAGGACGAAAAGGCGTTCATGGCGTGCAAACTGCTTTTGGAGCGCGGCGTCTACGTCAACCCCGTCATCACCCCCGCCACCCCCGTCGGCAAGGCACTCATCCGCACGAGCTACTCCGCAACGCACAAGCACGAGGAGATCGACGAGGCCGTCGAAAAGATCAGAGAAGTCTGGGACATCCTCGAAATCAAGTAAATTTGAGAAGTACTATTTCACATATAGTACCGAAATTATAGCTGATATTTGAAGGATAACTCTTAAGGCAGGGCAAAATAGCCCTGCCTTTTCGGTATTTTACTTTTGCTTGAGACATACTTTTTAATGCGATGGTAAGACGGATTTGGATCGGAATATTCTGTGCGGCCCTTACGGCCGCTCTATGCGTCTCGGCCTTTTTTGCCGTCCGCGCCCGCTTCCCCCGCCCGCACTTGGATGTTGTCGAAGATAGCGGCGTCGACCCCTCCCTCGTCTATGCGATGATGAAGGCGGAGAGCGGCTTCGACGAGAAGGCGCAAAGCCGCGCGGGAGCTGTCGGCCTCATGCAGCTCCTCCCCTCCACCGCCCGGTTTATCTGCATGCGGAACAGCGTTCCCTTCGACGAGGAAAAGCTCTTTGATGGGAACTATAATACAAGGCTCGGAACGCTCTATATCCGTTATCTTTCGAAGAAATTTCCCGTCATGGACACGATGCTCGCCGCCTACAATGCGGGAGAAGGCGTCGTCTCCGACTGGCTGTCGGACGAAAATTTATCAAAGGACGGCACAACGCTTTCCCGCATTCCCTACCCCGAGACCGCCCGCTATTTGAAAAAAGTAAAAAATTTTAAGAAAATCTATGAAATTTTATATTGATATTTGTTGACTTTTTTTTGCGGATGCGCTATGATAAATAAGCTGTCAAGCGGTCGTGGCGGAATTGGCAGACGCGCAAGACTAAGGATCTTGTGGGATGACCG
>CANREM010000017.1 GCA_947629675.1 uncultured Clostridia bacterium
TTTTTCTTGCCTTTGGCAAATAGCCTACCGCACGTCTTTCTCATGTCAAGAGCCTTTCGCGGCATAAACCGCCGCGCTTTTCCGACAAAAAAATCAACCTAACCCAAACCATTTCATCATGGTTCGAATTAGGTTGAGGTTGGTGCCGCTGGTCGGGCTCGAACCGACACGGGTTTTATCCCGAGGGATTTTAAGTCCCTTGCGTCTGCCAATTCCACCACAGCGGCGTGTTATACAGTTTTCATATTGTTCTGCCCTGCATGGATACAAAGCAAGGGACTTAAAAATAATTTAAGGTTTCCAAAAAAAGACGCAGTATTTTTTTGGAAAAAGGAGCCGCAACGAAGCCTGTTTGCACTTTCCGCTTGCGGAAAGTACTCGTGGCGAAGTTTGCGGCGACGCGCGTCTGCCAATTCCACCACAGCGGCTCGTCGGCGCACGCCTCCTTTTCTCGCTTTTCTTGCGAAAAGCTCCTCGTTAAGGCGGTGCCTCCTCTTCGTGAAAAATCTTCCCAAGGAATCTTTTTCACGATTTTTGTAAATTTGTTAGCCCATGCCTTTCTTACAAAGCAAGGGGCTTTGAGAACAACATGAATTATACCACGGTGCGGGGGAAATGTCAACAAAACGTCCGTCGCGAGAGGCGGAAAAGTGCCGCACGGCGCAATATTTTTGAAAAATAGTTGCAAATGCGGGCGTTTTATGGTATAGTGAAATTGCCCATGCGGGCGAAAATCTGCCTATTTCATCTGCCGGTCGCCTCCTTCGCGGTCGGACGATTTTTTCTCGGAGGGTGCAATGAACAACTACGATGTGATCATAATCGGCGCAGGTCCCGGGGGGATCTTTTCCGCATATGAAATTTCTCACGCGCGGCCCGATCTCAAGGTGGCAGTCCTCGAAGCGGGGCATGCCTTGGAGAAGCGCAGGTGTCCCATCGACGGGGAGAAGGTGAAGAGCTGCATCAGCTGTAAGACCTGTTCCGTCATGAGCGGCTTCGGCGGTGCGGGGGCTTTTTCGGACGGGAAGTACAACATCACCAACGATTTCGGCGGCACCCTGCATGAATACATCGGCAAAAAGCGCGCCCTCGAGCTTATGCACTATGTGGATGAGATCAATCTCCGCTTCGGCGGGGAGGGCACAAAGCTGTATTCCACGGCGGGCACCGCCCTCAAGACGGAGTGCATCAAGCACGATCTGCACCTTCTCGACGCCTCCGTGCGCCACTTGGGGACGGACATCAACTACGTTGTTCTCGAGAATCTCTATGCGGAACTGAAGAGCCGTGTAGACTTCTATTTCGATACTCCCGTTGTCCGCCTCAACGTGTGTGAGGACGGGTATGAGGCGGTGTGCGCGGACCGCACCTTCAAGTGCCGCAACTGCATCATGTCGGTGGGACGGAGCGGAAGCAAGTGGATGGAACACCTCTGCAAGGAGCTGGACATCCCCACCCGTTCCAACCGCGTGGACATCGGCGTGCGCGTCGAACTTCCCGCCGAAGTTTTCTCCCATGTGACGGACGAACTCTACGAGAGCAAGATCGTCTACCGCACCCAAAAGTACGGCGACCTCGTGCGCACCTTCTGCATGAACCCGCGCGGCGCGGTCGTGTATGAGAATACCAACGGCATCATCACGGTCAACGGCCACAGCTATGAGGACCCCGCAAAGCACACCGCAAACACCAACTTCGCCCTCCTCGTCGCGAAGCATTTCTCCGAACCCTTCAAAGATTCCAACGGCTACGGCGAATCCATCGCAAAACTCTCCAATCTCTTGGGCGGCGGCGTCATGGTGCAACGCTTCGGCGACCTTATCCGCGGGAGAAGATCTACGCCCGGAAGGATCGAGGAATCCTTCGTCACGCCCACGCTCAAGGCGACGCCGGGGGATCTGAGCCTCGTCCTTCCCAAACGCATCTTAGACGGCATCATCGAGATGATCTACGCCCTCGATAAAGTTGCCCCTGGCACTGCCAACGACGACACCCTCCTCTACGGTGTGGAGGTCAAGTTCTACAATATGGAGGTGGAGGTGGACGAACGGCTGTGTTCCCGCTACGAGGGGCTGTACGTCATCGGAGACGGAAGCGGCATCACCCACTCCCTCTCCCACGCCTCGGCGAGCGGCGTCCACGTCGCCCGCGGCATCATCCAAAGGCTTTGAGCTTGCTTCTCAATGGACAGTTCAAAAAAATAATAGGACCGCCGAGGTGGGTACCATGTCCGCCCCGGCGGTTATTTTTATTGTAAGTTCAATGTTTCTGAATCGTCATGCCGAGCCGCGCGATACGCGCGTGCCGAAGCATCATCATGATGTTTTGTCGTCTTATTTTTCCGTCGTGGGGTTGAGCATGTCGCACAGCTTTACGAGGACGCCCGAGATCGGGAAAGCCGCGAGGATGACGCAGACGATGAAGAGGATCTGCGGGAAGGTGAGGGCGACGTCATGCCAGCCGTCGAAGATAATATCGCCGAGGACGGGGACGGAGACGCACATGACGCAGATGCCCACCGAGACGCCGTATAAAACGAGCCGCAGTGCGTTGAACGGGGTGAGGATGCGGAAGAGGATGACGAGACCGCCGAAGGTGAGGGCGAGCATATACATCGCATGCGCGTTCTGCATCTCCGCAAAGCCGTAATTCGCGGGCACGGTCAGCCCTGCGATATATACGCTCATCACGCACAACACGAGGGTGATCGCCCCCGGCACCGACCGCGAGAGGACATATGGGATGAATTTCCCCCGCACCCGTTCGGTATTCGGCTGCAGCGAGACGACGAAGGAGGGGAGGGCCGCCACGAACATCTCGAAGAGCAGCATGTTGTTTGTCGTGAAGAAGTAGGATTCGCCCATGCAGATGCAGATGATCGCGAGCATGGTGATGAAGAGCGTCTTTGTGATATAGAGTGCGGCACTCGACTTGATGTTGTTGATGACCCTGCGCCCCTCAAAGACGACGGAGGGAAGGCTCATGAAGTTGTTGTCCATGAGGACGAGGTGGGAGACATTGCGCGCAGCCTCCGAGCCAGATGCGACGGAAATGGCGCAGTCCGCCTCCTTCAGGGCGAGGATGTCGTTGACGCCGTCCCCCGTCATGGCGACGGTGTGCCCCTGCTTTTTGAGAGCCTTCACAAGCACCGCCTTCTGTTCGGGGGTGACACGCCCAAAGACGGTGTAATCGTTTGCCACATTCTCCACTTCGAGGTCGGTGAGGCCGTCGAGTGAAATGAACTGCGAGGCATTTTCCACGCCCACGCGGCGGGCGACTTCCGAGACGGTCACGGGGTTGTCGCCCGAGATGATCTTCATCTGCACGCCGTTTTCGCGGAACCACTTGATGGTGTCCGCCGCATCCGCACGCACGTTGTCGGCGAGGGTGATGACGGCGGTGGGGCGAAGAACGGGGGGAAGGCGGTCTCCCGAGATCTCACCTGCGGAATGGGCAAGCACAAGCACGCGGAGACCCGCCTGCGCATATTGTTTGACGAGTTTGGAGATCCTTGCGGGCATGGGGCGGAGGACGAATTCGGGCGCGCCGAACACGTACGTTCCAAGCTGTCCGAAGGAGACGGCCGAGTACTTGCGTTTGGAGGAGAAGGGGATCATCGCCGTCGCCGAAAGGGCATTGGACAGCCCGAACTTATCCTTGAGCGCGATGGAGGTCTGGTTGTTGTCGTCGAGGGCGGTGAGCATGCTGCCCATGATCTCCTCGATGGAATGGTCGGAGTTGTTGCTCAGGATCATGCAGTCGTTGACCGTCATCCTGCCGTCGGTGATGGTACCCGTCTTGTCAAGGCAAAGAACGTCCACGCGGGCGAGCATTTCGAGGGAATAGAGATCCTGCACGAGCGTCTGCTTTTTGGCGAGGCGCAGAACGCCCACCTCCATCGCGAGGGAGGTGAGAAGGAGAAGTCCCGAGGGGATCATGCCGATGACGACGGCTCCCGTGAGCTGGATGGAACGGTCGGTATCGTGCCCCGTCCGCCCCCAATTCACCCAGAGCATGAGCGCGCCGACGATGAGGATGAGAAGCCCGATGACGCGGATAAAGAGGCGGATGGAGTTGATGATCTCCGACTTCGGCTTCTTATACTTCTTTGCTTTAGACGTGAGGGAGTTGAGATAGGTCGCAGAGCCGACCCGCTCGACGCGCACGCGGCAGGAGCCGCTCGCGATGAAGGAGCCTGCGAAGAGCATTTCGCCGGGATTCTTTTTGACGGGGATGCTCTCTCCCGTGAGGAGAGATTCGTTGACCTCCACGATGCCGTCCGCGAGTTTGCAGTCGGCGGGGACCTGCTGTCCCGTTTCGAGAAGGAGAACGTCGTCGAGGACGAGATCTTTGATGGGGATAACGGTCTTTTTCCCCTCCCGCATGACGGTCACAGAGGAGGAGACGAGGACGGAGAGCTTATCGATCTGCCGCTTTGCGAGGATCTCCTGCACGATGCCGATGATGAGGTTCAGTCCGAAGATCCCCACGAAGAGGAACTGCGAGAGGCTGGCGTGCGCAAAGATGAGCGCGACCGCAACGAGTACGCACAGAAGGTTGAAGAAGGTGCAGATGTTGCCGATGAAGATGCTCGCATACGTCTTCGAGTACTTCCTCTTGACGTCGTTGAAGAGGAATTGGTTGAAGCGCAATTCCACCTCTTTTTCCGAAAGCCCCTCCGAGAGGCGGGGGGAGAACCGCTCCACCTCCTCCGCAGTGGGGATGTTCTTTGCATGGCGGAACTTCTTTCTCGCCGCACGGTGGGTATCTATCGGTTTCTCTTCCCGCGGCTTGCTGCCGAGAACGCGTGCGGAAAACGCCCTGCGGTGCGGTGCAGGCGCGGGCGCGGGAGCCTCTTTTTTCAGGTTTTTGCCGTCGCTTTTGTCCACAGCGGCCTCCTTGCAAAAGGTTTCTGTCACATTTTCTACGCTTATATTATATCATGCCTCGCGCGGAAAAGTCAAAAATTCTCATCCCGAATTGAAGTTTTTTTGAACGGGCGGCGGGAGGAGGGCGGGGAAAGCGTTGCGTTTCTGCGGCAAAAGGTGTATAATTGAGAAAAACATTTCTTTAAGAGGCAGATATGATCGATATCGCTTTGCTTCGCGCACAGCCCGAGCTTGTCCGCGAAAACATCAAAAAGAAATTTCAGGAGCAGAAGCTCCCTCTTGTCGATGAGGCCCTTGTCCTCGATACCCGCCGCCGCGCCCTTCAGACGGAGGGGGATTCCCTCCGTGCCTCCCGCAACGCCCTCTCTAAGCAGATCGGCCTTCTTATGCGGGAGAAAAAGACCGAGGAGGCGAACGCCGTCAAGGCACAGGTGAATGCCGATGCCGAGCGGCTCGCCGCCGTCGAGAAGGAGACGGAGGAGGTGGAGGCAAAGCTCAAGGCCATCATGATGCGCATCCCCAACATCGTCTCGGGGGACACCCCTGTCGGGAAGGACGATTCCGAGAACGTCGAGCGGCAACGCTTTTTGCAGCCGAAGGTGCCCGACTTCGAGGTGCCCTATCATCTCGACATTCTCGAAAAACTTTCTGGCATCGACATCGACAGCGCGAGAAGGACGAGCGGGCAGGGATTCTACTACCTCACGGGGGATATCGCCCGCCTGCACTCCGCCGTCCTCACGTACGCGCGCGACTTTATGATAAATAAGGGGTTCACCTACTGCATCCCGCCGTTTATGATCCGTTCGGACGTCGTCACGGGCGTCATGTCCTTCGAGGAGATGGACGGCATGATGTATAAGATCGAGGGGGAGGACCTCTACCTCATCGGCACGAGCGAACACTCCATGATCGGAAGGTTCATGAACACGACGCTGGACGAAAAACAGCTCCCCATCACACTCACGAGCTATTCGCCCTGCTTCCGCAAAGAAAAGGGCGCGCACGGCATCGAGGAGAGGGGCATCTATCGCATCCATCAATTCGAAAAGCAGGAGATGATCGTCATCTGCAGGCCCGAGGAGAGCGAGATGTGGTACGACAGGATGTGGAATTACACCGTCGAACTCTTCGTCTCCATGGGCATCCCCGTCCGCACCCTCGAGTGCTGCACGGGAGACCTTGCCGACCTCAAATACCGCAGTGTGGACGTGGAGGCGTGGTCGCCCCGCCAGAAGAAGTACTTCGAAGTGGGGTCATGTTCCAACCTCACCGACGCACAGGCCCGCCGCCTCGGCATCCGCTATAAGGGGGAGGAGGGGAGCAAATTCGCCCATACCCTCAACAACACGGTGGTCGCCCCGCCGCGCATGCTCATCGCCCTCGTCGAGAACCACCTCCGCGCCGACGGGAGCGTGGAGATCCCGGAAGTACTGCGCCCTTACATGGGCGGCAAAACCGAGATCGTTCCGAAAAAATAAACGAATCGCGTATAGGCGTCGAAATACTGCGTCTTGCTTCCGCGTCATGCTGCCCCGCGCGCACTATTGTCTACTAAGCGCGGCACGAGGGGCAGGCGAAGTAGCGAAGGCGAAGCCGAAGTCGAAGGATCCCCCTATACGAAGTCCACTTGTACGCGGGCTGCGAAAAGCCTCGCACTTCTTGTCTTTCTTGCCTCTACGCGATTTAACGGTGACTGAACCCCCACCTCCGTCTGACGGCGGAGCCTCCCCCTTGGGAAGGGGGAAGCCCTACCCCTCTATGAGGGGGAGGGTGTCGCCCTCGGGCGACGGGTGGGGGGGTACACTTTTGCCGCAACAATAAAACATGCACTACGTATTCTTTGACATCGAATGCGCCTGCGTCTACCGCAGTGTCGCCAAAATATGCGCCTTCGGGTATGTCGTCACGGACGAGAATTTCAACGTGACGGCGCGGGAGGACATCCTCATGAACCCCAAGGGCAAATTCCACCTCACCGACAGAAAAGGCGGCGAGGGTCTCGTGTTACCCTATGAGTACGAGGACTTCAAGAAGTACCCGCTCTTTCCCGCCCATTTCCGCAAGATCCGCGCCCTTCTAGAGGCGAAGGATGCCATCGTGTTGGGTCATGCGACGATGAACGACGTCAACTATCTCAACCTCGAGACCAAGCGATACCGTCTACCCTCCTTCCGCTTCGAATTCCACGACACGCAGTTCTTCTGGATGAATGTGACGGGGGAGTACGGAAGGCAGGTCGGCCTCGGGGCGATCGCGGAGAATTTGGGTGTAGATTTCACCCCGCACCGCGCCGTTGACGACGCCTACGCCACCATGCGGGTGTGCGAGGCCCTCTGCAAGCGGGAGGGCGCAAACGTGCAGGAACTCATCTCCCGCTATAAGATCCGCGGCGGCAGGGTGGAAGGCTACCGCATCACCCCCTGCGTCTCCATGGGCCAGAAGCGGTTCTATGTGGAAAAGGAGAAGGAGCGCGCCGCCTATCACAAGGCGCACGAGGAATTCTACCGCTACGTCAACAAACACATGCACAAGAAGCGGAAGGGCGCGCTCGAGGGAAAGACCTTCTGCTTTGCAAAGGACGTCGAAGTGGACGTTCCCTCCTCCGTGAAGCTCGTCGCGGCGATCTTTTCGGCGGGCGGCAAATACACATCCCATCCCGGGGAATGCAACGTCTATATCGCACGCGAGGAGGGCGGAATGCGCTTCAATGCCGCACTCTCCTCCGGGGCGGCCTTCATTCCCTACGAGAAACTCAAAGAGGAACTCTTAAAGAGCGGAAAAGCGTCATGATAGCCCTTCCCGAAAATTTCATAAGGCGTATGCGCGAGAGGCTGGGGGAGGACTTCCCCGCCTTTTTGGCATCGTACGATCTTCCGCCCGTCAAAGGGTTACGCATCAACACCTTGAAAATTTCCCCCGAGGAATTTTCCCGCCGCGCGCCCTTCCCGCTCGGGGAGCGGGTTTGCGACGACCCCGCCTGCGTGTATGTCGGCGAGGAAAAACCGGGGGCGGATCCCTATCACTTTGCGGGGCTATATTATGTGCAGGAGCCATCGGCGATGAAAGTGGGGGATCTTGCGGACGCATGCAAAAAAGAGCGCGTCCTCGACCTCTGCGCCGCACCGGGCGGCAAGACGACGCACATTGCCGCGCAGATGGCGGGGGAGGGCGTCCTCATTTCCAACGAAATCAACGGCGGTCGGGCGAAGATCCTCTCGCAGAACGTCGAGCGCGTGGGCATTACAAATTGCGCCGTCACCTCTTCCGCACCCGAAAAACTTGCAGCGCGCTTTCCCGCCTTCTTCGACCTCGTACTCGTTGACGCACCTTGCTCGGGGGAGGGGATGTTCCGCAAGGGGGAGAATGCCATTCCCGAATGGAGCGAGGAGAACGTCGCGCGGTGTGCGGCGCGCCAGCGCGCCATTCTCGACGAGGCGGCAAAAATGGTCGCGGGCGGCGGGCACCTCCTCTATTCCACCTGCACCTTTGCCGAGGAGGAGGATGAGTGGCAGGTAGCGGACTTTCTGAAGCGGCACACGGACTTTACCTGTATTGAAATGAAGAAGCTCTATCCCCACACCTTCCGCGGAGAGGGCCACTTTATCGCCCTTCTTAAGAAGAGGGAGGGGGAGACGCTGCCCGTAAGGCCGTACGCTCTGCGCAAAAACAGGGAGGCGGAACGGGCATTCGAGGCGTTTGCAAGGGAGTTCTTCGACGATAGCTTTGCGTGGTCCGAAGGGGGCATTACGACGTTGGAGAGTGGGAAAATGTTGTTTGTCCCCGCGGGCATGCCCGATTTTTCGGGACTCTATCTTCTGCGCCTCGGCGTTGAACTCGGCGAATGGGACGGAAGGACATTCAAACCCGCCCACGCCCTCGCCATGGCCTATGGGAAATTTGCGAAGGGCAAGCTCCACCTCTCCCGCGAGGAGGCGAAGAGGTACCTCATGGGGGAGACCATCTCCTGCGAAGCGTTTGCGGGCTGGGGCGTCGTCTGCGTGGACGGATATCCCTTGGGCCTTTGCAAGAGCGCGAACGGCATCGCAAAAAACCACCTCCCCAAAGGTTTGAGGATGTATGGGTGATTCTTGGCGTCCCCATGAGGGGGAGCTGTCTGCGAAGCAGACTGAGGGGGTGTTGAAACGAATGAGAATGACACCCCTCCCGTCTCGCCGCGAGCGGCGAGACACCCACCCCTTGAGGGGTGGGCAAGGTTTTCGTATTCTCAACTTAAATTAAAAATCGGCGGCAGGGGCCGCCGATTTTTTGATGGAGCTGTTTTCCGAATAAATCATTCGTTGTAAGGGTCGTCCTCGTCGGGAGCGGCAGGCTCGGGCTTGGAGGGCTGTTCGGGCTGTGTATCTTCCTGAGGCTTGGAAGCCTTGGGCGCGCGCGGTTGTTTGGGAGCCTTGACTTTCGCCGTCTTTTTGCGCTTCGACCAGAATTTTCTGAAGATGACCGCGCCGATCGCGAAGAGGATGGCCACGCCGAGCAGTGCGGACGCAAGATACAGCCAGATGTTGCCCGTGTCGCCCGTCGTGGTGGAAGGGGTGCTGCTCGAAGAGTCGTCCTCATCCGCCTCGTCGTTGAGGCTGGGAGCCTTATCGGGCATCTGCTCGCTCACCGAGTAGTCGATGAAGGTGCTGACGGTGGGGAAGGCCGTCCCCAAGACTTTGCCCTCGACATCTTTGCATGTGAGATAGACGAGCTGCTCGTCATAGTCGGACTGCACATATTTGCGCCAAGGGTTGCCGTCGCCGTCTTCGTCCAAGGTCGCGTCATACCGCTCGAAGTCCTTGCTGTCGTAGAGGGTGAACGCGTAGTAGCGGCCGTATTCTTTATTGAGCTTTTCGGCGTCGTCCTCATCGCGGTAAGGATATTTTTCGCCATTGTTATAGTCAAGCATGTCGTCCGCAGTCTCCGCAAGGAGTGCGTCGAAGTTGCTCACCGTCGTAGTGGTGCAGCGGTCGAAGAACACATAGCCGCCGTTCGGGAAGCCGACCGCATCGGCTTTGCCTTCTGCATAGTCGCGCTGGCCTGCCCAGAGTTCGAGACGGTAATCCTTCGCCGTGTTGCCTGCCTTCAGATAGAAGTTGACGGTGATCCACTGATCCTTGTTGTCCGGGGTGCCCGTGACGGAGACGACGGTCTCGGGAGTCGCAGCGGGATCGTAGCTAAAGCGGGTGGGGGTCCCTTCGGGGAAGTCGTTCACTTCCGTTGAATATTTGAACGAGCCGTCGCTCTGCTCTTCGCGGTAAGCATAGTACTTGTCCTCGTGGAAGAAGAAGACAGGGGTGTCGTTGGAGTCCACATAGTTTCCGTCATCGTCCTTGTCGAAGTTGGCAAGGTTGGCATAGTACTTCGTATCGTTCTTGTCCTGTTCGTTCTTGTAGAGGCCGTTCTCCTGAAGGCGGAGAAGGATCTTGCCCTCTTTGTCGAACTTCTCGTCCTCGGGGTCCATGCTGACCACGTTGCCGTTCTCGTCATACCAATAGGTGCGGACAGGAAGGTTTGCCTTGAGCGGGTCGTTGTAGCCGTCGCTCGCGGAACCGGAGACGTCCATGAGGTAGATATATGCGGTGGTGCCGTTTGCGACCTTCAGACGGACGGAGATCTTCGTCGCGGAGTTCGCGGAGACGCTCGCATTTTGTGCAAAGAAGCCGTAGGAAAGCTGTTGGCCTTCGCCCTCTTTCGTATTGAGAAGGACGAGGGGCTGATAGGCGGCATTTGCAGTGGTGCTGTCCGATCCGAAGAGGTTCTTCCACCAAGTATCCGCATTGCCGTTATAATCGCCTGCCGCGCCGTTCAATGTATTCATCCAAGGGTTCTCAGCGGTATCGAGACCCACGTATTTCTTGGCGAACTCGGAGGAGAGCATGCCCGTGTAGATCCCCATTTCGTTGAGCTGCTTTGTAGTGGGATTGGGCGTACCGTCCTTGATGAGCCTGTCGCTGCCCGAAAGGACGCCCGTGTAGCTTGCGGGGCTTGCAAGCCCTTCTTCGAGCTTGTTGCCGTTTGCCGCTGCACTGTCGAACACGGAGGGATCGACCGCCGCGCCCGTGAGCGTCGTCTTCTGGGCATAGGTGCCCGTTGCGGCATAGTTGTACTGTGCGCGTGTGAGATCGTATGTCTCGAAGTTTGCGAACGCCGCATATCCTGCGCCGTAGTCGCCCGCACTGCTGTCTGCGATCGCGGTGGGGCCGAAGGTGAGTTCGAGGGAGAAGGACTTTTCGACATCGGAGTCGTTCTCTACGAAGAAGAAACACTGTACCCAGCCGTCCCAGATGTCCGTCGTCTCCTTGTCCACGTCCACCGTGGGGACGTCGTTGGAGTCAAAGGAGGCGATGGAGACCCTATTCTCGCCGTCGACGAGGATCGCACCCGCGCCGCTTCTGCCGGGAAGGATGGAGCTTGTCTTCACCCAGAAGGAGACGAGCTTACGGCTGTTGGCCCCGACCTTGAATGCCTCAAGCCCTTCGAGCGTTGCGGTGTATGCCGCGCCGTTCGTCGAGAGGAGCATGATGATGTTCTCATTTGCGAAGGGATAGTTTGCGAAATCTTCTTTGACGAAAGCGTTCAGGGTGCCGTTCACTTCTGCGGTTACGGCCTTGAGATCGTCGAGGCTATACTTTTTAAGAACGCTTCTGGGGCCACTGACGGTGCTTTCCTTGGTATTGTCGGGATAGCCGTAGTACTCGGAGGTGTAAGTGCGGTTGCCGGAGACCTCTTCGGTGAGATCGAATTTGAGGGTCCCGTTCGTGCCTTCCGCATTTTCCGGAACGGTGATCGGATCGAACTTTGCCCGAAGGTCGAGGGCGTAGTTGGTGTTTGTCTCGAACTCGCCCGTCGTCCTGCTCGTCGAATAGAACTTGCGCGCATCCTCCTTGCTGTCGAGGTCGCAGATATGGTTTGCGGGAACGGCGGGATCCACGGCGGGATCGGCACCGGTGTTGCCGTAGGCCGTGGTTTGGAACGTATCGCTGTCGATGAGCTTGCATTCGAGATCATCGAAGAGGGCGATGCCGTCTACGGCCTCATAGCGATCGTCCGAAGTTCCGCGGCCGAGGCCGAGGACGATGCGGAAGGTGGTGGAGGCGAAGGTGTTCGCGCGGATATAGATGGTGTATTTCTGCCAGCCGTTGTTGGCGGCATTGTTTGCGGAATTGTTCGTCGTGATGATGTCGTTGATCTGCATCTGGTCGAGGGCGGTGGAGCCGACGTTGTTCGTCACGGCGATGTACGCGCCCGCACGCTTCGCTACGGGAACTTTATCGTAGTGCGTGAGGTTGAGCGTCTTGACCCAAACGGAGACCTCTGCCGCCGTGCCCGCGGGAAGGGAGACGTCCGTACTCGAAGTGTAGTACTTCGCGGTGCCGCTCGTCTTTTCGGAGTCGGTGTAGTGGTGGTTGTGGATCATGAGGACGCTCGAGCCATCCTGTTCCTCGCCTTCGGCGTAGTGGAGATCGATCTTGTTGTCCTCAACCGTGGAAGTCTCGTCGTTCCATGCCTCTCCCCATGCGTCCTCATAGAGATAGCGCAGATCGTCGAAATCGACGGAGTACTGATTGTCGTCGAACTTCTCGAAGCCGCTGCTCGAAGTGATGTTGAAGAAGGAATAGAACTCGGCGCGGTCGTAGAGGCTTGCCTCGTCCCAATGCTGGAGAGCGAATTGCTTTGCGGCGTCGGTGAGCTTTCCCTCGCCGTATTTTACTTCGACTTCTTCGCCCTTGTCGTTCGTCGTCGTCCTGTCGTCCTCCCTGATGAGCGGATATGTGGAACGGGACATATAGTCCCAGTCCTCGACGTTGATGACGCCGGATGCGGAAGTGGACGAGGGGTTCTCGGAGTTTGTGGACCAGCTCTGCGGGCTGTTGATGAAGGTGCGGCGTTTGGACTGCTCCTCCTTGGTCATCTCGTTATAGAACTCGAAGTTCCCGTTTTTGATGAGTTGGGTATCGGTGGGAAGGGCGGGATCCTCCTCCGTATCATCCCCTTGGTTGGGCGTCTTTCCGCATGCGGAGAGGATGCCGAAGGAGAGTGTTGCGGAGAGCGCGATGGCAAGACCTGCCCCGAGACGTCTCTTCCATTTTGCCGATTTGAAAAATTTAGCCATATTTACACCTTTATCCGGAGGGCTGCGAACGCATCCGCGCCCACCTGTATTTTTTCGAAGATACTTCTCTATTTTAATATAAAATAGAGTTTGTTGCAAGCACTTTCGCGTGAAAACGCAAAAAAAGAGCAAAGTTTTTTGCGGATTTCGCAAACTTTTCATAGAAGAAGGGAGGGCGCGCCGTCGGCGCGGAGGGAGAAGAGATGACAAAACGGCAGACATATCTTTTGGGAGGAACGGCAGTGGGGGTGCTCAACGGGCTGTTCGGCGGGGGAGGGGGGATGGTCGCCGTCCCCATTCTTCGGGCGGCGGGGAAGGGGGCGCGTACCGCCCATGCGACCGCCATCGCCGTCATCCTGCCCACCTCCGTTCTGAGCGGGGCCGTCTACCTTCTGCGCGGCCTCGTGCCCATATCTCTCCTTCTTCCCGTCGCGCTCGGCGTCACGGTCGGGGGTCTTTTCGGGGCAAAACTTCTTCCCCGCGTCTCCCCGAACGTTCTCACGGTCCTGTTTGCCGTCTTCATGCTCGCGGCAGGGATAAGGATGATGCTCTGATGTCCTTCCTCGTATTTTTCGCTTGCGGCATCTTCGGCGGCGTCCTCGGGGGGATGGGAATGGGCGGCGGCACCCTTCTCATCCCCCTCCTCACCATCTTTTGCGGAGTGGAACAGGCGGCGGCGCAGGGGGTGAACCTTCTCTCCTTTCTGCCCATGTCCCTCCTCGCCCTCTCCGTCCATGCCAAAAGCGGCCTGCTCGAGAGGGAAGGGCTTTTCATGATGATCCTTCCCGCCTTCCTCTTCTCTGCGGGAGCGGCCCTCTTTGCCGCCTATCTTCCGGGAGAAACGCTCCGCCGCGCCTTCGGGCTGTTCCTTGTCCTTTTGTCCCTGTCCCAATTTGTGCGCGCCCTTCGGGGAAGGCGGCAGAGAAGGGGGAAGGGCCTTTCATGAAAATCGCGCCTTTATACGGAAATATTTTCAAAAAGGGTATAGACAAACCCCCGAACCTGTGTTAAAATGAAGGCAGAATTCATTAAAATCGGGTACTATACCGCGCATGAGCCGTATACATGCGCACCGCGCGATCGCAGAAAAGGATAGGGAATATTCTCATGGAAAAAATCGGTATTATCGATCTGGGTTCCAATTCGGCGCGTCTTGTCATCGTCGAGATGTTCGGCGACGGTCACTTTATGGTGGTGGATGAACTCAAGGAGAGCGTCCGCCTCGGGCAGGATATGGACAGGGATGGATTCTTAAAGCCCCAGCGGGTGGCGGAGACCATCAAGACGCTCAAGATGTTCCGCCGGCTTGCGGACGCCTCGGGCGTCGAACGCATCATCGCAGTCGCAACGGCGGCAGTCCGCCGTGCAAAGAACCAGCGTTCCTTCCTCGATGAGATACAGGCGACCTGTGGCATCCGCGTCACGGTGCTTTCCGAGGAGGAGGAATCCACGCTCGTCTACCGCGGCGTCATCAATTCGATGGAAGTGCCCCGCGGCATCATCCTCGAGATCGGCGGCGGAAGCACGAAGATCATCTATTACAACCGCCGTTGCATCATCAACTATGCAAATCTTCCCTTCGGCGCGGTCACCCTCACCGACCTCTTCAAGGACGACGGCTTAAAGCCCGAAGAGCAGACGGACAAGATCGAGCAGTTCTTCACAGAACAGTTCAAGAAGATCGACTGGCTCGCCGAGGTGGAACCCGATACCCAGATGATCGGCGTGGGCGGCTCCTTCCGCAATCTCTATAAGATCAACCGCATCATCCGAAAGTACCCGCTCAACATCGTGCACAACTATCAGTTCACGGTGGAGGATTTTGACGCCGTCTATGAGATGGTGCGCGTCCTCGACGTCGAGAAGCGCAAGCGCATCCGCGGCCTCTCGCCCGCCCGTGCGGACATCATGCCCGCCGCACTCGCCATCATCAAGGCGTTCACGAGCTACCTCAATGTGATAAGTTTCACCGTCGGCGGATGCGGGCTTCGGGAGGGGATCATGTTCAACGAAGCTCTGCCCATCACCGTGGAGCGGCCGATCTCCGACGTCCTCTCCTATTCTCTCTCCACCCTCGTCCGCTACTACGGCTGCGACGAGAAGCATGTGGAACATGTCGTCCACCTCTCCATCCAACTCTTCAAACAGCTCCGCGTTTTGCACAAGTTCCCGCGCATCTATCTGAAAGTTCTCAAGATCGCGGCGAGCCTGCACGACTGCGGTACCCGCATCCGCTACTACAGCAACCCGCTGCACGCCCGCTATATGATCTTGAACAGCAGCATCTACGGGGCCACCCATAAGGAGATCGTCCTTGCCGCCTTCGTCGCGGGATGCCACAAAAAGGAGGAGATCTCCCCGCAGGAGTGGGCGCGCTTCAAGGACATCGTCACGGACGAGGACCTCGACGTCGTGAAAAAACTCGGCGTGCTTCTGCGCATCGCGGAGTGTCTCGACAGGAGCGGCCTCGGCATGGTGACGGGCATCAACTGCGACGTCTTGGGCGATTCCGTCATCATGAAAACGGAGCTTGCGGGCGACGCCGCCCTCGAGATCCGGCAGGCGATGGAGGCGGGGGGCGAATTCAAACGCAACTTCAAAAAGAACCTGGAGATCCTGTAAGCAAATCGCGTATAGGCTGCGAACTTCGTCGGGCAATTGCGTCATCCTGAGGCGAATTGCAATTACGCAGTCCTCGCGAACTCATCCCCGAAGGATCCCGAACTACGAAGTCCATTTGCCTCTCCGCGATTTAACGGTAACCGATAATCGGGATAATAAACCGCGTCAGATAACCGCGGTCAAACCGCGTCATCCTGAGCGGAGGCGAAGCCGAAGTCGAAGTCGAAGGATCCCTCTATACGAAGTCCGGGTTTTCATCGAGGGGATTCTTCGGAGAGCTGCTTTATCGGACAGCCGTATTATCCCTATCGGCTCAGAATGACGCTGACCATTCACAACACTATGCACCTGATACTCGCCAGCAACTCCCCGAGAAGAAGGGAACTTTTAGCGCAAATCACAACGAATTTTACCGTAGAGCCTTCCCTGTATGAAGAGCGCGCAGGGGGGCTTTCCGCATGCGAGACGGTGGAACGCTTTGCGCGGGGAAAGGCACGGGAAGTCTATTCCCGTTTTCCCCACAGCGTCGTCCTCGGCGCGGATACCGTCGTCGCCCTCGGGGGCGTCGTCCTCGGGAAGCCGAAAGATGGGGAGGAGGCCCGCCGTATGCTCCGTCTTCTCTCGGGGAAGGCGCACGAGGTCTACACGGGCGTTTGCCTCATTTTAGACGGAAAAGAGGCATACCATGTCGCAAAGACGAGGGTCATTTTCAATGAACTCGGCGAAGAACTCATCGACGAATACGTCAAAAGCGGTCTCCCGCTCGACAAGGCGGGGGCCTATGGGATACAGGACGGATATCCGCTCGTAAAGGAGTGTGAGGGGAGCTACACGAACGTCGTGGGGCTTCCCGTCGAGGATGTCCGCATGATGCTCTTGCAGGGAGGATACAAATGTTAAAACTTGCGATCGATTTCGGGACGGCCGTCACGAAGATTTTCCGTATCGGGAGCGGCATCGTGCTTGCCGAACCCACCGCGCTCACCGTCTCCAAGGAGACGGGCGAGATCCGCGCCTTCGGGGCGGAGGCAAAACGCCTGCTCGGCAAGACGGCGGAGGCGACGGACGTCGTCTTTCCCGTCTATGAGGGGGAGATCGTCGAGGAACGCTATGCGGCCGCCCTCCTCGAATACTTCCTCGCAAAGTGCGCGCGCCGCACGTTCGGCGGCATCGAGGCACTCTTCTGCGTGCCCTGCGGCATCCGCGGGGAAGTGCGCGAAAAATATTACCGCGTCGCTAAGTCTGCGGGCATCTCCCGCGTCTCCTTCGCCGAGACGCCCTACCTTGTCGCCCTCGGACAGGATGTGCCTCTCTCCGAATCCAACCCCGTCTTTGCCCTCGACATCGGCGCGGGCAAGACCTCGGCGGCCGCATTTTCCCTGGACGGCATTATCGCGGGGCTTACGATGAACGTGGGCGGCGCGAATATGGACATCCACCTCATCGACCACATCGCCGAACTCTATAATCTGAAGATCGGCGCGCTCACGGCGGAAAAGCTCAAAAATACGGTCGGGAGCCTCATCCCGGGCGATTTGCAGCAGACGGTCATCAACGGGCGGGACATCACGACGGGGCGGCCGCGTTCGGTCTCCGTCTCCTCGGAGGACGTACTCTTCCCCATCCGCACCTATGTGGATAAAATTCTGGAATATGCCGAACTCGCCATGCGCAAACTCCCCGCGGAGGTCTCCGCCGCAATGTGCAAGAACGGCGTGTTCCTCGCAGGCGGAGTGTGCAACCTCGCGGGCTTTGCCGACTATGCGGCGGATAGATTGCAGATGGAAGCCCACCTCGCGCCCGACGTCTCCACCGCGGTCATCCTCGGCGGCGGCAGGGTGGTCGGCTCCAACGCCCTCATGAAAAAGATCTGTCTCGAATAAAATAAAACTTCATATTCCGGGAAGGACGGCTTCGGCCGTCCTTTTTATATGGATTTTTTATATATAGAGCTATTTTGTGAAAAAAGTCATAATTTCCTATTACAAAATGTTGACATTTTATGATAAAGATATTACACTTGAGGAAAAGGCGGAATTCCGCCAAAACGGAGGTTTTTATGAAGAAAAGCAAAAAGATCGCAGTCGCAATTCTCACGGGCGTGCTCGCTGCGAGCTGCGCGGCAGGGCTTTCGGCGTGCAGTGTCAAGCGGATTTCGGACAGCGTGGAACCGCCTGCAGACGGACAGTCGTCCACCCTTGTCACCAATAAGACGCCGGATAAGCTCGCTCCCGACGAGGTCATCTACGCATTTTTGCAGAAGCAGAGCGAACTTCAAAGCTATATGATCACGGCCGAGGGGACGGCAGTCGCCAGCCTTGCGGGCTATAAGCAGGACATCCATAACATTACATATAAGAGCGGAGAGGACTTCTTAAATCAGGCAAGTTCCAACTCTTTGCTCGTAAAGATGAAGCATCAGTCCTTCTCGAAGGGCGGCAAGGTCGTCTACCGCAACAGTTTCGACGGCGAGATGAAGGTCGCCGAGAAGGCTGATTATAAAAAGGTCTACGGCTTCACCGCCGACGAAGTGACGCTCGGGGGCTTCATCGTCAATCCCAAGACGCTGCGCTATGCCGAACTCGAGAGCGCGGAGGGGGACACTCTCACCTATCATTTCCGCCTTGCGGGGGATAAGTCTTTGGAGGAGGGTACGGCGACGCAGTCCGCGACCGCGCTCATCCGCTACCAAGCCAAGGCGTACGGCTCCCTCGACAACCTTCCCGCCTATTCCGATGTAGATCTGCACCTCACCGTCAAAAACGACTGGACGCCCGTCTCCTACACATCTTTCTGCTCCTATACCGCGAAAAAGATCCTCAACATGAGTGTGAAGGAGAGCATCACATCCGTCTATTCCAAAGTCAACGAAGAAGTGGAGATCCCGAGCGTTTCCGAGTTCAACCAAAAGCTCGGCACGACGCCCTCCGCGCCCGTTCCCCCGCAGGAGAGCGATCCCCTTACACAGTTTATAGGGGCGGTCAGCGACACCCTCGGCGAGGAGAACGCCGCACGGCTTCCCGTTTCGATCCGTCTCGGCGCATTCGGGGCGAAGAAGGAGCTTTCGGGCGAACTTTCCCTCAAACTTCATGAGGACGCCATCGAAAAGGGCGACCTTGCAGATGCCTTCTCGTTGCGTTTTGATCTCTCGCTTGCGGACATGCCCCTCATCTCGAAGCTCGCAAACACCCTTACGGTGCGCTATCAGGGGGACGGATTGCTCCTTCTGATGCTCGGAAACCGCACCGAGGGGAAAGATGCCTTCCTCTACACCTATCCCATCGACGTCTCGGAGGCATTCTCCTCCGTGTCGGAAGGGGGAATCGAAGGCCTCATCGCGGACATGGGTAGCCTGTTTTCTGCCGAGAAGACGGAGGCGGGCTACGTGCTCTCTCTCAAAGAAGAGACCCTTACAAAGCTCAATACCGCCTTCCGCGGCCTATTGGAAGGGTTCGCGCAGAGGATCGGCGATACGCACGGATACATCATGTCACTCCTCGGGGCAAACTTTACGGGCGTCAACGCAGACCTCGCCGTAAAGGCGGAGGCGGGCGCGGAGAAGATCTCCGCCCTCTCCCTCGATCTTGCGGGCACGCTCGAAAATGTCACGCTGGGCGAAAAGATCACCGTCTCCATCGATACAAAACTCGTCAGCGGCGCAATTACAAGGCCGTTTACGGGCGATCTCGATATCCGTTTGAACCCTGCGGCGATCTGGTCGGGCGATTACTACGCGATCGCAAAGGCGCATCTGCATCTCGATCTCACGCCCGCTTCCGATCTTATCATGTTGATCGGAGCCTTCGGCAGCATGATCCCCGATCTTCCTTCTTGGCTCAACGCAGAGCTTTCGAGCCTCGATCTTTACTACACGGGCGACGGCATCTTGACGCTTGCCTTCAACAATGCAGAGGGTCTTCCCATGGGCATGACCGAAGTTGACCTTAAGAGCCTTCTTTCGGGCGGGCTTCCTGCCATTCCCGGTCTCGGCGGCGAAGGGCAGACGGGACTTCCCCAATTCGCCCTCGAGGTGAAGGAAAACGGTATTCGCTTCGCGCTCGGCGACAATATCGTTACGGCACTCGCCACCGCATATAACGGTCTTATCGATTCTTTGGTCGAAAAGGCGAAGGCAGGTCTCGATGACTTCACTGCCATGATAGCAGACCAGATGCTCCGCGGTTGGCTCAGCGGCCAGATCACGGGCGTGGAATTCTGCCTCGGCAAGACTGAGGAAGGCAAGCTCACCTTCGACCTCGCGGTCTATGCGACCTATCAAAACGCCAACTACGAGGAAGAAAACGGTCGCTTCATCGGCCTTACCCTTACCCATAAGGAAGAACTTACGGCAAAGGAAAGCGCAGACCTTATTGCCGACAAGGCAGTTAAAGGCCTTAAAGCGGCGAATGCGAAGGCGACGGAATATGCGGAGAAATTGCAGAAGCTCATCGACGGCATGGACGTCACCGAAAACGGTTACGAGCAATACGTCGAAAAGGTCACCGCCCTGCAAGACGAGATCGATATGCAGGATCCCGCGGTGAAGACGCTCATGTCCAACAGTTCCTATCTCGCGGAAACGACCGTCGGCGAAGAAAAGTCCACCGTTCTCCTTCTCACCGCAGAGCTCTATCACGACCGCGCAACGGACTTTAAGGAAAAGGCGGAGACGATCACGGCGACCTCCCCCGAGACCGCATGGGACGAACTCAACGCCCTCTACGACAAATCTGCGGCCATTTCGGGTATCACAGTCCCCGCGCTCAAAGAAAATGAAGTGCTCAAAACCGCGGTCGGCGACGATACGCTCGCAAGCTATCTTGAAAAGCGCAACACGCACGAGACGAAGGTCGCAGAGAAGCTGGCAGCGGATATCGCCGCCGCAAAGACGGATTTCGATGCGGCCACCGACCGCAAGGGCTGGACGGATGCGCTCACCAGGATCGTGAACGTGTTCAAGCCCGTCTACGACAAACTTCCCGATGAATTGAAGGAAGGCACGGGATATCGGGATTTCGTCGCCGAGGTCTATGAAAAGAACGTTGACGAAGTGACGAAGGAGTATCAAGCGGTCAAGAGCGAGTTGGAAGCGTTGATCGAAAAGGGCAGCAATGCGTCGATCGACGAGCTTCTTGGAACAATGAAGAAGCTCTCCTCCGCTTATGCCTTGTACTACGGATACGATTATTGGACTTCGAATTTAGACATCGATGCGACCAAGATGCCGTGGGGGAAAACATGGATCACAGCGTTGAAACCGACGTGGCTCGAGGAAGCCGCACTCGCCCGGATCAACCAAAAAGTCACCGATCTCACCGCGCTGAACAGAGATCTCATCAAAGGCACTACGGAAAAATCGGTCGCGACCGCGCTCAAAGATGTCATCAAACAGGCAGTTGCAGCACTCTACGACCAGATCGGGAGCTGCAGGATCGTTTCCGAAGAAGACGGTACGGTGACGTGGGATTTCTCCACACTTTCGCTGAATGAAGAAGAAAAGGCCACTTTGCTTGAAAAGATCCACGGCATCCGCTTCATGATCTGTAAAGTGCTCACGACGGATCTCTTCGATGATTGGGAAGATGAGACGTTGCTGCAATTCGCGCGGATCGATCTCACCAAGTATGAAGCACAATTTGCGGCGTATCTCGAAGACAAGAATTGATCTTCTCCAAGCAAAGACCTACCCTGCGGGAACGCGGGGTAGGTCTTTTGAAATAGCTCCCCGCCTGAAATCTTTGCAAAATCGTTTGACATTTGCCTTTTTCTCGCTTATAATAGAGGCAAATCAGGCATTTGAAGCGGAAGAGACGAACAGGGATACTCCCCACAGAGAGAGGGCCACGCGGCTGAAAGGGCACTCGGGAGAAAGGTTCGGTATTCCCCCGCGAGCCGCCTCTCCGAAAAGAACTTCAAGAGGGGCCGTTCCCCGCGATAGGGGCAATGAGGCGCGCTTAAATCTTGCGCGCGAACACAGGTGGTACCGCGAAAATCTCGCCCTGTCCTTTTCGGACGGGGCTTTTTATTTGCAGGAGGGAAGATGGAAGATACCGAAAAGATCGTAGAGGAAGCGGCGGCAGAGGCACAGTCCGCCAAAAATTCCCGCGCGCTCTACGAGGTCAAAATGAAGTTTTTGGGGCGTACGGGGAAGCTCACCGCGCTCCTCAAGAGCATGAAGGAGATCGCAGCCGAGCTGCGCCCTGCCTTCGGCAAAAGGGTGAATGCCGTCCGAGAACGGCTCGAAGAACTCTTTGCCGCAAGGGAAGAGCATGTCAAGGCACGCGAACTTGAGGAAAAACTCGCAAGCGAGCAGGTGGACGTCACCATGCCCGCAAGGCGGCAAAGAAGGGGCGCGCTCCATCCCATCACAAAGACGCGGGAGGAGCTTTGTGACATCTTTTCGGGCATGGGTTTCGAAGTGTTCGAAGGTCCCGAGATCGAGAGCGAATACTATAATCTCACCGCCCTCAACATTCCCGCAGACCACCCCGCCCGCGACATGCAGGACACCTTCTATATCACCGAAAAATTCCTGCTCCGCTCCCAGACGAGCGCGGGGCAGATCCGCCTTATGGAGAAGAAAAAACCGCCCATCAAGATGCTCTCCCCGGGCAGAGTGTTCCGTGCGGACGACGACGCGACCCACGCGCCCATGTTCCATCAGATGGAGGGGCTTGTCGTGGACAGGGGCATCACGCTCTGCGATCTTCAGGGCATGCTCGACGAATTTGCCCGTACCATGTTCGCGGAGACGGCAAAGACCCGCCTTCGTCCCTCCTACTTCCCCTTCACAGAACCCTCTGTCGAGGTGGACGTGAGCTGCACGGCGTGCGGCGGCAAGGGGTGCGCGCTCTGCAAGGGAACGGGCTGGATCGAGGTGCTCGGCGCGGGCATGGTCAACAGGAAGGTGCTTGAAAACTGCGGCATCGACCCCGACGAATATACGGGCTTTGCCTTCGGCATGGGCATCGACCGCATCGCCATGCTCAAGTACGGCATCCGCCACATCCGTTCGTTCACAGAGAATGACGTGCGCTTCCTGGAACAATTTAGAGATTAAGGGAGAGTAAAATATGAAAGTACCTTTTTCTTGGCTGAAAGAGTATGTGGATATCGACATCTCTGCGGAGGAACTCGAAAAGAAGCTCTTCTCCTGCGGGTTCGAAGTGGAGGAACTTGTCTATCTCGGAAAGGACGTCGAGAATGTCGTCGTCTGTAAGATCGTGTCCTGTGAAAAGCATCCCGATGCAGACAGGCTCACCGTCTGCAAGGTGGACTGCGGCCCGCTCGGGAATAGGCAGATCGTCACCGCCGCGACGAACGTCTTTGCGGGGGCGGTCGTTCCCGTTGCCCTCGACGGTGCCGTTGTAAGGCACGAGGACGGCGTGCAGAAGATCAAGACGGGCAAGCTCCGCGGCGTTACTTCCGAGGGCATGTTCTGCTCGGGCGAAGAGCTGGGCATCACCGATGATTTCTACGACGGCGCGGAGGTAAACGGCATCCTCATCTTGGACATGGGTACTCCGCTCGGCGTCGACATCCGTCCCGTGGTCGGCATCGACGACTACATCTTCGACATCGACGTGACCGCCAACCGCCCCGATTGCCAGAGCGTCTACGGCCTCGCCCGCGAGGTCGCGGCCGTTCTCAAAAAACCGTTAAAGCCGCTCGACACCTCCTATCACAAGGCACCCACCGACGTGAAGATCGGGGTGGAAGTGAGAGAGACGAAGCTCTGCCCGCTCTATGTCGGAAGCTATGTGAAGGATGTGAAGGTGGCCGTCTCCCCCCGTTGGATGCGCCGCCGTCTCGCCCTCATGGGTTTAAGGTCGATAAGCGGCGTCGTGGACATCACCAACTATGTCCTCCTCGAGGTGGGTCAGCCCATGCACGCCTTTGACAGGAAGTTTTTGCACGGGGATAAAATCATTGTGCGCTGCGCAAAGGAAGGGGAGAAGATCGTGACCCTCGACGAAAAGGAGTTCACCCTCCGCAAAGAGGATCTTCTCATCTGCGACGGGGAGCGTCCCGTTGCCCTCGCGGGCGTGATGGGAGGACTGAACAGCGAGATAAAGGATGATACTTCGGAGGTTTTCCTCGAGGCGGCATGCTTTGCCCGCGCCGGCGTGAGAAGGACTTCCCGCGCCTTGGGACAGCGGAGCGACTCCTCCGCCCGCTTCGAAAAGGGGGTGTATGAAGTCTTTCCGCCGATCGGCATGGCGCGCGCCCTGCACCTTTTCGAGGAAGTCGGCTGCGGCACGCCCACGACCTATCTGACGATCGCAAACTGCCCCGATATTTCCGAATTTTCTGTTGCCGAACGGCATGTCGAGACGACTTATAAAAAGATAGACGCCCTCCTCGGCATCCATGTGCCCAAGGAGGAAGTGAACGCCATTTTGGGGCGTCTCGGCTTTACAGTCTCGGACATGGGCACCTCGTTTTCCGTCAAAGTCCCCTTATGGCGGGAGGACGTCGAGGGGTATCCCGACCTCGCGGAGGAGGTCATCCGCCTCTATGGGTATGAGCATATCGTGCCCACGTTCCTGCCCAGTGCGGCCGTCACGCACGGCGGACTCACCCCTTCGCAGAAGAAAGAGCATCGCTTTAAGGAAGTTCTGGCGGAAGAGGGGTATTTCGAGGCCGTCGGCTACTCCTTCTGCTCTCCCAAGGACTTCGACCTTCTGCGCCTTCCGAAGGACGCCGAGGAGCGGAGAGCCATCACCATAAAGAACCCGCTCGGGGAGGACCTCTCCGTCATGCGGACGCTTCTTGCCCCCACTATGCTTGCGAATGTGGTGCGCAATGTGCGCCGCGGCAACGAGGAGGGGCGGCTCTTCGAGCTTGCGAACGTGTTCCTCGCAAAGTCGCTTCCCCTCGAGGACTTTCCCGAGGAGCGCAGACATCTCTCCGTCGCCCTGTGGGGGGAGGGGGACTTCTTCGACTTAAAGGGCGCGTTCGAGGCGGTCGCCGAATGCTTCGGCTTGAAGTTTACCTATGAGCGCGGCGAAAAGTCCTTCCTGCACCCCGGCGTGACGGCGGTCGTCAAGCTCGGGGAAAGGGCCGTCGGCTGGCTCGGGGAGCTTCATCCCGCCATTGCCGCGGAGCTTGCTCTCGAGAAAAAGGTGTATTTGGGCGAACTCGACTACGATGCCATTGCCCCCGCATTCCGCAAGAATATCGATTATAAAGCCGTCCCCAAGGTCCCCGCGACCAAGCGCGACATCGCCGTCGTCGTGGAGGAAAAGGTCACCTGCGCCGAGGTGGAGGGGTGCATCCGCCGTGCCTGCAAGTGCGTGACCAAAACGGAACTTTTCGACGTCTACCGCGACGCCCGCCTCGGCGAGGGCAAAAAGAGCATGGCTCTCCACATCACGTTTGCCCCCGACCCCGATGCCGAACAGCCCCTCCCCGCCGAGACGGTGGACGGCTATATGAAGAAAATTCTCTCCTCCTTGTCCCATACTTTGGGCGCGGAACTGCGTTAAAAGGAGTAAAAAATCAAATCAAGACCGCCGAGGTGTGTACCATGTCCGCCCCGACGGTCTTTTTTGTTTTCATTTTGCGAAACGCGTATAAGCTACGCAATACTTCGTCGAAGAAGCATTTTTCCTTGTCCACGTACGACCGAGTACGCGGGCTACAGAAAAAGCTCCTTCTCCTTGTCTTGCTTGCTTCTACGCGTTTTAACGGTATCCGAAAACCGGATAATAAACTGCACTGTAACAAACCTGTCATTCCGAGGCTCGTAGAGCCGAGAGAATCCCCTTATACGAAGTCCGATGTGCCACCGCGTCATTCCGCCCCGCACTACCGCGTCATCCTGAGGGAGCGTAGCGACCGAAGGATCCCGTCAATGAAAACACGGACTTCGTACTTCGGGATTCTTCGGAGAGGGGCTTTTGCGGACAGTCGTATAAACGTTTTCGGCTACTTCGGGGCAAAGCCCCTCGTGCCGCGCTTAGTCTACAAATAGAAGCTTCGCGCGGGGCAGAATGACGCTAACCCCTAACCACTGAACTCTTACGCCGATTTGGTGAGTTTGACGGTGAGGACGGTCATGTCGTCCTCGGCGACGCCGTGATAGCGGTCGAGAGCGTCCCGAAGAATTTCCTCGGCAAAGGACTGCGGGTTGATTGGGCGCATGCGGGAAAGATATGCGCAAAGCTCCGAAGAGGACCCGAACGCCGTCGTGATGCCGTCGCTCATGAAGAGGAGGAAGTCGCCCTCCTTCAGCTCCGAACGAAGGACGGCGGGGTGGACTGCCTCCAACGCCCCCATGGGGAGCGATTCTCCCTCTAAGACCTGCAGCGTCTCTCCCGAGAGGACAAAGCCGACGGGGGAGCCGATTTTGACGATGTCCGCGATGCCCGAGTCGAGGTCCACGGCGGCAAGGTCCAAACAGGAGAAGGTCTCCTCGCTCGAGAAGGCGATGAGGCTGTTCACGGTGAAGAGAATGGTCTCCGAGGGCATTTTTGCCTTGTAGAAACTCTCCAGAAGGTTGAGCGTTTTGTCCGAGACCGCATGCGCCTTTTCCCCGCTGCCCATGCCGTCGGAGAGGGCGACGATGAACCTTCTCTCGTCGATCTTGAGGATGGAATGGGTATCCCCGCTGGCCGTCTCGCCCTCCTTCGGCCGCGAGGCGACGCCGAATGCCGCATCGAAGCAGGGCTTGCGCCTTAAGATGAAACAGGCGCGGTCCGCCGTCAGGGGGATCTTCTCGGCAAGGGCGAGGGGGACGCCGAGGGCCTTTGACAAAACTTCCGCAACGCGCTTTCCCGAGACGCCCTCCTCGAGCGTGAGGGAGACCGTCTTTTCCGCTCCCTCTCCATACAAGAAGATCTCCGAACTCAAAATTCCCTCCCTTGCGAGGGCGGACGAGACGAGATTTTCCTCATCCGAAAAGACACATTCTTCGCTCTCGGTGAGGGCGATATTCTTTAAGATCTCGCTCACGCCGTGTGCCTGGCGGGCGAGGAGCAGCCTTCCCTCCCGCGCGGACTCGAGTTCTTTGGCGACGCGGCAGTGGTCTGCAAGCAGCCTGTTGAGGGCAAAGAGGAGGCCGGCGGGGTTTTCGCACATCTTCGAAAGCTCTACGGGGAGGTCGATGAGGTTGACCCTTCCCTTCGCCTTCCCCACGGCAATGAGCTTGTTGAGATGCTCCGAAAGGCCGCACCGCTCGCAGGATGCTCGGCCGGGGCAGTTCATGCAGAGACTCGCGAGCAGTTTCTCCTTGAGGCGG
Organism: uncultured Clostridia bacterium; assembly: GCA_947629675.1. Lineage (GTDB taxonomy): Bacteria > Bacillota > Clostridia > Christensenellales > Borkfalkiaceae > Gallimonas. The sequence continues at coordinate 26,870 of CANREM010000017.1, forward strand.
GAGGAGACGTCCTCGCCCCCGCCCTGCTCCAAAAAGGCGTTCTCGATCTCGCAAAAGAGGGTACTCACCTCGAAGAGCTGCTGCCCGACCGCCCGCCGCGTCCTGTTGACCGCGATGCGCGGAAGGGAGCGTTCGCGGTAAAAGAGAAGGGCATGTTTTGCGCGGCGCAGAAGTTTTGTGGGGAGGGCGGCGACGACAACGGCGGGAATGGCGCAGGAGAGAAGGGTGAAGGCGATCTCGAACGCTCCCGCGCGGAATAGCCCGTCGAGATACATTCCCGCAGAGAAGAGGGCGAGGAGGGCGCAGGAGACTGCCACCCGCCCGTAGGGCGCGCAGAGGATCATGACGGTCGCAAAGAGGGCGTATCGGGCGAGGGGGTCGAGGCTCTCCGTCGCGGCGCAGAGGGGAAGGGAGAGGACGACGGCGAAGGGGACGGCATCCCAGCTCTTCAAGGTGGCCGCCGCGAGCAAGAGAGCCGTGAGGGAGATGAGGTAAAAAAATTGCGTTCCAAGCGAAAACAGGGCACCCATGCCCGCAAGCAACCATATAAAAGCGATCTCCGCAAGCTCCCCCGCGGAGAGTTTACAGCGGAATGCCCGATAGAGGAGAGCGGAAAGTCCCCCCTCAAACAGCAGGGAGGAAAGCACGAACAGCGCGCCGAGGATGAGCTTTTGCAAGGTGGGCGAAATGGGCAAAAAGGCATAGCCCGCATGAGGGAAGAGAAAGATGAAGGGGAGCTGTGCGGCGAGGGAGATGAGCAGTTTCTCCCAGCCGAGCTTTCTGCGGAAACGGCGGTAGCAACATGCTACAAGGAGCAAAAAGACCGCCTGTATGAGGGCGGACAGAGAGGCGTACAGCGATAAATTCACCGCAGATGCGGCGATATATTCCCCGCAAAGGAGGAAGGGGTCCAGCCCGCATGCGATGCCCGCGAAGAGGAGCGCGAAGGAGAGGGGTTCGCGGCAGGGCAGGGCGAAGTTCAAAAGTGCCATGGCGGCGGCGGTCAGAAGATAGAGGGCGACCTTTTTTCCCTCGATGCGTCTCATATCCAATCTCCGAATTTGACTTTCCTGACATTATAAAGCAAATACCTTCACAAAAAGGAGGGGAAACCGTCTACCCTTGTCGAGATATGGGAAAAGCGGCTGCATTCTCCCATTCTACTCCGGGTAGAGTGTATATTTTTCGGGTAGAAACGCCATCATCGGAGGGAGAGCGTGCCCCTTTTGAAGTAGGATGCGGGAGGAAAGAAGTAGGTTGCTTTTCCCCCGTTGCCCCTTTAGAATGGGAGAAAAAGGGACGGGAGGTCATCATGCAACAGGCGATTTCATATGCAAGGCGGGCGATGCCCCGCTATACGAAGGGGGAGGAGATCTTTAATGCCGTCTCGCACATCGTGGGCGGGGCGTTCGGCCTCTTTGCGTGGCTGCTTCTCGCCCTCCGCGCAGAGGGGACGAGGGAAGTTCTCGCCGTCTCCGCATTCGGTTTTTCCATCATCGTCCTATACACGATGAGCGCGCTCTATCACTTTCTCCCGATGGGAAGGGGGAAGCGGGTGTTCCGCATCTTCGACCACTGCACCATCTTTCTGCTCATCGCGGGAAGTTACACCCCTTACTGCCTCATCCCGCTCTACGGTACGACGGTGGGAATAGTCGTCCTCATCGCACAGTGGGTGTGCGCCGCGGGCGGCATCACGATGAACGCGATCCGCATGAACAGTAAGTTTGTCAAGGGCATCTCGATGACCCTCTATGTCGTGATGGGCTGGATGGCCATTGCCTTTCTGCCCGCCCTCCTGCCCCGCGTCTCGGCGGCGTGCTTCTGGCTCCTCCTCGCGGGCGGGATCGCCTACACAGGGGGCATCGCCTTCTTTGCCTTCGGGAAGAAGGTCCGCTACTTCCACTCGGTGTGGCACCTCTTCGTCCTCCTCGGGACCGTCCTGCAGTTCGCGAGCATTTTGCTCATGCTCTAAGGGGAAAATCCCTTGTAAAAAATTTGCGGATATGGTAGAATAAAGCCGTTCCCGCAAGAGCGGGCACCCAAGGAGAACCATGCAGGACATCATTCAGATCTTAGCCGCGGAACTCGGCAAACGCGAAGAGCATGTGCAGAGCGTCGTCACCCTCCTCGACGAGGGCAACACCGTCCCCTTCATCGCAAGGTACCGCAAGGAGATGCACGGCGCGATGGACGACCAGACCATCCGCACCCTCGCAGACAGGCTGCAATACCTTCGCAACCTCAACGCGAGAAGGGAGGAGGTGAAAAAGTCCATCGAGGCGCAGAGGAAACTCACGGAGGAGCTATCCCTTGCCATCGACAATGCGGCCACCCTCGCCGAGGTGGAGGACCTCTACCGTCCCTATAAGCAGAAACGCCGCACCCGCGCCACCGTAGCAAAAGAAAAGGGGCTGGAACCGCTCGCCGAACTTCTCTTCGCGCAGGAGAAAAACTGCCCTGTTCCCGAAGAGGAGGCAAAAAAATACATCGACCCCGAGAAGGGGGTGGCAAGCGTCGGGGACGCGCTTGCGGGTGCGAACGACATCATCGCCGAACGCATCTCAGACGATGCGGACGTGAGAAAGGCCCTCCGCAACTTCTTCGTGAAATACGCAAACGTCGTCACGGAGGCGGCGAAGAAGGACCCCGAGGACACCGTTTACAGAAATTACTATCACTTCTCCTCCCCCGTCTGCAAGGTCCCCGGGCATCAGGTACTCGCCTTCAACCGCGGGGAGCGGGAGGAAGTTCTGAAGGTCTCCGTCGAGATCGACAGAGAGGTCGCGCTGGGGCTTGTCACAAGAAGGGTGGTCAAAAGGCCCGCCTGCAATGCGACCGCCTTTGTGGAGGCGGCGGCGGGGGACGCCTACGACCGCCTCATCTTTCCCTCCGTCGAGCGGGAGATCCGCTCTATGCTCACCGACGCCGCCAATGAGGGCGCGATCGGGCAGTTTGCCCTCAACCTGAAGCCGCTCTTGATGCAGCCGCCCGTCAAGGGATTTGTCACCATGGGGCTGGACCCCGGGTACCGCATGGGCTGTAAGGTCGCCGTCGTGGACGGCACGGGGAAGGTCCTCGATACCGCCGTCGTCTATCCAACTTACGGCGAAAGGCAAAAAAAAGAGTGCATCGAAAAGCTCTCCTTCCTCATCAAGAAGCACGGCGTCAAACACATCGCCATCGGCAACGGCACGGCGAGCCGCGAGACCGAGCAGATGACGGTGGAACTCATCGCCTCCCTCGGACATGGTGCCGGCGTTTCCTATATGATCGTGAGTGAAGCGGGGGCATCCGTCTATTCCGCTTCCCCCCTTGCCGCGAAGGAATTTCCCGAATTTGACGTCAATCTCCGCTCCGCCGTCTCCATTGCAAGGAGACTGCAGGATCCGCTTGCCGAGCTTGTCAAGATCGACCCCAAGGCGATCGGCGTGGGACAGTATCAGCACGACATGCCCGAGAAGCGTCTCTCCGAGGCCCTCGACGCCGTCGTCGAGGACTGCGTGAACGCGGTGGGGGTGGACGTGAACACCGCCTCCGCGCCCCTGCTTGCCCGCGTGTCGGGACTGAATGCGGGCGTCGCGGCCAGCATCGTCAAATACCGTGAGGAGAACGGTTCCTTCACCTCCCGCAAACAGATCAAGAAGGTGAAGGGGCTTGGCGACAAGGCCTTCGAGCAGTGCGCGGGCTTCTTGCGGGTGCCCGAGAGCCGCGAGGTCCTCGACAACACCGCCGTTCACCCCGAGAGCTATGCAGCGACGGAAAAACTTCTCGCCCTCTGCGGCTTCACGGCCGAGGACGTGCGCGCGGGCAGGCTTGCGGGCCTTCGGGAGCGCATCAAGGCGCAGGGGGAGGGCAATGCCGCGAAGGCGTGCGGCGTGGGCGTTCCCACCCTGACGGACATCATCTCCGAACTCATGAAGCCCGGCCGCGACCCCCGCGACGAGTTGCCGCCGCCCCTTCTCCGCACCGACGTTCTGGAGATCAAGGACCTGAAAGCGGGGATGGAACTGCGCGGCACCGTGCGCAACGTCATCGACTTCGGCGCGTTCGTGGACATCGGCGTGCATCAGGACGGCCTCGTGCATATCTCCGAGATCGCCGACAGGTACATCCGCCATCCCTCCGAGGTCCTCTCCGTGGGGGACGTCGTCACCGTCTGGGTGAAGGACGTGGACGAGCGGAAGATGCGCATTTCCCTTACGATGAAGCGTCCGAAGGGTGCCGCCGTCACCGCCGGATAAGTATTTTGCAAAATATAGATGCCGCCCGAGACTTCCTTTCTCGGACGGTATTCCTTTTTTTATGATATGTTGGAATTTCAGAAGTTCGCCTTCCTTTTCAAAGAGGGGAAAAACTTCACGAAAAGCTCCCGCCATTCCGCTTATGGAAAGGGGGCGGCAATGTCGCGCAGGCGGGGATCCGATCAATTGTCGAATCCGAAAAGGTCGTTGGGCGTGATGTCGAAGCGGCGGCAGAGAAAGACGATCTTTTCGTAATCCAGCTGGACCCGTCCCGTCTCGTACTCGCTGTAGTCGGACTGATACTTCTTGAGTTCCTTTGCGATCTCCGTCTGTGTCACTCCCTTGGCACGCCGCGCAGCTTTCAGATTTTCTCCTACCAATTTTGCAAGCTCCATGGTAAGTCGATTATAAGAAATTCCTCATTAAAAAAATTGATATATAGGATTAAATCCTTTTTCCGCCCAAAAAATACCGCGAAAAAAACCGCCGATGAAAGAACGAACGGGAATTTCCTCTCTTTTTTGTCATAATGAACTGTTACACGGTTGACAAGTGCGGGCAAAGGGGGTATACTGTAACTTGCAAGCCGAGACATCGGCCGGTTACGCATACGAAAAAAAGAGGGGTCAACGTATGAAGATCGCAATGACAGGTGTGAGCGGAAACATGGGAAGGGAGGCACTCAAACAGAGCATAGAGCTTCCCTTCGTCGAATACATCCGCGTCCTCCTTTCGGATAAGAAAAAGAACAACAAGCTCGCAGGGCGGCTCATAAAAATGTACGGCGACCGTATCCGGATCGTCCGCGGCACCATTGCCTCCTTCGAGAATTGCAAAAAGCTTGTTGAGGGGGTGGACATCGTCGTGCATATGGCGGCGGTCATCCCGCCCGCATCCGACGCAAGCCCCGCGGCAAGCGAGGAGTGCAACCGCCGCGGCGCGGTCGCGATGGTAGATGCGGTGAAGTCCTGTTCTCCTCAGCCCAAATACATCCACATCTCGACGGTCGCCCTCTATGGCAACCGCAACGAAAAGCACCCCTTCGGCAGGGTGGGGGATCCCCTCCTCGTCAGTCCTTTCGATCATTATGCAATGGATAAGCTCTATGGCGAGCGGTACTGTCTCGATGCAGACCTCGACTGCTGGGCGGTCCTCCGCCAGACGGCGATGCTGCATCCCAACATGATGCACGACAACATCTCCGACGGCCTCATGTTCCACACCGCCGCGAACGCTCCCTTGGAGTGGGTCAGCTCGCGGGATAGCGGCTATCTCATCAGGCGCATTTTAGAGCGCGACAACGCGGGGGAAGTGCCCGGATTCTGGAAGAAGATCTACAACATCGGCGCGGGCTTCAAGGGCATGGAGACGGGGTATGATACCTTCAACGACGGGTTCGCCATCATCGGCGGCTCCGCGGAGAAATTCTTCAAGCCCCACTGGCTCGCCTCCCGCAACTTCCACGGGCTTTGGTTCTACGACGGCGACGCGCTCGAAGAGCTATTCGGCTATCAGCGCGACGACGTTCACGAATATTGGAAGTGGATCGGCTCGCAGCATAAACTCTACAAACTCGGCAAATGCGTGCCGCGCGCTCTGATCGACCTCTTCCTCTTCAGGAGGCTGCGCAACCATCCCAATTCGCCCTACCGCTGGGTGAAAAACGGGGACGTCGCACGCGTCACGGCGACCTTCGGCTCCATGGAGGCGGCGGAAAACCTCTCCCACGATTGGAAGGACTATAAGCTCATCGCAAAGGGAGACTTCGGCGACTACGACGCCATGCGCGACAAGAAGAATGCCGCACTTTTAGACCACGGCTATGACGAGACAAAGCCGATGTCCGCTTGGACAACAGAGGACCTTCGCGGGGCGGCGGCCTTCCGCGGCGGAAAGCTTTTAAGCGAAACTTACGGCGGCGATCCCTATGAGAAACTTCTCTGGGAGTGCCACGACGGGCACACCTTCGAGGCAAGTGCCTACACCGTTCTCTGCGGCGGACATTGGTGTTCAACGTGCCATCAGCCCGCGCCGTGGAACTTCGACCGCATCGCAAAATACAGTCCCTTCGTGGCGCAGGTGTGGTACGACTCGCATGAAAAGGACGAGAACTATACCTACGGTCTTCGCGAGGACGGGAGCTGTTTTGCGGAAAAATTCGGGGAGGACGCAGAATGAGATTGCTCTTTGCCGTCTTCTCGGGGACGGGGAACACAAAGCGCGTCGCAGAACGCATGGGCGAGGAAGTCAGGAAGCTCGGCCACGAGGCGGAGGTGTATCTCATCAGAAAGGACGCACCCATGCCCGCGATAGAGGGGTTCGATATGCTTGTCCTCGGCTATCCCGTGCATGCCTTCAACGCCCCCAAGGCGGTCGTGCAATTTTTGAAAGCTCTTCCGAAGAGTGAGAAGAAGATGCCCGCATACCTTCTGCGCACCTCGGGCGAGCCGTCCAGGCTCAACGACGCCTCAGGCATCACCCCCCGCCGCATGCTCAACCGCCGCGGGTACGAGGTGAAGGGGGAGTTCGTCTATGTGATGCCCTATAACATCATCTTCCGCCATTCGGACGGCATGGCCGCCCGCATGTGGAAGGCGGTGGAGCTGCGCATCCCGCGCGATACTGCGGCCATGCTCGGCGGCGCGGAGACCTTGAAGCGGGTCAACGTCGTGAGGCGGGCGGCGGCGTTTGTCGTCCGCATCGAACACCCCGCGATGCCCATCATCGGCAAGACTTTCCACGCTTCCAAGAAGAAGTGCGTCGGCTGCGGCGCATGCCAGAGCCTCTGCCCCCGCGGCAACATCCGCATGAAGAACGGGCGGCCGCACTTCGGCATGCACTGCGTCGGCTGTATGGCCTGTGCGTTCGGATGTCCCGAGGACGCCATCAAGATCTCCCTCCTCAACGCATGGCGTGTAAACGGGCAGTATTCCTTCGAGGGGACGCCCGCCGAGGACGCCGAAGTGGGCAAATATTGCCGCAAGATGTATCTCCGCTACTTCCACGAGAGCGAAGAGCTGGAGGAAGGGAAAGAGGAAGAGAAAAAGCAATGAAGAAAGTCCTCTTCATCGACGGATGTTTCCGCAAAGAACAATCGAGAACGGCGCGTCTATCGCGCGCCTTTTTTTCTGCACTCAAAGGGTATGAAGCGGAACGGATAGATCTCGACGCACTGCCCATCTCTCCCCTCGGGAGAAAGGAGATGGAGGAGCGCAACGTCCTCACCGCGGCGGAGGAATACGGGCATACCATGTTCGACATCGCCAAGCAGTTCGCCGCCTCGGACATGGTCGTCATCGCGGCCCCGTTCTGGGACATGGGTATCCCCGCGAAGCTCAAGACCTACTTCGAACACGTCTCCGTCTCGGGGATCGCCTTCGACGGCGAGACCTGCGAGGGGAAGTGCCGCGCCGAGCGGATGATCTTTCTCACCACGCGCGGCCTCGAGATCGAAGAGGGGAGCGAACAGGAACAGGCGACGCCGTACCTCAAGGCCCTCTGCCGCTTCTTCGGCATCGGGGAGTTCATGTCCGTCTCCGCATTTGGATTGGATGTCATCCCGCCGGAGAAGTGCGAGAGCCGCCTTCGCCGCGCGGAGGAGGAAGCAATTTCGCTCGCAAAGAGCTTGGAGGCCAATGAATGAAAGTATTGCTTATCAACGGCAGCCCCAACGAGAGGGGCTGTACGAACAGGGCACTCACCGAAGTCGCCGAAACACTCAAAAAAGAGGGCGTGGAGAGCGAAATCTTATGGCTCGGGAAAAAGCCCGTCGCGGGCTGTATCGCCTGCGGACATTGCAAAAAGGAGGGGCTGTGCGTCTTTGACGATCTCGTCAACGAAGTCGTACGCCGCTTGGACACCTTCGATGCCCTCATCGTCGGCTCGCCCGTCTACTATGCCGGCCCCAGCGGCCAGGTCATGGCGTTCTTGGACCGCCTCTTCTATACCGCGGGAAGGCGCATGGCGGGAAAATTAGGTGCCGCCGTCGTCAGTTGCAGGAGAGGGGGCGCGAGCGCGGCATTCGACCGCCTCAACAAGTACTTTATGATGAATTGCATGCCCGTCGTCTCCTCGCAATATTGGAACCAGGTCCACGGCAACACCCCCGAGGAGGTGGAAGAGGACGAGGAGGGCCTGCAGACGATGCGCACCCTCGCCCGAGAAACGGCGTGGCTTTTGAAGAATCTCGAAGCGGGCAGAGCGCAGGGCATTTCCCGCCCCGCCCCCGAACCCCGCCTCCGCACCAACTTTATAAGGTAAAAAGCCTTCCCCCATCCATGGGGGAAGGTGTCGCTATCGCGACGGATGAGGGAAAGACCTGCCCCTGTTTACGGGGGCGGGTGGCGAGCGCAGTGCCCCGAAGTAGCCGAAGGCTTACGTTGTCATTCCGAGGGCGTAGCCCGAGAGAATCCCCTGATACGAAGTCCGTGCCCCCTCCCGAGGAGGGGGGTAGGGGGGTGGGTACGAGTTCAAAATGTCGCCCCACCTCAGTCACGCTCTCGCGCGACAGCTCCTCCCACGGAGGAGCCATCAGTTGCCCCCTCCCGAGGAGGGGGGGTAGGGGGGTGGGTACGAATTCAAAATGTCGCCCCACCTCAGTCACGTTTTCGCGCGACAGCTCCTCCCACG
>CANREM010000018.1 GCA_947629675.1 uncultured Clostridia bacterium
GAGAGAATCCCCTCATACGAAGTCCACTTGCCCACCCCTTGAGGGGTGGGTGTCGCCTTCGGCGACGGAAGGGGTGTCCCCCCCGCGTCATCCTGATGTCGCCCTGTCAAACGCGTCATTCCGAGACCCCGCAGGGGTCGAGAGAATCCCCTCATACGAAGTCCACTTGCCCACCCCTTGAGGGGTGGGTGTCGCCTTCGGCGACGGAAGGGGTGTTCCCCCGTGCCCTCCCTTCCCGCGCATTTCCCTATGATTTCTACGAAAAAATCTCATTTCGCCCATAAAAAGAAGTTGCAAATATTTGATACCTATGGTATAATTTGAAAGTCTGCGAAGGCAGAAATCCGCACCCCGGGAGTGCCGCCCTCCGTGTCCGTAAATACTTTTTCATGCGGATAACGGGCGGAAAAACGCAAGCGGGGGAGGTAAAACGGAGGAATTATGGCAGTTATCACCATGAAGCAGCTCCTCGAAGCGGGCGTCCACTTCGGACACCAGACGAGGAAATGGAACCCCAAGATGAAGAAGTACATCTTCGCGGCCCGTCACGACATCCACATCATCGATCTCGAAAAGACGGCGGCCCTCATCGAAGAGGCGTACACCTTCGTCGTCGAGTGCGTGAAGGCGGGCGGGAGCGTCCTCTTCGTCGGCACCAAGAAGCAGGCGCAGGACGCCATCCGCGAAGAGGCGGAGCGTTGCGGTCAGTTCTATGTCAACTCCCGTTGGCTGGGCGGCACGCTCACCAATTTCAAGACCATCCGTTCCCGCATCGACTATCTCGAAAAGCTCGAGAGGATGGAGCAGAGCGGTGAGTTCGACCTTCTCCCCAAGAAGGAAGTTTTAGGCCTCAAGAAGGAAATGGGCAAGCTGCAGGAGAATTTGGGCGGCATCAAGAACATGCACGGCATGCCCGGGGTCATGTTCGTCGTCGATCCGCATAACGAGGACATCGCCGTCGCCGAAGCGCGCAAGGTGGGCGTGCCCATCGTCGCCATCACGGATACCAACTGCGACCCCGACCTCATCGACTATGTGATCCCCGGCAACGACGACGCGATCCGCGCCATCAAGCTCATCTCGTCCGTCATCGCCTCCGCAGTCATCGAGGCGACGGAGGGCGTTACCCCCGTTCTCGAGACGGAGGACGTTGCGGAAGAAGCCGTGGAAGAGACCGCGGAAGAGACCGCCGAATAATTTTAAGGAGAATAACCGATATGGCAGAATTTACGGCAAAGGATGTAATGAAACTCCGCGAACAGACGGGTGCCGGCATGATGGATTGCAAGCGCGCCCTCGTGGATGCGGACGGCGATTTCGAAAAGGCGGCGGAGCTTCTCCGCGAGCGCGGCATCGCAAAGGCCGCAAAGCGGGCGTCCAAGGTCGCCGCGGAAGGCGTCGTCTATGCCCTTGTCGAGGGCAAGAAGGGCGTCCTCGTCGAAGTCAACTGCGAGTCCGACTTCGTCGCCAACGGCGAGAAGTTCCGCGCCCTTGTTGACCTCATCGCAAAGCAGATCCTGAATGTGGGTGCGCACGAGGTTTCCGACCTCCTTACCTCGGACATGGGTGGGGGAAAGACCGTCGAGACCTTCATTTCCGAACAGGTCGGCGTCATCGGCGAGAAGATCTCCGTGAGAAGATTCACGGTGTTCGAGACCGAGGGCTTTGTCGAGACCTATATCCACATGGGCGGCACGATGGGCGTCATGCTCGACTTCGGTTGCGAAGAGACAGCCGCCACCAAGGAGCTTGCGCACAACATCGCCCTGCACACCGCTTTCGCGAAACCCGCGTATCTCGCCGCGGAGGACGTCTCCGCCGAGACCGTCGAGAAGGAGAAGGCCATCCTCTTGCAGGAAGTCCACAACGACGAGAAGATGGCGGGCAAACCCGAAAAGGTGCTTGTCGGCATCGTCGAGGGCAAGATCAAGAAGTTCTTCGAGGAGAACTGCCTTCTCGAGCAGAAGTATGTGCGTGACGACAAGCTCACCATCAAGCAGCTCATCGCGCAGACCGCGAAGGAAGCGGGCACGCCCATCAGCGTGAACAGGTTCGTGTTCTTCGTCCGCGGCGAGGGCATCGAGAAGAAGCAGGAGGACCTCTCCGAGGAAGTCGCCAAGCAAGTCGAGGCCATGAAGAAGTAACCCTCATCGCATTTGACACATATATTGTAAACAAACCGCCCCTTCGGGCGGTTTTTTCATAATTTCTTGCCCACCCCTTGAGGGGTGGGTGTCGCCTTCGGCGACGGAAGGGGTGTCCCCCGCGTCATCCTGATGTCGCCCTGTCAAACGTGTCATTCCGAGACCCCGCAGGGGTCGAGAGAATCCCCCAATACGAAGTCCGTGTGGTCACTGTGTCATCCTGAGCGGAGGTGAAGCTGAAGTCGAAGCATCCCCCCATACGAAGTCCGATTTTTCATTAAGGGGATTCTCTCGGCTTCTCCGAAGCCTCGGAATGACAGCGTGAGACAGCTGTCACGCCTGCGTGACTGATGAGGGTTGCACTTTCAATGGCCGACCTTATTCTCGCTGTCCCTGAAAGGGAAAGTCCCCGCAAAGCGGGGAAAAGGGTTAAAAAACTCCTCTGTCGCCCAAGGGCGACATCTCCCCTTGCAGGGGCGACAAGGCGTGAGGCCGTGCCCTTCCACGGAGGGTCTTAAAACCCCCACCACCGCTGACGCGGAGCCTCCCCCTTGAAAGGGGTAGGCCCTACCCCTCTCTGAGGGGGAGGGTGGCACGGCTATGCCGTGACGGATGGGGGTGTCGCTTCCAAATATCGTCATGCTGAACGTAGTTGAAGCATCACCTTATTCATGCCCCCTCCGTGGGAGGGGGGGGTAGGGGAGTGGGGCGTCGCTTCCCAATCGCGTCATGCTGAGCTTGTCGAAGCATCACCTTATTCATGCCCCCTCCGTGGGAGGGGGGTAGGGGAGTGGGGCGTCGCTTCCCAATCGCGTCATGCTGAGCTTGTCGAAGCATTACCTTATTATTCGGACTTCGCTAAAGCACTCGTGCCGCGCTTAGTCTGCAAATAGAAGCTTCACGCGGGGCAGAATTACGCCCGCCCCGCCCCGTATACAGCGTCAATTCCCTCTTTTTTTATAATATAGTCGCAAGGGAAAAATGTAAATTATTCATAATTCTTGAATTTATTCATAACATTATCGACGAATGTGAAAATATTTTTCACAAATTTTACAATTCCCTTGAAAAAAGTTTGACAACTACAAAAAAATAGTATACCATATATATACCAAAATGGATAAAATGCATAATTTTCATGTCGCCGTTGCATTTTATACATTATCAGTCCAAAAATATTTGATCAAGGAGAATGATTATGAACAAGCTCAAGAAATTGTTTCTTACGGTTCTTGGCGCAATCCTCTTTGTCTGCATGGGCGTAGCGATCGCTGCCTGTGGCGGATCAAAGACGAAGACGTATACCGTCACGACGGAATACGTGGCTGCAGAGGGCACCGTAACACTTTCTCCCGCGGCAGACGATGATAAATACGAGGAGGGCACCGACGTGACCGTCACTGTCACGCCCAAGACCGATTACGAGGTAGATACCTTCACCGTCTCCACGGATGCGAATGCCAAGCTCACCGAGGGCAAGTACACCTTCAAGGTCAGCGCGGACACGACGATCACCGCCACCTTCAAGGCAAAGACGCCCGCAGACTTCCTCGATGGCAAGAAGGTCTTCAGCCTGAAAGGGCAATGGGGCTTCTCTTTTGCAAACGGGAAGGCAACGGTGGTGGCTCCCTGGGATGTCGAGCCTTTGGACTATGCCATCACGGCGGAAAATGTTGCGACGATCAACGCGCCGGAAGAGGGAGACGAGGATCTCACCCTCACCAAAAACGCGGACGGCTCCCTCACCCTGCTCCAGCATGATGGCGACGAAGAACAGGAAGATGTGTTCCACTTTGTCGGCCAGGAACTCACGGTTGCCGTGGAGGAAGGCGGACAGGACGTCAACGTTGTGTTCACGATCGCAGACATCGCTCTCGCGGACGACGGCACCGGCGAGCAAGAAGTTGTCGTCACCTACGGTGAGAACTTCAAATACGGCGACAAGGTCTGCACCTTGAGCGAAGAAGAGTATTCGGGCGGATTCGTCCTGCTCTATGACGACGGGGACACCTCCTATAAGGTGACTGTGGACCTCGTAGAAGGCACCGCCGAGACAGAGCGCGCCGCGGTCACGCTCTATACGGAAAATAAGGATTACTGTCTCGAGGTCTCCCTCGGAAGTTTGACGCGCTTTGCAGACCTCTACAAGAAGAATGCAAACGGCGAATATGTCCTTGTCAACGAGGATTCGGCGAGACAAAATAGCGACCACTCTTGGAAGGTCGAAGCGATTTCCGGCGATGTGTTGACGACCTATACGATCACCGTAACGGGCGCAGTCTGGGGCGATGAGGCCTCCAAGGACAATTACACCAATGCCAAAATCAACGTTGCGACGGCGGAACAGCCCATCAAACTCCTCACGGCAAAGGATGGCGAGGTCGAATACAGCATCCTCTTCTATGTCGACGGGACTGACCTCACGGCCAAAGAGATCAAGAAGGGCGAGGACTACATCTACGATCCCGAAAACTTCAAGACGGGTACCTTCGTTCCCGCAACGGGCGAGGTGTCGTTTGTTGCCAATACAAACATCGTCCTCAAATATACTTACACAGAGCAAGTATATGACGAGACGACGTACGGATCCAAGACTTATACCTGCACTTGCACCTTCACGCTCAGCGGTGCTTCCATTCAAGCTCTGACGATGACCGTGACAGTGGAGAAGGCAATGTCCAAGATCGTCTATGGCGTAACTCCTTATGAGAGCGTCACCATTCTCTATGGGGATAACGGCGTGCCCACGGGTATCTCACAGGTCGTGCAGCTGATTCCGGGCGAGCCTCAGATTGTCTATACCGGTACATCTTCGGTGGAAGCGCAATCGGGTGAAGCAAACACCTATATCATCACCTTTACCCCCGGGGAGGGCGATCCGATCCAATTCAAAGTGGTCGGCACAGGCCCCAACTTCACCGTCACCGTCTATGAAGAAAGCGGACAGGGCGGCGGCGACGATACAGATCTCCCCGAAGGCGACCTTTACAAGGCCGAAGTTGCGGTAGATGCTGAGTTTGGCGATAGCTTTTCGTTCACCCAAGTTGTGTTTGATGAAAGCACCGATACGCTCTATGTTTGGGGCACGATCAACGGAACTGCGGTCAGCGGCGAGGAAATTAAAATGGAGAGGGGTCTCTTCGTTGACTATACGGACACCGAATCGGATTTGCTTTCCGCGTACTATTCGTTAACGATTGGTTATGGAGAATACCATGTCGCCGTCTTCGATGATGGTCGTCTCATCTTCTGCAATTTCACCGGCATGCGTATTGACGACAACGTCTATAGACTCGAAAGCGGTAGTGAAGGCGGCGGCGACGAAGGCGGCGACGCTGAGCAACCCGTCGGCGAGGTCTATATCGCGGAGACTCCGGTGGAATTTTCGACTAGCGCGGGCGATAATGTTTCGCTCACGAAGCTTCAATTTGATGGTAGCGGCAAGCTCTATGTTTGGGGCACGGTCAATGGCACGGAGATCAAGGGCAAAGGGTATGAAACAACGGAAGCTGATTACGACTATTGGCCTGAAGATAGTGGACTGATGGGATACTATGGCGTAAACATTGAGGGCGTCAGTCTCAGCGTTGGCTATTATATGATAGATGGCTGTCTCAAACTCTTCGATGACTTGGATCGTTTGATTTCCGGTGTCTTTATGCTCGAAGGCAGCCAGGGCGGCGGCCAAGGCGGCGATGAAGGCGGCGGTGAAGGCGAGACAGGTTCAGGAATCCTCGACGGAAAGGTTCTTTACTCATTTAGTTTGGCAACAATCATCACCTTTGAGAACGGAGAGGCAATACTCTCTCAGGGCGGAAAGGAGCAAAACTATGGCAAATATGAAACCTCCGACACAGGTTTCACTGTCCCGACGGCTAATTTTACTTTCACTTACAACACGGATGGCCCGTGGAGATGGAAGGGACTGTCTTTTACTTTGCTGGAGTGGAGTATGAAGTTACCTTCACAAGCGACACCGAGGAAAGCAATGTCGAAACAGTCAACGTCAAATTTAAGATCGCAGACGCTCAATACGATGAGGACTACATGATGTATATGGTCGAGTTCGAAAGTTTCGAATGGGATGGGACTATGGTTGTCGCGCAGGGACAGGACAACATGATCAGTGCAATACAAGTAGTAGGTCCGTATACGTATTCGATGTATATAGACCAAACTGATGGCGTCACGATCGGTAAAGTAATTTACGAACTTGAAATCACCACAGAAGACGGCAACTATGTTCTCTCGTTCGAGGATACGTCAGAGGACAACACGGGACGTACAGCTAAATTTTACAATGATACCGGTAGTGGGAAAGAGCCAATTGGATCTGAAACCGATGCAGTAAGCGACGACAACGGCGGTTACTATTGGGAGTTCACAGCCGAGGACGGCACGACGTACAAGGTCACCATCACAGGCGTCAAATGGGGCACCAACGTAGCCGAAGATGACTACACCGAAGCTGAGATTACCGTCACTGTGACCCCGGCGGCAGCGGAGTAAGCAGCAGACGTAAACCGAGCAAAGCGACCATGCGCAAAAGAACACATTGCGCAACAATGTCCGACAGTGTTCGGCAAGAAATAACATTGAACGACATTGAACGACATTGAACGACAAAGTACGACAATGCGCGCCCGAAGGCTTCGCCTTCGGGCGCGTTCTCTTCCCCCCGCCGAGGGAGGACAATCGCGTCATTCTGAGCCGAAGGCTTCCCCCTTACGAAGGGGGAAGCTGTCACGCATTGCGTGACTGATGAGGGTTGGGCTTCTAATTCCGTCATGCTGAGCCGCGCGGCACGCGCGTGTCGAAGCATCGCCGCATTCTTGCTGTCCCTGAAAGGGAAAGTACCCGCCTTTGGCGGGGGAAAGGGTTAACCCCTCTGTCGCTGAAGCGACATCTCCCCTTTGCAGGGGCGACGAGTGCCCCTCATCCGTCGCCGAAGGCGACACCTTCCCCCCGAGGGGGGGGAAGGCTTCCCATTCTTCATTCTTCATTCTTCATTCTTTCTTTCGGAAAGTCTTGCATTTTTTGCATATCTATGGTATACTGAAAAAAATATAATAGGGGGATCAACATGGCTCCGAAGTATAAGAGGATCGTTTTGAAGCTCTCGGGCGAGGCTCTTGCGGGCGAAGAGAGGTTCGGCCTCAACGAACAGGTGATAAGCGGCGTCGTCGATCAGCTCGTCAAGGTGCATGAGATGGGCGTGGACATCGCCCTCGTCATCGGCGGGGGGAACTTCTGGCGTGGCAGGCAGGGCACCAAGATGGATCGCACCACCGCCGACCAGATGGGCATGCTCGCA
This sequence comes from uncultured Clostridia bacterium, assembly GCA_947629675.1. Lineage (GTDB taxonomy): Bacteria > Bacillota > Clostridia > Christensenellales > Borkfalkiaceae > Gallimonas. The sequence continues at coordinate 7,459 of CANREM010000018.1, forward strand.
ACGGTGATGAATTCCCTCGCCATGATGGACGCCATCGAGCGGCGCGGCATTCCCACCCGCGTGCAGACCGCCCTCAACATGATCTCCGTCGCCGAGCCATACATCCTCCGCAAGGCCCTTCACCACTTCGAAGAGGGGCGCATCGTCATCATCGCATGCGGCACGGGCAACCCTTACTGTTCGACGGACACGGCCGCGGTGCAGCGCGCATGCGAGATCGGGGCAGACATCATCCTCATGGCGAAGAACGTGGACGGCATCTACGACGGCGACCCCCGCACGAATCCGGATGCCAAAAAGTACGAGAGGCTCACCTTCCGCGAGATCGTCTCGGGCGGCCTCAAGGCGATGGACGCGACGGCCGCGACCATGTGCATGGAGAACGACATCCCCGTTTTAGCCTTCGCGCTCAAGGAGCAGGATTCCATCCTCCGTGCCGTCTGCGGCGAACATCTCGGCACCCTCATTTCCAACGAATAAAAAATTTAGATAAGGGAAAAGGAGAAAGCATATGTCAGATAACGAAAAAGTGGAAGAGATCTTCCTCACCCTCGACGACAAACTCGAAAAGACGGTGTCCGTCCTCAAAGAAAACTTTGCCGCCATCCGCGCGGGCAGAGCCAACCCGCACATCCTCGACAAGGTGCAGGTGGAGGCATACGGCATGATGACCCCCCTAAACCAGCTCGGCAACATCGCCGTCTCGGATGCGCGCTGCCTTGTCATCAGCCCGTGGGATAAGTCCCTTCTGAAGGCGGTCGAGAAGGCCATCCTCGCCTCCAACGTCGGCATCACGCCCTCCAACGACGGCACGGTCATCCGCCTCGTCTTTCCCGAACTCACCGAAGAACGCCGCCGCGACCTCGTCAAACAGGTCAAGAGGATGGGCGAGGACACCAAGGTGGCCGCGCGCAACAACCGCCGCGACGCCATGGAGACCTTAAAGAAGATGAAGACGAACAAGGAGATCTCCGAGGACGAGGCCAAGAATGCGGAGATCGACGTCGAAGATGCGATCGCAAAGTGCATCACCGAGATCGAGAAGATCGTCGCCGCCAAGGAGAAGGAGCTTCTCACAATTTGATGGCGACTTCGGACATGGGTGCCCCGTATCACGTCGGCATCATCATGGACGGGAACGGCAGGTGGGCGAAAAGACGCCTTCTTCCCCGTCTTGCGGGCCATAGGGCGGGCATGAAGCGCATGCTCTCCCTCATCGAACACGCCTTCGATACGGGGATCAAGGAGCTGACGCTCTTCGCCCTCTCCACCGAAAATCTGAGCCGTCCCAAGGAGGAGCTTGACGGGCTGTTCGATCTCTTCCGCCTGTATTTTACGCAGCATATAACCCCCCTTTGCGAGAAGGGCATCCGCCTTCGCGTCATCGGGGACAGGACGCTCATCCCCGCCGACATCGCCCGCCTCATCGCGGAAGCGGAGGAAAAGACGAAGGGGGGAGAGCGGGCACTTCTGACCTTTGCCATCGGCTATGGCGGGCAGCAGGACATCGTCGCCGCCTGCAACAAGGCGGTCTCGGAAGGGAAGCCGCAGACCCTCGAAAGTTTCGCAGAGAAGCTCTCGACGGGGGGCATGTCCGCGATGGACCTCCTTATCCGCACGGGCGGGGAGATGAGGCTCTCCAACTTTTTACTCTTTGAAGCGGCATACGCCGAACTTTGGTTTTCGGAGAAGATGTTCCCCGCGTTCTCGGACGAGGACTTCGACGAGGCCATTCGGGACTATCGCACGCGGGACAGAAGATTCGGCAAATTGAGAAAATAACATGGACGACACGAAAACAAACGGCACGGGGGACGGCGTCCCCCAAAAACAGCAATCGGAGCGGAAAAATCTCAAACTTCGCATGATCACGGGCGCAATTTACGCCCTCCTTCTTGTCGGGTTTTTCCTCCTCAAGATCTTCGTGAATGAGCTGTTCTTCGACGCGCTCATCCTCATCTTTGCCTTCTTCGGCACGGGGGAGATGATCCGCGCTTTCAAGGATAAACTTCACATTTCGCAGAAGGTCCTCATTCTCATCTTCGCCCTCGGGACCATCCTTGCGTACGCCGTGAGCGACTATTACTATTCCGAAGTGCTCGGCATCGGCCTTCCCGGGCAGGACATCACCGAGGCGGTGGGCAGGAACTACTCCATGCACATCACTTTCATCTTCCTCATCGCCGGCATCGCGGTCCTCGCCTCCCTTCTCGTCTTTGCGCACAGGCATGTGACGCTGGAGTCGACGGGCTACGCGCTCCTCTGCTACGCTTACCCCGCGGTCTTCCTCCTCGTCATCACCATCTGCAATCATTTGGAATTTTACTCCGAACTCGCGATCATGATCGTCTTTGTCGTCGCTCCCTTTGCGGACGTGTTCGCCTTCTTCTTCGGGAAACTTCTCGGAAAGAAGTTGCCCGCGAAGATGGCCCCCAACATCTCCCCGAAGAAGACCATCATCGGCGGCTTCGGCGGTCTCTTGGGCGGGGCCGTCGGCGCGATCGGCGTGTTCTTCATCTATTACGGGCTAATGAAACTCGGGCAAACGGGCATCTTCCCGCAGGAGATCCGCCGGATCACGCCCGATGCCGTCAACCTCATCTTCTTCATTGCACTGGGCATTCTGACGGCGGCATTCTCGCAGTTCGGCGACCTCGTCGAGAGCGCGATCAAGCGCAAACTCGGCATCAAGGATATGGGCAAGATCCTGCCCGGGCACGGGGGCGTTCTCGACCGTATAGACTCTTCCCTCTACGCGGGGCTGATCGTCTGTATTGCCCTCGTCGCAAAACTCATGTTGTTCGGCTGAGTTGCATACAATAGAAACGCCCGCCGGTGCAGGCGGGCTGATTTTTACTGTGAGGTGGATATGACAAACATCGCCCTCATCGGTTGCACGGGAAGCATCGGGCGGCAGACGCTCGACGTCGTGGAACGCTATCCCGATCTCTTCCGCATCACCGCCCTCGTCTGCGGCTCGGACGCGGAGGACCTTGCCGCGCTCAAAAAACGCTTCTCTCCCCGCGTCGCCCATTGTGCGAACGAGGAGAATTTTTCGCATGAAGAACTCTTCGAAGATTGCGACGTCGCCTTCATCGCGGTAGGGGGCTTCGCGGGCCTTCGCTATACCATGTCTGCGATCGAGGCGGGAAAACGCGTCCTTCTCGCCAATAAGGAATCCCTCGTCTGCGGCGGTGAGATCGTCATACAGGCGGCAAAGAAGCGGGGCGTCGAGATCGTCCCTGTCGACAGCGAGCATTCCGCCATCTTTCAGGCACTCGGCTTTGACCGCCACGCCAGGTTCGAAAAACTCATCCTCACCGCGAGCGGCGGCCCCTTCCTGCATTTCGGCATAGAAAAGCTTGCCCGCGTGACGCCCGAAATGGCCCTTTCGCACCCCACGTGGAAGATGGGCAAAAAGGTCACCGTGGACAGCGCGACCCTCCTCAACAAGGGGTATGAGGTCATCGAGGCGAAGTGGCTCTTCGGCGCGGACTTCGATCAGATCGAGGCGGTCGTGCATCCCGAGAGCATCGTGCATTCCATTGTCACCTTTGCGGACGGTGCGTCCGTCGCCCAGCTCGGTTTCCCCGACATGAAGCTTCCCATCCAGCTCGCGCTCACCTATCCCGAAAGGCTTCCCTGCATGCCCGCGCTGGACTTTTCCAAACTCGCCGCGCTACACTTTTTGCCGCTCCCGCGGGAGAAATTCCCCTGCTTCGACCTCGCCCTCAAGGCGGGAAGGGCGGGCGGAACGGCTCCCACCCTCCTCAACGGGGCGGCGGAGTGCGCGGTCTCCGCTTTTTTGCAAGGTCACATAACATTCCCGCGGATCGCCGAAACTATCGAGGAAGTCCTCTGCGACCTCCCGCAAGGCAAGGCGGCCTCTCTCTCCGCCCTTGAGGAGGCGGACGGCATGGCGCGGAGGGCCGCTCGGGCGTTGATCTATGGCAAATAATCTTTTAAGCGTGTGGGGGACGATCGGTTCCGTCCTCCTCGCCATCCTCATCCTTCTCATCATGATCACCATCCACGAATTCGGGCACTACGTCGTGGGCAAGATCTTAAAGTTCAAGATCGACGAATTCTCGATCGGCTTCGGCCCCGCGATCTTCAAGAAGAAGCGGAAGAAGTCGGACGAGATCTTCGCCCTCCGCCTCATTCCCCTCGGCGGATATTGTGCATTTGCGGGGGAGGACGAACTCGAGGAGGAGCGGAAAAAGAAGCCGAAAAAGAGGCGCAAAAAGAAAGATGAGGGTACCATGTCCGAGGATGCCCCCTCCGAGGAGCCTTTTGCCGAGATAAAGGAAGGGGAGCAGAGGACGGAGGAGACCATCCTTCTGACGCCCGTACCCGAAGAGGCGCAGGCGCGCACCGAAGGGGAGGAGATAACGGAGCCTTTGCCCGAACTTGCCCCCGAAGCCGCCCCGGATGAGGGCATAAAAGACAGCGAAGCATCTTCGCGGGAGGGTGCAGAGACCGCCCCCTCCCCGTCCGAAAAGAAGGATACGAGCGGGCTGTTCACCCACAAGAAGCCGTGGCAGCGCATTCTGGTGCTGCTTGCGGGCGCGTTCATGAACTACCTTTTGGCTCTCGTTCTCATCCTCATTCTCCTTGCGAGCTACGGCCAGAGCCTCATCAAGGTGGGCGGCACGAAGGCCGTGGAGGAGTATCCCGCCGAGTATTCTCTGCAGGCGGACGATATTCTCCTCTCCGTCAACGGAAAGGGCATCTATGTTCCCGCCGATCTCTACTACGGCCTCAACGGGAAGAAAGAGGGGACGATCGTGAAGTTCGGCCTCCTGAGGAAACAGGAGGACGGCTCCTATCAAAGGCAGACGGCGGAGGTCATGCTCCGAAGCGATGTGAAGGTGAGAAACAGCAGCGACTATCACACTGTCTGGCCCGCCCTCGGCATCGACATCGAAGAGCGGGGAGAGGTGGGCTACTACATGATCGGGACCACCTATCACCGCTTCGGCTTTTCCGATACCCTCGGCCGCTCCTTCATGTATTCCTTCAAGATCTCGGGGAGCATCTTCCGTGTCATCGGCGAACTCTTCACGGGCAAGATCGGCATCAAGTCGCTCGGCGGCCCTGCGACGACCATCTCCACCACTTCGAAGGTCGTCGCGGCAAACGGATTCCGCGGATTCTTGGAGATGGCGGCCTTCATCGGCGTCAATCTTGCCGTCGTCAACCTCATGCCCATCCCCGCCCTCGACGGCAGCAAGATCGTGTTCACCATCATCGAATGGATCAGAAAGAAGCCGATCAGCCGCAAGGTGGAGGCCATCATCCACGCAGTCGGCATCGTGTTCCTTTTCGCCTTCGCGATCGTCGTAGACGTGTTGCAATTCGTGTAAAAAAGCACTGTAAAAGTATCATAAAGCCGCCCCGAGGTCGTGCCTCGGGGCGGCGATTTTTTGCTTTCAAACTATTTCTCTTCGGACATGGTACCCTCGTTTTCCGTTTCCGCTGCTGCCTTCTTTTCGGCGGGGCGGAATTTGCGCACCATCTTCACAATGGCGGGAGAGGAGAATACGATGATGCCGACGCCTACAACGATCGCGATGTCGACGAACACGAAGGAGTTATAGCCGAGGCTGTACGCCCATGCGCCTGCGGGGTCGCCCGTGAGGTCGGCAAAGGCAAACACGCCCGAGAGGACGTGGGAGACAAAGCGCAGCGCGCTCGCCACGATCGCGCCGAGAGCAAATTGGATCTGCGGAAGTCTGTCGAGCTTCTTGACGTTTGCGAACAGTCCCGCAACGCCGATGCACGCAAATGCGATGGGGTAGTCGAGGAGGAACTGTGCGGGGTGGATGAGCCAAGGATAAGGATCCTGCACGGCCTGCAGGATGCCGTAGATCATGCCCGCGAAGATGCCCTTCTTTACGCCGAACATATAGGCGTAGATCATGAGGGGAAGCAGAGAGGCGATGGTGACCGAACCGCCTTGGGGCAGGTGGAAGATGCGGATGTAGGAGAGGGCGAAGCTCATGGCGATGCACACGGCTGCATAGGAGATGGATTTCGAGTCGAATCCCGTCTTGTCCTTGCGCCCGAAGAAGAAGGCAAAGAAGGCGAGCAGTCCGCAGAGGAGGGCGGCGGAGACGTAGAGCAAGGCGTTATCAAGGGCTGTGATGCCGCTATCCTGCCCTGCGCCATAGACGCCGAGACAGACGAGCATGGCGATGAGTGCCGCTCCCGTCACGGAGAGGGAGACGATCTTCCCGATGCGGAATGCCTTTTCCCCGAACAAATAGCAGATATACGATGCCGCCGCAGAGAGGATGACGCACGCGCCGAGTACGACGGCGGGATAGAGGACGAGGTCGTAGATGACGCCTTCCTCCCGCATCTCCATGATCTCGAGGGAGAACATCGTGATGATGACGGCGAGCGCGAACCCGACGGCGAGCGCGACGGCGACGGTGAGGTAGCTCTTCATGCCCTCCCGCCTCTTCCACATGACGAACGCGCCCACGACGATGAGGAGGGCGACAAACGCCACGAAGCACCACAAAAAGACAGAGGAAAGCCCGCTCTTTGCAAACGACGTCCATACGTCGGGATAGAGATAGCTCTCCACATCGCCCTCGGCGTTCGGGATGGTGCCCGTATATGCCGAAAGCAGGGAAACTTGTAACATAAAAAACCTCCTTTATCCGTCCTCGGAGCATAAAAAACGCCTGCAAAATTGCGCAGGCGAAAAAAGTTCCGGATCCCGTTCTTTCGTGCAAGCATTGCCTTGCCCGATTCCAATGGTATCATCTCAGCCTTTCGGCACCCACGACGGATAAATCAAATAAAATTGTACCCTCATTATAGGCCGACCTTTTTCAAAAGTCAATTGTTTTTTGGGAGATTTTATAGTATAATGTCTCTATACTTATGAAATACGATTTTGCCGCCCTCCGCTTTTGCGAGGATGAAAACATCAAAGACAGGGTGTATTGGTACCTTTCCGATCTTCCCTTGAAGGAAAACGAGGAGGTCCTCGCCCCCGTCGGCGTCCACGACCGCCTGCAGAAGGCGCGGGTGGAACGGCTCATTTCCGCCGAAGAGGAGGACGCCCCCTACGATGTGCGCCTCATCAAGCGCGTTGCCGCCAAAATGGGCGCGAGGAAGCTCTCTGTGGGCGGGGCATCCTTTGTGGAATTCGGCGGCGTGCGCTACGACGACCGCCATTATACCCGCTTTTCGCGCGTCATCTATTCGGAGGAAAAAGCGGACAAAGGGGAGCTTGCCCTCTACGGCTTTCATACGGTGTTCGAGGCACCCATGTCCGAGGATGACATGATCTATCGCACCATCATTCGCGGACATGGTATCGCCCTTCTCGGCGGAGAGGGGAGGAAGATCATGAACCTTCTTTTTTCCCTTCTGCAGGGCAAGAAGGACGCCGCCGACTTTTTGTATTCCCTCGGCCTCTACGAAGGCGAACTCGCCTCCCTCCTTGTCCGCTTAGGGTAATCAGTCCGAGGTCGCTTTTTTCTTCCTCATCTCGACGCCGCGATAGCGGCGCACGAGCCGAAGGCGAAGTACGACACTATCGCGGCGGAGGAGACCCCTACAGATTCATGAGGCCTTATTGCTTACATAGGGATTCCCTCGCTTCGCTCGGAATGAGGGCTTGCCCACCCCTTGAGGGGTGGGTGTCACGGCTTTGCCGTGACGGAAGGGGTGTCTGCATAACCGCGTCATGCTGCCCCGATCAAAACAATACGCAGTCCATGCGAGAAATTCCCCGAAGCATCCCCCCATACGCAGTCCGATGGTTGAACCGCGTCATCCTTGACAAATACCAGACGCTATCTTATAATAATATAAAACCACAACTCGGGAGAAAGATATGAGAAAGTTTTTCTTGGCGATCGTTGCCTCCTTTCTTGGGGCAGGGCTTGCTGTTTCGTTCGCGGCTTGCAGCGTGAATAAAACCGGCGGCGAAAACGGCGGCGAAAATTCCCACGAGCATATCTATAACGAACAAAAACGACTGCACGGTCTGCGGGGAGCATCTAAACTTCACCGAGGGCCTCAAATATGAGCTTGCAGAGGATAATACCTACTCTGTCACGGGCATGGGTACGGCGGAGGGCGTCACCGAGCTTGTCATTCCCGCCTATTATAATGGAAAGGCGGTGACGGCGATTTCGTCCTATGCCTTCTCCGGCAATGCCGAAATCGAGAGCGTCGTCATTCCGAACGGCGTGACTGCGATCGACCTTCGCGCCTTTTATGGGTGCAGTGCGCTTGCAAAGATCAGCCTTCCCGGAAGCGTGATTTCGATCAACGATGCGGCATTCGATGGCACCGCCTACTTTGCAGACGAGAAAAATTGGGACGGCGACGTCTTTTATATCGAGGACATTCTCATGCAGGCGAGAGACACCCTTTCGGGCGAGTACAAAATAAAGAAGGGAACGCGGGTCATCGCACAGGGCGCGTTTATGGGGGTATATCTCGACAACAAATATTCGGGCTGCCCGAACCTGAAAGCCATTGTCATTCCCGAAAGTTTGGAGTTTATCGGGCCAAGCGTGTTTTCCTATTGCAATACGCTCGAAAAGGTCATGATCGACGACCTTGCGGCGTGGTGCAAAATAACCTTTGCCGACAATTATTCCAACCCACTCTATTATAGCGCGCACCTGTTTGTCAAAGGGAAAGAGATCACCGACCTCGTGATCCCAAACGGCGTATCGGAGATCAAGGCGCATGCGTTCGTTGATTGCAACGGGGTGAGAAGCGTAACCATCCCGAGCAGTGTGACCTCGATCGGGGAGAGTGCGTTTGAATGGTTCGAAAGCCTCGAAAGCGTGACCGTCGGCACCAATGTGACCTCGATCGGAGGGCACGCATTTTACAGATGCGAAAACCTGAAAGACATCCGATATCAGGGCACTTCTGCCGCATGGGAGAATATCCAAAAGGGCACTTCCTGGAACCCCTACACGGGGTGCACCGTGATTTGCTCCGACGGGACGCAGGTCATCGCGTCATCCTGAGCTGTCATACGATGTCATCCCGAGGGGTCTATCCCCGAAGGATCCCGAGGATGAAAACATGGACTTTGACAAACAACAATACATTCTAATTACGTCATGCTGAGCGTAGTCGAAGCATCGCCTTATTATCGGACTTCGTAATTCGGGATTCTTCGGCTTTGCCCCAGAATGACGCTTACCACAAAAAAAGGCGATTCCTCGACAAGCTCGGAATGACGAAAAGAAGCATCGGTTGTTTCCAATTACGTCATGCTGAGCCGCGCGGCACGCGCGTGTCGAAGCATCACCTTATTTTATTTTCACTTTTTCAAACTCAAATAGATCATGAGGACGGCGATGTCGGCGGGGGAGACGCCCGAGATGCGCGCCGCCTGCCCGAAATTCAGGGGGCGGATGCGGCCGAGCTTTTCCCTTGCCTCCAGCCGAAGCCCCGTGATCTTCCCGTAGTCGATGTCGGGCGGGAGCGGCTTTTCCTCCATCCGCTTCGCCTTCTCGATCTCCTCCTCGCTGCGTTTTAAGTACCCCGCATACTTTACTTCCGTCTCGCAGGCGAGAAGGACGTCGCGCGGCACATCTTCGAGGATGTGGAAATTCTCGCAGATCTCCCTCAAGGGAATGCCGCGGCGGAGAAGGTCGCAAAAAGTCACGGAGGAAGTGAGGGGGGAGTAGCCGTATTTTTGCACGAGCGCGTCGGCCGTCTTTTGCTCTGCGCGCGCCCCGAGTGCGGACATGGTATCCTCCTTTTTCCTCTTCCGCGCGAGAAACCGCTCATACCGCTCCCTTGTCGCAAGGCCCGCCCTGTAGCCAATTTCCGTGAGCCGCTCGTCCGCGTTATCCTGCCGGAGGGAGAGGCGGAACTCCGCCCGCGAGGTCATCATGCGGTATGGCTCCTCGGTGCCCTTCGTCACGAGGTCGTCGATGAGGACGCCGATATACGCCTGGTCCCGCCGAAGCACGAGCGGGGGAAGGCCGCGAAGCTTCAAGGAAGCGTTCAGCCCCGCCATGAGGCCCTGCGCGGCGGCCTCTTCGTAGCCGCTCGTCCCGTTGATCTGTCCCGCAAGATACAGCCCCTCCACCCGCTTGTATTCGAGGGTGGGCAGAAGGTCGAGGGAGTCGATGCAGTCGTACTCGATGGCGTAGGCATAGCGCATGATCTCGCACTTTTCCAGCCCCTTTACCGAGCGGTAGACCTCCTTTTGCAGGTCGTGGGGGAGGGAGGTGGAAAGCCCTTGCACATACACCTCCGTCGTGTCCGCCCCCTCAGGTTCCAGAAAGAGCTGGTGCCGCTGCTTGTCCGAAAAACGCACCACCTTCGTCTCGATGGAGGGACAATAGCGCGGCCCCGCCGAGGAGATCTGTCCGTTGTAGAGGGGGGCGCGGTCGAGGTTTTCGAGAATGATCTCGTGTGTCTTTTGATTGGTGTAGGCGAGGTGGCAGGGGATCTGGCTCTCGGGCAGTTTCTCATTCATGAAGGAGAAGGGGAACACCTCCTCCCCCGGCTGGACGGGGAGGGCGGCAAAGTCCACCGTGCGTCCGTCGAGGCGGGCGGGGGTGCCCGTCTTGAACCTTCTTATGCGAAGGCCGAGATCGGCAAGATTTTGGGTGAGAAGGGTGGCGCGTTCGAAGCCGTTGGGGCCTGCATCGCGGACATGGGTGCCCGTGATCGTGCGCGCCCCGAGATAGACGCCCGTCGCGACGACGACCGCGCGGCAGGAAAATATCCCCCCGTAGGAGGTGCGAACGCCCGTGACCTTTCCCTTTTCCGTTAAGATCTCGGCCGCCTCGCCCTGCACGATGCGAAGGCCCGGGGTGTGTTCAAAGACGCGTTTCATCTCGGTGTGATAGCGGTTTTTATCTACCTGTGCGCGGAGGGACTGCACCGCCGCGCCCTTGCCCTCGTTGAGCATGCGGTACTGAAGGGCGCACCTGTCGGCGCACAGCCCCATTTCCCCGCCGAGGGCGTCGATCTCGCGCACCAAATGCCCCTTCGCGGTGCCGCCGACGGAGGGGTTGCAGGGCATGAAGCCGATACTGTCGAGGTTGAGGGTCAGAACGACGGTCTCAAGTCCCGTCCGCGCAAGGGCGAGTGCGGCCTCCGCGCCCGCATGCCCTGCGCCGATGACGACAGCGTCGCATGCCCCTTCGAAAAAAGTCTGCATATTTCAAAAAGAATGCCCCGCCTGCCCGTTGCGGGCGGACAGGGCGGGTTTTATTGTTTGAGAACGACGCTCCGGATGTCGTTCACTTCCTTCAGAATGGTGTCGTTCACGCGCATGAGTTCCTCCACCTTATCCCGCGAATAGATGACCGTCGCATGGTCTCTTCCGCCCATTTCCTTTCCGATGGAGACGAGGGGGAGGGTGAGCATGTCGCACATGAGATAGGTGCAGATCTGCCGCGCCCGCACGAGTTCCTGCCGCTTGCTCTTGCCGCAGAGGTCCTCCTTTTTCACCTTGAAGTAGCCGCACGTCGCGCGGATGATCGTCTCCGCCGTGATGTCCTCTGGTTCTGCCGCCGTGATGGATTCCTGCAGGGCGGTCGCCGCAAGTTTCAAAGAGATCGGCTCCTCGTGGAGCTTGCTCGCAAAGATGACGGTGTTGAGCCTTCCCTCCAAGGTGCGCACATTGTTGTCCGAATTCTGCACGAGAAAGGCAAGCACGTCATCGGGAATGATATACTTTTTCTCGAGGGCTTTGCGCTTCAAGATCGCGATCTTCGTCTCGATGTCGGGCGGCTGGATGTCGGCGATAAGCCCCCCTTCGAAGCGGGTGCGGAGGCGTTCTTCGAGCGTCGTGAGTTCCTTTGCGGGGCAGTCGGAGGAGATGACGATCTGCTTGTTCTGCGAGAAGAGTTCGTTGAAGGTATTGAAAAATTCCTCCTGCACGCCGCGCTTGCCCGCCCAGCTCTGGATGTCGTCGATGAGGAGGACGTCCACGTTGCGGTAGCGGTTGCGGAATCTCGCGTTCGCCTCCCTCCCTTCGCCCGACTTGGAGTAGACGATGCTGTCGACGTATTCGTTCAAAAAGCGTTCGCTCGTCGTATAGAGGACCTTGAGGGAGGGCTTCTTCTCGGCGAGTTCATTGGCGATGGCCTGCAGAAGGTGCGTCTTTCCGAGGCCGCTCCCGCCGTAGATGTAGAGGGGGTTGAAGTTCTCCCCGGGGGCGGTCGCAACAGATTTGGCCGCTGCATAGACGAGTTTGTTTGACGCGCCCACGACGAAGGAGTCGAAGGTGAACCGCTTGTCCGTCTGGACGGAGACCTCCTCCATGGCGTCGGGCGTCTCGCTCATGGCGTAGGTGTCGCTCCCGTCCACGACGAGGACGATGTCCGAAAGCCCGATATTTGCGGCAATGGCCGCCTCGCGGAGCTGGGGAAGATGGCTCTTCGTGATGGTGTTCGCGCCCGTCTCGGTGAGGGCCTTCAGGACCAACTTCTTGTTGATGACGTCCACGGGGACAAGTCCCTCGATGAACGTATCGAAGGAGACGGGGTTGATGAGGGGACGCGCCCGCTCTTTGACTTTTTCCCACAGAACTTCAAATTGTGTCTTTTCGGCCATATTTTTCCCCTCAAACGCTTTGTGTTTTTCCTGAAATTTGCTATAATACTCTTGCGGACGGAAGACCTCCTGCGCGCCCGCCTTTCGGTGTGTATAACTTATTATAATACAAAATCCTCCGAAAAGAAAGTGTTTTTGCCGAAATGGTCGTAAAAAAATTGACGCTGAAAAATTTCAGAAATTATGAGGATGAGACCTTCGTCTTCGACGACGGTCTCAATATCCTCACGGGCAGAAACGCACAGGGCAAGACGAACTGCGTCGAGGCGGTGTTCTATCTCTGCACGGGGGCGTCTCTTCGCATCCGCCACGATCGGCAGCTCATCCGGATGGGAGAGGAACGGGCGCAGATTTCCGCGGAGGCACAGACCCGCTTCGGGCGCGTCCTTTTGGAGGCGATCATCTTTGAAAACAAGCGGGAGCTGTATCTCAACGGGAACAAGGTCAGCCGCTCGGTGGACTTCATCGGGAACATGAAGAGCGTCTTTTTCTCCCCCGGGGAGCTGCGCCTCATACAGGACGGCCCCGACGAGCGGAGAAGATTTCTCAACCTCTCCATCTCGCAGACCTCCAAAGAGTACGCGCAGGCTCTTCTTCGGTTCGGCCGCATCCTCGAACAGCGGAACGACCTTCTGAAAAACAGGGACGCGACCCTCATCCTCGACACCCTCCCCGTCTGGGACGAACAGCTCTCCCTCTGCGCCGCCCGCATCATCAAAAAACGGCAGGAATATTTGCAACAACTGTCCTCGATCGCCGCGGACACGCACGCCTATCTCACGGACGGGGCGGAAAAACTCGCCCTCTCCTTGGACAAGGAATACAAAGGGGAGGAGGGGGACATCGCGAAAAAACTTCAACGCGAGCTTGCCTCCTGCTATGAGCGGGATATCCGCCTCGGGTTCACCTCGGTAGGTCCGCATCGCGATGACGTCAAAATTTCCATCGGCGGCGCGGACGCCCGCGGATTTTCTTCGCAGGGGCAGGCGCGCACGGCGGCCCTCTCCATGAAGCTCGCCGAGGTGGAGATCTTCCGCACCCTCTCGGGGGAGCCGCCCGTCCTCATCCTCGACGACGTGATGAGCGAGCTGGATCTCCCGAGGAGGAAGAAACTTCTCTCCCGCGTCAGGGACGTACAGTGCATTCTGACCTGCACGCATGCAGAGCGCGTCCTCTACGGCGCGGAGTGTAAAAAAATCAGGATCAGCGAAGGAAGAATCATACAGTGAGAGCAGATCTTCACATGCATTCCATATGCTCGGACGGGGCGTATCCCCCCGCTGAGCTTGCCCGCCGCGCAAAGGCGGGGGGGCTTTCTCTCTTTTCCCTTACCGATCACGACACCCTTGCGGGGCAGGAGGAGGCCGCGGCCGCCGCGAAAGGGGTCGGCCTGCACTTTGTCCGCGGGGTGGAGATCTCCGCCTATCTCGGGGCGACGAAGGTGCACGTCCTCGGCTTTGGGTGCAGAGCGGGGGAAGCATACGAAAAATTCTTGAAAGATCGCGTCGTGGGGGCGAGAAAACGCGCCGTGGAGATCGTCGAAAGGGCGAACGTGCACTTCGGCTTCCATGTCACGCTCGACGACGTCGAGGCATACCATGTCCGAAAGGAGACCCCTCTGCACACCATGCAGATCGTCCATGTCTATGCCGAAATTCTGCACATGGGCGTAGGAGAGCTATACCGCGAGGTGTTCGGCCCATACAAGCCCGCCTATTCGGACATCTGCCGCCCCACGCCGCAGGACGCGGTGCGCATCGTGCATGAGATGGGCGGCCTTGCCGTGCTTGCCCACCCCGCACAGATCCTCGTGCTGCCGCAGGATGTGTCCGAAAAATTCCATACCTTCACAAAGGCAGAGCGAGAGCGGACGAAGATCAACTATGCGGGCGCGCGCAACGCCCTCATGGAGGAGCTTGTATGCCGTGGCCTCGACGGCATAGAATGCTTCCATTCGACGCATACTGAAGAGGAGTCGAAGGAGTTCTTGTCCTTTGCATCGCGGTACGGTCTCTTCGTGACGGGCGGCTCGGACTTCCATGCAGACGGCGAGGGACGGCGCATCGGCCATCCCCCGTTTGACGCCGAAGGGGTGGAAGAGAGGCTCCTTTCGCTCGACGGGAGCGTATGAAATACATGAAAACCATCGCGCTCCTCCTTGCGGGGAGCTTTTTTTTGGGCGGATGCGCGGGCGGAACGGTCAGGCGCGGCGTCAAAGTGAACGGCATCGACGTGGGGGGAATGAACTTTTCCGCGGCGGCGGAGAGGGTGCGTAAGACCCTTCCCCAAGACCCCCTTGTCATCTCCTGCCCGAGCGGGGACCACGCCGTCTCGCTCGACTACTCCGACGACCTCGAGGAGCAGCTGAAAAATGCCAAACGTAACAGCTCTCTCTCGGTCATGGTACGGCGGGAATACGTCAACATGGAGGAAGAGCTTGCCGCACTCTGTGCCGAAAACGCCCGCGGGGGACGCCCCGCCGAGCTGACCTTTTCCGCCGAGGGGTTTTGCTACATCCCTGAGGAGAACGGCATCTCCTGCGACTATGAAAAACTGCTCCGCGACACGCAGGAGGCCCTGAAAAACGGCGGCACGAGGGTGACCCTTTGTTGCCGCGAGGTGCCTCCCGCCGTCACCGTGGAGACGCTGAAAGAGCGGACGCAGCCGCTGGCATCCTTTACCACCTCCTTCGATGAGGAAAACGCGCCCCGCGCGCACAACATCGCCCTCGCGGGGGAGCGCGTCTCGGGGACGACCCTCTTGCCCGAAGAGGAATTTTCCTTCAACGGGAAGGTGGGAAAGCGCACGAAAGAGAACGGCTTCGAGGAGGCGGCCGTCATCTACGAGGGGGAATTCGTACAGGGGGTTGGCGGCGGCGTCTGTCAGGCCTCGACCACCCTCTTCGGTGCCGCCCTCAGGGCGGGGCTTCGCGTCACGGAGAGCCATCCCCATTCCCTTTCCGTCGGCTATGTTTCCCCCTCCGAGGACGCCATGGTCTCCGAATACAGCGACCTGAAATTTTGCAATCCCTATCCCTATCCCGTGTATCTGCTCGCAAAGACGGAGGGGGGAAAGGTGACCTTCTCTGTTTTCGGCATGCCGGACGGGAAGAGCTACCGGGTGGAGAGCCGCATCCTCTCCGAGATCCAACCCCCTCCCGCGGAGGTGGTGGAGGGGACGGCGAACAGGACGCTGAGAAAGGAGAAAAAGGGGATAAGGAGCGAGAGTTTCCTCATCGTCTCGGATGGGGAGCGGGAGATCTCCCGCACGCTCATCAGAAGGGACACTTACGCCGCAGTGCGGGGGATCGAGGAGAGAATGCCCGCTCCGCTTGTGCCGCTTGAATAAAACGAATCGCGTATAAGTGGCGCAATACGTCGTCGTACCCGCGTCATCCTGAGCCGAAATGGCTTTTACGCAGTCCATGCGAGAAAGTCCCCGAAGGATTCATACGAAGTCCGATGAGTCAACCCGCGTCATGCTGAGCCGACCATGTAATTACGAAGTCCACGCGAGAAATTCCTCGAAGCATCCCCTCATACGCAGTCCGAAAAAGCTCCTCCCAAGGGAGGAGCTGTCACGCTCTGCGTGACTGAGGTGGGGATCCCCCACCCCTTCTATTCCCCCTCCGTGGGAGGGGGGTGGGGAGGCGGAGCGCACTCTTCAATTTCATTCTCTATTCTCCTCCAACTTTTTTCTCAAAACGGGGCAAAATAGCTTGCTTTTTGCAAAATTATCCTCTATAATGAATAAGTGACTTCGGGCGGTCCTCTGCAAAAAAGCACGAACGCCGCGTAAAACATGGAGGTAAAGTCAAATGGGACTCATCGAACAGATCGAGGCCGAGGGCATGAAGGAGAGTGTTCCTTCCTTCAACGTCGGCGACACCGTGAAGGTGGGCTACCGCATCATCGAAGGCGGCAAGGAGAGGATCCAGAACTTCGAGGGCGTCGTCATCGCCAAGAAGAACGGCGGCATCCGCGAGACGTTCACCGTCCGCCGTCTTTCATTCGGGGTCGGCGTCGAACGTTGCTTCCCCCTGCATTCTCCCAAGATCGCGTATGTGAACGTGGTGAGAGCGGGCAAGGTGCGCCGCGCAAAGCTCTATTATCTTCGCGGGCGTACAGGGAAAGCCGCCAAGATCAAAGAAAAGAAGTAAGCAAAAGGAAAACTGCCCAAGGTCGGGGCGGTTTTCTTTTTTTGCGGAATTTCGGCGTGTTTTCGGGGGAAACAAAGAATTTTGAAAAAATGCCGAAAAATTCGTTTACAATTCGGCCGCAATCGGTTAGAATAGAGAAAATCACTCTATAATAGGGAAAGAGACACATGAAAAAAGCAATCTCGTTCTTCAAGAAATTTAAGGGATTCTTCCTTGCGTTCTTCCTTGTCGCCCTCGCCTTCCTCGCAGTGGGGCTGGGCACGCTCGGCTCCGTTTATTCGGCGGGCGCGGCCTACGAGCTTGAGGATGTGAAGCGGCACGAGGGGAACAACGACCCCACCGTCATCTTCCGTCTCCCTTCGAGCTTCCCCGATTCGGACGCGACGGTGAGCATCGTGGACGTGTATGTGAACGTCGCCGTCATCTACAAAGAGGCAGGGACGCCCGTCACGCTCACGTTGCAGCGTACGACGAGCAGTTCTTCGAATGTGAACGACCTCAATTGGTACACCTCGTCGAGCTATAAGTTCGACGGCACGCTCGAGAACTTCTATACGCCCGCGCCCGTCCTCGACGACAAGGGGAACCCGCCCAAGGATTACAAAGAGCCTACGGCGAAGGATGTATTCTATCGCTTCACCGCGCCCTTCACCTCCGCACTCAACGGAAGGAGCTGGAACATGTCCTCCTCCGCCCGCTATTGGGGACTGACTGTGAGCGGCGGCAACGTCCTTTTGAACGAAGTCGTCTTTATCGGCGAACGCGAGACGGACAATGCGGACGTCAAAGAGAAGGTGGTCATCCCCGGCGTCGAAGTCGTGTATGCGGCTTACGGCGAGGAACTCCCCGCGCACGCCCTTGAGCGCGCACAGGCCCTCGTCGACGCACAGCCGAAGAGCGTCCCTTCGCTCGAGCCGACCGCCTATTCGCGCTTTACAAACACTGAGGTCCCGACCCTCATGACCATCTCCGAGATGCGCCGCGGCAACGCCTATGCGACCAACGCCGATCCCGAGGCGACCGCCGCCGTCGATACCTATCATGTCGATCGGGTCTACGGCGCATTCGGGACGGATTTCATCGCCCTCGGCGCGGCCATCTTCGGCCTCTCGCCCTTCGGCGTCCGCTTCTTCCCGCTGCTTGCGGCATTCGGCGCGCTCATCGTGCTGTCCCGCTTTGTGACGCGCCTTTTGAGGAGCGAGAAGGCGGGCTTCGTGTTCGCGCTGCTCTTTGCGACGGCGGGCATCACGCTCTCCCTTGCCCATGTGGGGACCCCCCTCATGCTCGGCATCTTCTTCTTTGCGTGCGCCCTCGACCTCGTCCACCGCTTCTATGCGAAGGGCATGAAGAAGGCCTCCCTGCTTTCCACACTGCCCCTCCTCGCGGCAGGTCTTTTCGGGGCGGCCGCGATCTGCGTGAACGGCGCGTTCATCATCCCCATGGCGGGCGTCGTCGCCCTCTTCGTCCTCGGCATGTTCCGCATGAAAAAGTCCCGCGATCATCAGCTCGAAAAGATCGTCGCGGAGCCGGAAGAGGCACCCATGCCCGCAAACGCTCCCGCGCTTCAAAGTGTTGCGGATGAGGAGGCCCCTGTCAGGGAGACGCGCGAACAGCGTGCCGCCAAAGTGCTTTCCGATCATCGCTTCAAGCGGGTCGCCGCGCCGCTCATCTTTGCCGTCGGCCTTGTTGTGGGCGCGTTCCTCTTCGCCCTCGTCGGCATGATCCCCGCTTATTACGCCTATCTCAAATTCTACGACGATCCCGCTTCGCCCTCGCTCAACGTCTTTGCCCTCGCATGGCACACGTTCGCAAACGGCTTTGTGGGCAGCAACGCCTTTGCGGGCGATACGACGTGGAACTTCTTCTACACCCTCTTCCGCTCCGAGGCGAACTTCTCCTCTCCGACGGGGACGGTATTCTCGGTACTCGGCTTCTGCGTGAACTGGGTCGCCATGCTCGCCGCGCTTGCGGGCCTCGTCTTTGTCGTCGTCCGTCTCGTGCTGCTCGTCAAGAATAAGGCGGACGGCAGGACAATGCGCATCGCCCTCCGCCGCACCCTCATCCCGCTCGTTCTTTTGTGCCTTTCCCTCATTGCGGCCGTGAGTGTGAAGTCGGGGCTTGTCTTTGTCCTGCTTGCATGGCTGTTTGCCTTTGTACTCGCCGCGGATCTCTTCGGCGGGAAGTATGAGGGGAAAATGGCAAAGGGTGTCAAGATCGCCGGCATCGTCGGCGTTGTGTTGCTCGTCGCAGTGTTCGGGCTGCTCCTCGTGTTCAACCTCGGCATTCCGCTTCCCGCAAATATCCTCGCGAAGATCTTCAAATAAATTTTCCGCATGAACGACGGATAAATCAGAAAAAGCACTTCAGGAGAAAGATATTATGATCGCGAAAATCATCTGTTACGCCTTGAACGGGTTGGAGGGGGTGCCCGTCGAAGTGGAGACGGACGTCAACAAGGGCGTCCCGTCCTACGACATGGTTGGCCTTCCCGATACGGCGGTCAAGGAGAGCAAGGAGCGCGTGCGCTCCGCCCTCAAAAACAGCGGGCTGCTCTTCCCCATGAACCGCATCACCATCAACTTCGCGCCTGCGGACATCAAGAAGGAGGGTGCCTCCTTCGACCTTGCGGTGGCGATCAGCCTCCTCAAGGCGAGCGAACAGCTCTTCGGCGCGAATGTGAAGGACACCGTCTTTTTGGGCGAACTCGCCCTGAATGGGGATCTTCGTCCCATTGCGGGGCTTCTCCCCATCCTCATCTCGGCGAAGGGCCACGGCTTCACCCGCTTCATCATCCCCGCGGGGAATGCGCAGGAAGCGCGCTTCTTGGGCGGTGCTGAGATCTATCCCGCGGCGACCCTCTCGGAGGTCGTAGACCATCTCATCGGCACCTCTGTCATCGAACCGCTCGAGACCGCCATGTTCGTCCCGCATGCGGGGACAAGGAGTTCCGCAGATCTCAGATTTGTCAAAGGCCAGCCGATGGCAAGGCGCGCCCTCGAGATCGCCGTTGCAGGCGGACACAACGTCCTCATGAGCGGCCCTCCCGGAACGGGCAAGACGATGCTCGCCCGCTGCCTTCCCACGATCATGCCCGACCTCACCTTCGAGGAGGCCCTCGAGATCACCAAGATCCACTCCGTCGCGGGCGTTCTGGGAGAGGAGGGCATCGTCACCGAACGGCCTTTCCGCACCCCGCACCACACGGCGACCACCGTCTCCATGTGCGGCGGCGGCAACAAGATCGTCCATCCGGGCGAAATTTCGCTCGCACACGGCGGCGTCCTCTTCCTGGACGAGCTGCCCGAATACAAGCGTTCCACATTGGAAGCACTTCGCCAGCCCCTTGAGGACGGGAAGATCACCGTCTCCCGCGCGGGCGGCACCTTTACCTTCCCCGCAAACTTCATGCTCTGCGCGAGCATGAACCCCTGCCCCTGCGGCAATTACGGCTCCTCCAAGCGGACCTGCTCCTGCACGCCCGCGGAGATCAGAAGATACCGCAAGAAGATCTCGGGGCCGCTCCTCGACAGGATCGACCTTCAGGTGGAAGTGGACGACATCGAGTACGACGATCTCACCTCCGACGAGGAACAGGAAAGCTCCGAGGTCGTCAAGCAGCGCGTCGATGCGGCCCGCGCCATCCAACGCAACCGCTTCGAGGGGAGCGGCATCCTCACGAACGCCGAGATGGGGGAGAAGGAGATCGCCGAATATTGCAAACTCACCCGCGAGGGGGACGAAATTTTGCGCTCTGCCTTCGACAGGATGCACCTCTCTGCCCGTGCGCGGGCGCGTATCGTCAAAGTCGCACGCACGATCGCCGACCTCGACTACTCCGAGGAGATCCAGCCCAAGCATGTGTTTGAGGCAGTCTCCTATCGCATCTTCGAAAAGATCGGTTAAAGAAAATGGCATATTCCAAGGATGAACGGGCGTACCTTTGGCTGTGCGCCTGCACCCGTACCGACTATCGGGAACGCGTCGCGCTTCTTCGCGCAGCCCCCTCTCCCGCCGCCCTCATGGAGGGCGCGGAGGACTTCTTTGCCGCCGCAGGCATCGGGAGGGAGAAGTACAGCGGGAACTTCGCGGCGCGCGAGAAGGAGACGGACAAGTTCATCGCCTATCTCGGGGAGCAGGAGGCGTTCGCCGTGACACTGCTTGCGGAGGACTATCCAGAATCCCTCAAGGCGGTCTCCCTTCCGCCCCTCGTCCTCTACGGAAAGGGGAGAAGGGAACTTTTGGGCGAGAGGAAATTCTGCATCGTCGGCTCCCGCATCACCGCACCTTGGGCGGAGAAGCTCGGGAAGGCGGTCTCTTCGGAGATCTCCAAAAAGTTCGCCGTCGTCACGGGCCTTGCGGAGGGCGGGGACCTTGCCGCCATCGAGGGGGCACTTCCCTCGGGCGATCTCATCTCCGTGCTTCCCTGCGGGCTGGACCTCTGCTACCCCGCGGCGCACATCTCCGTGAAGGCGCGCATCCAAAGGGCGGGATTGCTTCTTTCCGAACTTCCCTTCGGCGAGGCGGCGAAAAAGTATTCCTTCCATGCCCGCAACCGCATTTTGGCGGGACTTTCGGAGGGCGTGCTCGTCCTCTCTGCGGCGGCGCGGAGCGGGGCACTCATCACCGCGAACTGTGCCCTCGACTATGGGCGGGACGTCTTTGCCTTCCCCTATAACGTCGGCGTTGCGAGCGGCGAGGGGTGCAACGACCTCATCAAGAAGGGGGCATTCCTTGTGACGGGCGCGGAGGACATCCTCTCCGTCTACGGCATGGCCGCCTCCGAGAGCGTCCCCGTCGATCTCAACGACAGCGAACAGCGGGTGCTTGAGATCCTGCGCGAGAGCGGGGAGATGCACCTCGCCGAGATCGCAAAACGGGCGAATCTCCTCATCCACGAGGCCTCCGCCGTTTTGTCCGCTTTGGAGATCAAGGGTGTAGCTGTTAAATCCGGTGGAAATAAGTATAGTGTTTCGTGAAATTTGTTTTGGGAAAACAAATTCTACGAGCGAATAAGTAAAAAGCATTGCATAAGACAAAAAATCACACAGTTCAGCTGAAAAAAATATCGTAATAACGTTTGGCACAAGGAGTAAAGAATGGATCTTATCATTGTCGAATCGCCGAGCAAGGCTAAGACGATCTCCCGTTATCTTAAAGGGAAATACCGCGTAGACGCATCGGGCGGGCACATCCGCGACCTTCCGGCCACGAAGCTCGGCGTCTCGGTGGAACACGGCTACGAGCCGCGCTATGTGACCTCCCCCGGGAAGGAGGAGACGATAAAACGTCTCACGGAGGAGGCGAGGAAGGCCTCCCGCGTCTATCTCGCGACCGACCCCGACCGCGAGGGCGAGGCGATCTCATGGCATCTGCAGACAGTTCTCGGCCTTCCCGAGGAAGGGGAGAACAGGATCGAGTTCAACGAGATCTCCCCGAAGGCGGTGGAAAATGCCCTTCGGCACCCCCGCAAGATCAACATCAATTTGGTGGACGCCCAGCAGGCAAGGCGCGTTCTCGACCGTCTCGTGGGGTATAAACTCTCCCCCCTTCTCAACAACAAGATCCAGAACGGTCTCTCAGCGGGAAGGGTGCAGTCGGTGGCCCTCCGCCTCGTCGTCGAGCGCGAGCGCGAGATCGCGGCCTTCGTCCCCGAGGAATATTGGACGATCGCCGCGGAGATGCAGGATCTGTCCAAGGAGTTCGCGCCCTTCCGCGCCCTCCTCGAGAAGAAGAACGATAAGAAGATCAAGGTGACCTGCAAGGAGGAGGCGGACGCCGTCCTTGCCGCGCTCAAGGCGGGCAAATACAGGGTCGCATCCGTGAAGAAAATGGTGGCGAGGTCGCATGCGCCCGCCCCCTTCACGACCTCCACCCTGCAGCAGGACGTCTCCAACAAGCTCGGCATGACCGCTCCCGAGACCATGCTCATGGCACAGCACCTCTACGAGGGCATGGACCTCGAAGGGGAGGGGCATGTCGCATTCGTCACCTACATCCGTACGGACAGCACCCGCGTCTCGGCGGACGCCCAGAAGGCCGCCCTCGACTATATCAAGGAGAAATACGGCCCCGAGTATCTTCCCGAGAAGCCCAACTATTACGCCTCCAAGAAGGGCGCGCAGGACGCGCACGAGGCGATCCGTCCCATCGACCTATCCCGCACCCCCGAATCCGTCAAGAAGCTCCTCGACAGGAAGCACTACAACGTCTATAAGCTCATCTACGAGCGGTTCATCGCCTCGCAGATGGCGGAGGCGCAGTACGATTCCATGCAGATCGAGATCGAGAACGGGGAGTACACCTTGAAGGCGAGCGGACGGGCGATGAAGTTCGCCGGCTTTACCGTCATCTATGCGGACAACCGCAAGGAGGACGAGGATGAGGCGAAGGGGCTTTTGCCCGCCCTCGCAGAGGGGGAGGAACTGACCGCGAACAAGCTCACGGGGGAGCAGAAGTTTACCAAGCCCCCGATCCGCTATACCGATGCCTCCCTCGTCAAGGCGATGGAGGACAAGGGGATAGGCCGTCCCTCGACGTATGCCTCCATCATCTCCGTGCTTACCAAGCGCAAGTATGTGGAGAAAGAGGGCAAATACATGAAGCCCACCGAGGTCGCCTACCGCATCACGGATATGCTCGTCAAGTACTTCACCGACATCATGGACGTCGGCTTTACCGCCGACATGGAGGA
>CANREM010000019.1 GCA_947629675.1 uncultured Clostridia bacterium
AAGGCACTCAAATGGGTGTTGCTTATTGGCGCGATCCTCATCGTGCTGTTTGCAATCCCCGTGACGCGCGATTGGCTTACAAATCTATTATCAGGAGGGCATTAGAAATGCAGAAAGTGAACGAAGAAAAACTCCTTCACGATCACGCGGAATTGATCGGGAAGAGAGGGGAACACCTCGCCGAAATCGAGGCGGATGCGCGCGAATACGCCACCAACCACGGTTATGACGAGGAAAAGACGGAAAAGTTCATCGCTTTCACGAAAGAACTCGAGGGCGACGGACTTTCCGCCGAAGAGAATGCGAAGCTCGAACTGCTCGGCTCTTACATCGACGAGGTCGAAGATCCCGTCGAGAAACCCGAAACCGTTGAGTCCACGGAAGTGGAAGACACGGAGGAAATCGGGACGTCCGCCATGGCGTTTCCCTATGGCACAGTCACAAACATCTAAAAATGGAGGTTGTAAAAATCATCATGACATTGAAAGAAATTCTCGTAATTGTCGCGTTTTGCGTCGTCACGGTTGCTTACTCGGTCACGGCTCTCCTCTCCTACATCCGTGGGAAAAAGGCGAAAGTAGATCCCGCTACTGTTGACGAGAAGTTTACCGAAATCGCATCCACGGTTCTCCAACTCGTCTTTGACGCAGAGGGTGCTTATTCCAGCGTCCCGAAGGGTGGCTCACTCAAATCGAAGGACGTCTTGGGCGACATTAAAGAAATGTGCGTTGAAAACGGCATTGCTTTCGATAAGACCTATTGGAGCGAACTTATCAAGAAGGCGGTCAACCTGATCAATCTGAATCGGAAAGATACCGCTTCCGAAACGACTACCAACACGACTACCACGTCTGGTCCGTTGGTCGGCTGATTGAAGCCGTTGGCGGCGGGGGCGAAAGTCCCTGCCGCCATAAACGGCTCGCAAAAAAAGAAAAGGGGCAAGACGATGACACCGATTTTGAAAGTCATAACCGAATACTGCGACATCTATGTGGATGACATCAATCTGCAATCGCTCGCAGTAGAAGATAAGCCGCTCTATGCGAGGCGCATGTGGGGCTATCTCCGCGCGGCGATCCCGCTCTTCTCCTTGCCCGCAAACATGCAACTTTTCCTTGTCGGTACGGCGGAGAATCCGAAGCTCACGGAATCCGTATTCGGCAGTCTTACATACACGACCACCGAGGACATTACGGACACCTTCACCCTCACGCTCGACGAGAACGGGAGGGGGCACGACCTTTTCTGCTGCCGTCTGCGGGAGGTGGACGACTTCGACAACGTGATTTTGCTCAACACGAGCGGGGTTACCTACGACAAAGAGGCGGGCACGGTGACTTTCACCGCCACGTCCGAAAACCCCATACCGAAGGGCACTACCTTCGACATGGACTTCTACACAGACGGCTCATTTGCCGAAACGCTTACTCCCGAGCAGATGAACATCTTGGGGTATTGCTTCCAGATCGTTTGGCAGACGCGTTTCAACAATGATTGGCTCTCGAATGTGAGCAAGGTGGAGGATAAGTCCTTCTCCGAACAGAACAGGGCGAACAAAGAGAATGCGGACACGGCAAGACTGCAGGAAATGCGGACCCAACTCGCCGAGGAAATGCGCCGCTATGAACAAAACCTTTACTATCGAAAAACCTTCCCCACGCGGGGATTGATATAAACCCAAAATCAAGGAACCAAAAGGAGATACCGAGATTATGGCAAACAGAGAGAAATTCATCATCACGGACGAGATGATACGCGGGGCGGAGAGCTACATCCCGTATGTGGACAAGCTCACGATCGTTGCAGAGACGGCAGAAGCGTGCCTTGAACCCGTTGACAGAGCAACGGATGCAATCGCCACGGAAACGCAGCTTCCCATTCCGCAATTTTATAAGGAGCGTAGTGGGGCAAAGCAGTTCTTCCTCATGTATTACTTCCTCACGCGTTATCTCCACGTTGAAATCGAAGCGGCGGCATGGGGTGACGAGGAATACGACTATTACGCCTCCTCGCACATCTTCAATCAGCTCGAACGCTTCAAAAGCGGTGACGCGGGAATCAAAAACAAGGTTTTCGACCTTCTTTATGATTACAAGCAGTTGAAGTCCATGCTTGAGGTCGAGATCTATGACCTCAAAAAGACGAGGAACTCCGCACTTGACCGCTTGCAGGATAGCATTTCGCTGTTTGCCACTCCCGAGAACGTTGCAAAGCTCAACGAGCTTATGCAGAAGAACTTGGGCGAATTGGAAGTTGCACAGAAGAAGCTCGCGGCGAAGAGGGGCGAGGCGAAGACAGAGGCGAAACCTGCTGACGAGAAGCCGACGGAGGCATAACCGCTTATGGCAAACGTCAACTCAAAGTACTATCCATACAACAAGGTTCAAGAGGGATTTTCCGACCATACCGACCTCGATCCGATTCCGCGTCAAATATTGAACTACCTCCTCGATATGCCCGACGGGAGCGGCTATACGCCGATTGACGATAACGACTACCCGCGTTGCCGCTTTTGGAAATATCTCTACTACGACGGAGCGAAGCCTCTCAACAATCCGCTCCCGACACCCGCGCAGAAGAAGGAAGTTCTTTTCGACCCCGACAACGCCGAGAAGCCCCCAACAGACAAAGGCTATCGCCTCATTCCGCAGGTCTACATAAAACCGGCGCAGAACAATGCGCAGACGAGGGTCTACTTCTACCTCGGAAGGGGGATCGCGGAGAACGACTTCAAAACGCAGTTTTCGCTTGTGTTTGACATATGGACGCATTACGCACAGGAGAGCAACACAAGGTCGGAAGCCTACTCGCGGGCCTTGGCAATCTCGGAGGCACTGTATCACGCTTTCCACGGCGTAAATATGACGGGCGTGGGGACATTCTATTTCAACCGCTCGAAGCACCCCGACTGCGGCGAGGACTACGGCAACGACAAAGACAGCAACATCTTCCGTCGGCTTGTGCTTGGACTTGAACTCGACAGTACGACCCTTAATGGAAACGAGGAAAACAACGAAGTGCCAATCGGTGGCGGGCTATTTTTGGGATAAGGAGAACATGAAATGATAAAAGCATACGCACTCAACGAAAGAGGGAAAATCGAACTCACGCCCGAGGAACTTCAAAAGATCCTCGATGAAGCGGTAGAGGAGGGGAAACGGCTCGCGGGACAGCCGAGCATTGTTTGCCCGATGCAAACGCCTACAACGGTGAGAAGAATCGAAATCGGCGACACGCCCTCTTGGAGGAGAGGGTGCATTTGTCAAGATGCCACGACAGCGACAGGAAACGGAAGGGCGACCTCCGACTTTTCCTATGTTACGGTGCCTCAATCCATCACGGGTGAAAAGACGTTTGCGGCGGGCGAAAAGAACGCGCGGGAAGCAATCGACGAGATCAAACGTCAATTCGGGATAAAAGCGGAGTAAAGCATGGCGCAAAACAACAGCGAAAAGTACATAAGCGGCGCGATATTGCAGAGCGGAGGCACGCCTTATGTGCCGAACAACAAGCCCGTGCAGTACGCCGACCGTGAGCGTCAGTACATGGCGGGGCGTACCCGTCAATTCCCCGCTGTCCGCGCAAAGTTCTCCACCGACTATGTAAAGGCTCGCGTGCAAGGCATTTCCAAAACCGACTTTTTCAAGTGGTATAGGACGCATGTCCGCCTCTCGGATATGCACTCCATGCCGACCACGACACAGCAGACCGACGACACCAAAATCGTGCTTTTTGACGAGCCGAAAATCGACTACTTCCCAATCGGCGCGAAGCTCGAAACGATGGGAAACACTTGGATCTGCACGAACCCGTCGAATCTCTCCGGAACTTTGACGACGGCGGTCATCCGAAGGTGTAACGTCTCTTATAACCTCTACGACTACTACGGCAATATCGTCACCGAGCCTATCGTCTTGGAAAAAGTGACGATGATGGGGAACGACAACGCCGAGAAGCCACAGAACCTCGTGATGATGGACGGCTACTTCAACGTCATCTGCCAACTCAACGAAAACACGCGGCAACTTGGCTTGAACCAGCGCATTATCCTCGGAAAAACGGCTTACTTCATCACGGGTTTCAACGACTTCTATCAGGAGTTCTCGGGCGACTACGACAGCACGCACATTCTCTACTTCACCGCACGCATCGAGGAACCGCAGGAGAACGACGACGTGTCGAACCACATCGCAAACGGCAAGACCTATTCCTTCACGGCAGAGATCACGGAAGGGCAGAGGGAACTCAATGCGGGCGATACACTCGACCTCACGGCGGTTTTCCTCAAAAACGGAGCAGAGACCGCAGGGACGGGCGAGAACCCCGTGACATGGACGTGGGAGAGTGACAGCCCAGATGTCGCCGAAGTGGACAAGAATGGACGAGTAACGGCAAAGTCGGACGGAACGGCTCGAATTACGGCGAGAATGGCGCAAAATACGGCGATTGCAGCCTCGGTCGAGTTAGCGGTCAAGGAAGCCATCACAACGCCGTATGTGGCGTTTGAGGGCGTTATACCGCAAAGCGTCGAGCAGTACGAAATGGCGACATTGAAGACGACCTACTACGAAGGCGGCGCGGCAACGGACAAGCTCATTGAGTGGACTTTCGGCGGCGCGGACAAGCGCAGTTATGCGTCGACCGTCAAGGGCAACTCCGTTGAAATCTACTGCGTCTCGGCAGACGACACACCGCTTACCGTCACGGCGACCTGCGAGGGCAAGAGCGCGACCGCGACCATTGAACTTTGGGGGCTTTGATATGAGTTTGGATAAGGCAATCAAACATGGCAAAGAGAAGCGGAAGCAGTATCGAGGAAGCAAGGCATTTGACCCTACTTGTCGCAACCACGGCTCGGACAGTTACGCGACCAAAGGGCGGCTTCATAACCGCACGAAGCGCGAGAACGCGGCGAATGCGAAAGTTGTCGAACATAAGGCCGTTTCAGAATTTGAAAACAGGAGGAGAAGCAATGATTTACGAATTGGTATTTACCACCGTTAAAGATGAGATAAGAGTTCCTCTCACCAAGGAACTGCGCGACAAGGTTTTTGAAGAACTGCGGGCAACAGAATCGTGGAGCCAAAAGACTTTTCGTTGCAATGGTATGGTCATAAACCTTGCGCAGGTAATTTCCGTTTCCAAGGCGGAAAAAAGATAACCATGTCTTATACATGTCCGCATGCGACCCGATTTAAGGGTTTCAGATACCTTTGTTGCAAGAAGCAAATGCAAGAGGGGGTTGACTATAACCTTTTGCAAAATCAAACGGCGATCATGTGCCCGCACCAAAGGTGGTGTAACAACGAAATGCGGTCGGTCAATTCCGACTACGCAAAGCAATGTTTGAGGTTATCACAGTCCGAATAGGGCTTGGATATATAGCTGTTAGAACTCGTAGGAGATTAAACATGAGCGAGGCACTAACAAAACGGGAAAGAAAAGCGAGAATACGCAGGGGACAACCTATCGAGGCGTTGGGCTTGCAATTCTATCCCATCACAATGGCCGATTATGAGGAGTTTTTGGAGTGCAAGGGCGTTTTGGCGTTGAGGATGACGAGCTTGGCGAAACAGTCATTCGAGTACATCACAATGCCGTTTCTCTCGGCACTTTGGGCGGTCGATTATGACACCGCCCGTGCGACGGGGAAGCCCGTGGGAATGACGGGGAGAGCGTTGCTTTTGTTGTGCCTATCTTTGCGGCTCGGGCAAGACGAACAGAACAAACTCAACGATGTTTACTGCGACCGCTCCAATCCCCGAAATCTTCTCTATATAGAGGTCACGCAGGACGGGAAAACCGTCCAGATCACCCCTGTGGATTTCACCACGACCGTCCGCCCGCTCATTGCCGAGCAGAACGGAATCGAACTTCCCGACGAGAGCTTCAACCCCGAACTTGTGGAAGAAGAACAAAATATCGCGCAAGAGAAGGCGGCGAAGCTCCACTTTGACATCGACACGCTTATCGCGTCCGTGGCACATGCAAGCGGGATGCGAGAGTGTGACATCGACGAGTGGACGGTGACGGAGTTCGAGCGGCGAAGACAAGCAATCGACCGCGCCGTGAACTACTCAATCTATACGCAAGCGGAGATGGGCGGCATGGTGAAATTCCCCAAGGGCAATCCCTATCAGTCGTGGTGTTTCGACAGCGAAAAGGGGCTGTCTCCCGCACTCAAAACGACGGGCGAACTCAAAGGAAACTTTGTCGCGCTCGGCGACATCGAACAGGCGGTGGCGCAGGGGACGAACCAAAACACAGACCAATAAAATCGAAAAAGGAGAAACAATTATGCCTTTACAACTTAACAAGACACCCGTCTATGTCAAGGGTACTGCGGAAATGTGGGTGCGCGATATTGCCACGGGCGACTTCATCGGTTACTCGAACAAAATCGACACCTCCAACTTTACGTCCTCTGTCAACGCGGGTGAGATCCGTGCGGGCCTTGGTGCGCCTGTCGCCATCAACATTCCCGACAGCGCGACCTTCACGGGCGAAGTCACGGCGAACGACTTCTCGCTTGAAGCGCGGCAGCTCGCGACGGGCGGACGGCTTGGGTACAACGGCACAGCACCCGTTATGGAGACGATCACCGCAACTGACACCGCACTCAAGGTCACGGGTACACCCGTTGCGGCGTATGGCGAGCCGAGCGACGCGGAGACTTATGCGTGCTTTGTTGGGAACGACGGCGTGAACTACGGCGTTGACCCCAAGACGAAGGTGGTGCAGGGTTTCACCGCGAAAGCGGGTGAAAAGTACTGCGTCCGCTACTTCGTGGAGCTTGCTTCGGCGCAGGAACTCACCATTCCCACGCAGTTCAACCCGACCGTTGCGAACGTCACGATCAAAATGGCGGTTTACGGCGCACAGGGCGGCTCCGCGATGAACGGCTCCCGCGTCGGCAACCTCTTTATCGTCATTCCGCGTGCGCAGTTCATCAACGGCGATGTGGGCGTGAACGGCTCGCAGACAGAAGCGGCGACCACGCCTTGGTCGTTCTCGGCTCTCGCCTATGACGAAGCCGATGTCACCTGCTCGGAGTGCGCCCTCGACAACTCCGTCCTCGGCTACATGGTCTATGTGCCGTGCGGCACGGACGCGGCAACAAGGGCGGTCAAGGCTCTTGCCATTGTCGGCGGTATCATCACCGTCAAACAGGGCGAGACAGCACAGACCCCCGTGTTCTACGTCATGGAGGACAACGAGGTCGTCACGCCGAACTACTCCGACCTTACCTTCGCAGTAGGAGAGGGCGGACACGCAGAAGTCGGCGCGCATACGGGTGTCATCACGGGTTCGACCGAAGGCTCGACCACAATCACCGTAACAGTTACGGCAAAGCCCACGCTTACGGCGACGGCAAACGTCACCGTCACGTCGGCAGACTAACACAAAACAACGCCTCCCCGACCCTCGAAAGTCGGTCGGGGAAAGGCATTTTGCGTACATGGGGTAGGAAAATGTTCACTTTCAAGGTTGACGGAGCAGATAGCATTGATAAAGATTTCGAGGAGTTTAACCGTGATGTTGCTATTGCGTCGAACTATGGGTTGAGAACCGTCGCAAGCGAACTTACCCCTGCCCTTCAAAGGCATATCCGAAAAGACGTTTACGAGGCATACTCGCCCCGACGGTACCAAAGAAGATACGACCACCCCGAATACGGACGCTCGCTCTTTGACATCGGCAACATGAATTGGAGCCTCGCCAAAAACGGCGGGAGGGAAAGCGTCGAATTTACCTACGAGCCGAACGGACAAAATAAACACTATCCGAATGCCCGATTCTATCCCGACGGCGACACCATTATCGACGTTCTGCAAGAGGATAGAGGCTATTTGTGGCGCAACATGGAAGGCATAGGCAAAGAGCGTCGGTTTTGGGATAACTTCGTCGATGAAGTCGTCAAGGAATCCGACGGGTGGTTCGTTTCTGGCTTCAACGGATATTCTCGCGACCTGCGAGCCGTAAAGGACGGAAAGGTCATTCGGGAAGAAAGCGATTATCGGTTAGACCCGACCTACGAAGTAAAGAACGCATAAACGAAGAAACGACGGAGAGCGGTTGAGTTATGGCAAAACTCGTATTATCGATACAGCCGAAAGATGAAGGTGCATTGAAGAGCGTACAGGCACTCAAAGCAGAAGTGCAGTCGCTCTCTAAATCGCTATCCTCAATCAAAATCACCTCGTCGGGCGTTGAAACGACGAGGAAGGGGTATGCCAACCTTATCACCACCCTTAAAACGCTCAAATCACAGTACGCGGACGGTGTTTTCGGCAATCTTCCGCAGGACGCAGAGCGTGCTTTCAAGAAGATACAGGAAATTTCTGCCGCACTCCAAGAGAGTGGGAAGCTGACGAAAGAACAAGCGAAAGCCTACGCACAGCTTTCCCAACAGCTCAAAAAGTTCTCCGCTGACCTTGCGACAGTCAAGGCGAAGAACGACAAAATCGTTGCGGCGAATCCGTTTACCGTAACACAAGCACAGCAAATTCCGCGCCTTATTAAGCAGTACTCTACGCTTTTGAACCACATCAAGAGCATTGAGAAGTACTACCCGAAGGGCACGTTTGATACATTCAAAGCAGATTTAACCGAGGGGACAACACAACTTCAAGGCCTCAATCAAGAGTACCAAACCACTCAAACACTTACACAAGATAGTCAAGCGCAGCTCAATGGTCTTGCGGACGGTTTTCTCCAAGTTAATGCCGCCGTAGCACAGACAACCTCCACGATGAAGTCGAGCAAAGGGTCGTTGATTGACATCGTGACGGGCTTCGCGAAGTTCCAACTTTCGGCAATGCTCGTCATGAAGCCGTTGCAGATGATACGCTCTGCGCTCTCGTCAATCAATGAAACGCTCGTTAAGACCGAGGACGCGGTTATCGCCTTGCAACGCGTTTTGCCGACCGGGAGCGCGACCGACGACGAGATTTCGGGCAAGGTCTACGACATTGCCCAACGGTACGGGCAGACCTTCGAGAATGTCTCGCAAATCGCCACGAACTTCGCCCGCACGGGCATGTCGTGGGCGGACACGATCAAAGCAACGGAAGCGGCAGTGCTCGCCCTCAACGTCGCAGAATTGGACGCTACCGAAGCAAGCGAGGGTTTGATTTCCATTCTTACGCAGTTTGAGATGACGGCAGACCAACTTACCGAAGTTGTCGATAAACTCAACAAAGCGGCAGATAAAAACCCCGTCACGACAGAAAAACTCCTCACGGCATTACAGCGCACGGGCGCGGCAGCGAAAAACGCGAACATCACCCTCGATGAGACGATAGGAATCATCACAACTTTATCGAAGGCGACCAACCGCAGCGGCGAAAATCTCGGCACTGCCGTCAACTCCCTCATACAGTTTTCGAGCAAAGAATCGTCTCTCGACACCTTCGCGAAGTTTGGTGGCGACGTTGAAACCGCCGTCGAGAAGTTCCGCGCGGGCGCGGGGTCTATCCTCGAAATTTGGGAAGAGCTCGGTGAAGTCATACAAAACCGTCAAGGGGAAGCGGAGAGCATTCTCGGCGGCGGTCTTTTCAATAATGAGGAGTGGGCTTCTCTCAACGACGAGCTCAAAGAAGCATTGGGCGAGAGCTACGCAGATGTAACGGAAATCTACAATACTGCAAGCGTGTTTAGACGAAACTACTTTGTCGCCCTCCTCAATGACATGGATAATGTCAAGAAAGTGACGGAGGAGATTGCCGACGCAAACGGCTATTCACAGAAAGAGAACGAAAAATATCTCGAAACTTACACGGCAAAACTAAACTCGCTCAAAGCACAATGGGAAGATATTGCAAACAGCGAACAGGGCATCTTGGGAATCAAGAAAGCCCTTGTCGATGTCGGATCCGTTTTGCTTACGATCATAAAGTGGACGGGTGGACTACGCACCGTTCTTTTAGCCATATCCACGGTTGTGTGGGCACTTGTCGGAAACAAAATTATTGCAGGCTTCAAGGCGATTGGAACGGCAATAAAAGGGCTTATAACGGGTCTGCATACGGCAACGACGGCAGCGCAAGGATTCCAAGCGGCATTGGGAGTGATAGGTGTCATTGCAACGGTTGTCAGTTTGATCGTTGGAGGCGTGAAAAACGCTATAAATGATTTTAATAAGGCGCAAGAAGAGGCCAATCGTAAAGCAATCGAGCATTGGCAATCCCTCGAAGAACAAGCATATCAGCTTGAAGAGTTATCCGATAAGTATGCCTCATTAACAAGGGAAAGTGAAGAATATGCCGAAGTAGAAAACGGCATTGTAGATCTTCTTGGGACGAAAGCCATAAGGTTGGCCACTCTCACAAAGGGAACGGAAGAGTACCGCAAAGAAGTTGAGCGGTTGACGGAAGAGCAAAAAAAGCAAAACAAAGAGGCCGCGTTGCGAGCGGCCAATGCGGCAAAGGATTTATTTGAAGGACAGCATTTTTCAGGGCTTCAGACTTATACCGTAGATCATGAACGTATCGGAAATGGATTTCACGATGCCGCCATGGAAAGTCGTCAAACAGAATTGGAAATGCTTTTTGATGCGCTGTCGGCTGCTGGATATAACGTACGTAGATCTACGGATTCAATTACCGGTGGCGGTTATACGATAAGAAATGCGTATGCAAAACTATTGCTTAACGGCGACACCTTCAAAGACGAAGAAACCCTTTCTGGCATCATTGCCTTCCTTTCTGAAAATGGATATGGCGACACCGCATTTTATAACGAAGTCTATGACGCGTGGCAGGAGAGAAATACCGCCATCTTGGAGTATTTGAAATCCTTTACTCCAAGTTATGCCTATGAAGATATTGCCGACAATGAAACCTTTGATAGGATAGTCCAAAATGTGATGGATGCAACGGGCGCAACCGAAAATTGGCGTTCAACAATCGAAGGCATCATCGG
The DNA here is from genome assembly GCA_947629675.1 of uncultured Clostridia bacterium. GTDB lineage: Bacteria > Bacillota > Clostridia > Christensenellales > Borkfalkiaceae > Gallimonas. The sequence goes on from CANREM010000019.1 coordinate 10,924, forward strand.
CAGTATTAGCGGCTACAAGAAAGTTCAAGATGACGTCACAAACGGAATCGGCAAATGGCATAACAATATTTCCAAAGTCACGGGCGAGTACGACGACCTCATTGATAAGCTCAAGGAGCTCCGTGACGCTGAGAAAGAAAACCTCAACCTCGAGGAAAAGAAAAAGGACTACCTCGAAGCGCAAAATGAGCTCATCAAGGCGCAACAGGCATTGGAGAATGCACGGAATGAGGCGACCGTCCGTCGATTCAACGAGGCTACGGGACAATGGGAATGGCAGGTTGATGAGAAAAAAGTCGCCGAAGCGGAAGAGGATGTCAAAAAGCAGGAAGAGAACATCGAAAATTCACGTAAAGACCTCGAAGAGCAAGCCTACGATACGATCATTGACCAGCTCGAAAATAAAACTGCCACAAATGACGGACTGAACGCACTTCTCGACGGCTTAAAGGATTATCTCGGCGAGGACTTCATAACGGCAATCAAAGCCGCAATTTTGGATAAAACGGGCGTTGACCTTGACAAGCCTATAAACGATGTCGATAACGGTCAAGGAACGCCCGAACCCGATCCGTCGAATTCGAACCCCGGCGGAGGCGGAGTTGCCCAAGAACCCTATGACAACGGCGGAGCGGCAATCGGGAAAGGTCTCATGCGAAAGGAGACGGACGAGGTCGAGACCGTCAACGGTCCCGACCTTACGGCGAAGATACTTTCGCCCGTCTCGAATGCGCATTTTGACCGTTGGGTTCATGACATGGGGATCCTCTTTGAGACCTCGCGGCAGTACGCGCAGACGCCCGTCATCGAGCGTATGGGCGGCAATACTGACAACCGCGTAGACAACAGCGGGCAGATCATCATGAACGGCGTTTCTATTGGTGCAGACAAGCGGAGAAGCTCTCTCGATGAGATCCTCGCCCTCGGTGGCATTGTCCCGAACGTATAAGGAGTAACACATGGCACTCTTTCAACCGACGAACGTAATACCCTCCTCTTTCACGGACGGCGTGGTGGATGCGAATGACGTTGCACAGATCTCTTGGCAAGTCAACGGCAATTCCGCTATGACTGCATATCAAATTGATTTTATTGACATAAACAGCAATGAGCGCATTTACTCCACAAATAAAATCACCGAGGGGATTCCCGTTGGAGGGTTTTATGGGGTAGATCGCTTCGGTCAGCCTAAAATGTTCACATGGACTGCGGCGGAAAATAAAAGCTGGAATGCACTTAATAGCGGGTTTGCGAATGGCGGGAAAATCAAATTCAAGATCACGCAGTGGTATGCGGGACAAGATAAGGTGTCGATGGTCAACGGCACCACTCGATTATACGCAGGGCATTTATATTACTTCGTTGAAGGTGAAGAAGCAGTAGTGTTCTCCCCGTTATACGATGGTGGTGCAAAGGATTTCAACGTTTATTTCAGCTATACGACAAGTAATATTTGGGCCGAGGCCTCTAAAGATTTCCTTATTTGTGAGGGATACCGTACCGCGAAGAGAAGCGTCCCGAGCGGGGCAACTCTTATCGATTACGGAGTACTTAATTACACGAATGACGCTCTCTTTTTGACAGAAACGGGGACAAACATATTTAACTTCATGTCAACTCCGCAGGTCACCATCTACTTGAGCGATAGCGAATATCAAGCGCAGAACGATTTGATTGACGGTGGAAGCATTTCAAGCTCCATTGGATATTTCAAGGCTGTCTATACGCAGGAGCAAGGGGATCCCGTACGAAATGTGCGTTGGCAAGTGGCAACCGTGAATGTTTCGAGGCAAATCGGTGAGATTATTGCAGATACGGGGGAGGTGAATACACCTACTCTGCAATTTGAGTTCAAAGGCTTCTTTGCGGAACAGCTTTACGCCGTACGCTGTCTGGTAGAGAGCGAAAGCGGTCAAAATGCAATAAATTCTGCTTCACAAAATGACGGGTGGATTTTCTTCTCTGTAGGCATCGAATCACAAAAAGAATACGATGGGCAATTTGACCTCCAATGCCTTCCGAGAGAAAATGCCGCATTATTGAGATGGACAGCCAATTATGTCACCTCGCAGTCCGTGGGCGATTTTGCACTACAAGACGGATATGTAACGTTAGATCCAAACGCCTCAATAAAGTGGGAGGGCGACAAAGGGTTCTCCTCGCCCTGGACCGCTGCAATCAGCTTTGATTTCATGGAATCGGAAACGTTCTCATGGAATTTTACATTGTCCAATCAACAGACTGTGTCCAAACGATTTAATTCCACAGGGGGGCGGATCCGCTCCGTAAGAGTTCGTTGCTACGATCGCATATCGGGGATGGAATTTGAGCCTCCGGTTGTAACCGTTACTACTACGATTACCCCGTCAGATAGAATGTCTTGCACCGTGAATGTAACAAGTAACAAGGGCGGGAGCAATCTCATTAGAGCGACGATAGAGCTATACGAGGAAAGATTTGGCCCAACAGGGGAGCTGGCAAAGATCGATATGGGAGAGGAAAGTATATCGGTCATCGGTTCAATGCGATCTTCGGGGTATTCCCTATCCGTCAATGGACAGGAAGTAGACTTGCCCGACCAAAAGGACAACACAACAATAAGCGTGAGCTTGGTCTTAAACGCATCAAAAGTTCTTTTGTATTCCAACAATGGGATGCGCGTTACGCCCGTTAAATACACGCAAAATCCCATAAAAAGCATCCAAATTTATGGCGGGACAAAAGGAGCGACATTCCGTTGCGTCGCAGTATATCAGGGAGACCTTTCGGAAGAATCACTGTCGGCTTTGAATTATTCGTACGCCTTCAAACCGTCTTGGGAATCCGCAGATTACCAATTATATATGGCTGCGAACTTCAATGGAAATATATATGGCGGAAAAGACCTGAAGTTCAGGATCTATCGACAAGAGGTTGGGTCGAGTGAGCTACGTCCCATATATTTTGCTGCAAATGGGGACATTTTGCAACTCAAAGACTTTGGGATCGTGAGCAGAAAAGCCTATACATATTGGCTCTACGAGTATGGCATGAATAATGAATATGTGGCAGGGGTTCAATGCACATATCCCGATACGAACTTGGCGGCAACAATATCGACGAATTTCAGGAGCTATTCTCTGCTCGTCTGTGACTACGACGGCGTGAACGATGCCTACCATGTCCGCAAGCAATACCTCTTCTCGCTCAATCTCTCGGAGGGGAACGTTGGGAACAACAATGCTCCAACCCTGAACGCAAACTTCACCGCTTACCCGACAAGAATGCCCTCAACACAGAATTACGCGAGCGGCACTCTGCAGGGGCTTATCGGGGCGATCTACACCGTTCCCGCGCTCGTGGAGCAGATAGGCGGCTTGAAGCATACGGCGAAGCCTTCTACGCTTGACTACTTCGACAGCGTGGATCTTGAGAAAGAACTTTATGATCTTTCCGTCGCGCCGTATCAGCTCTTCCTGCGAGATATGAAAGGACATCTCCGCATGGTTGCGACAAATAGCGCGATCTCCATGACGCAGAATTTGAAGCAGAGACAACAGTCTATCACAATCTCTTTCCCGTGGGTGGAAATCGGCGACGCAAGCGACGTTACCATCATTCAGACGCCCGACGACTACGGTTGGAACAACGATGAACAGGTGCTGGATGTGCGTCTCGATGCAGACGCGACGACGGGCATTCTCTCGGCGTATTATCCCAAGCCCTACAATGGAACGAAGTTTTATTTGACAGGCACGAACAAGGAGATCCTTGGAGCAGAGACGCCGCTCGGTGTAACTCCTGCGCAATTTGAATTGAGCGAAAAGGCAGACGCGCCCGAAGACGGCATCTTGTCTGCGACAGCGAAAGTCAACACGGAAAGGGGGGGCTGACGGCATGGCACTTCTCAATCAGAGACAGAGAGAACGGTATCTTGACTACCTGAAAATCGTTGCCGACCCCGACCGCATGGTGCCGCTCACGAAGCTCGAGTTCCTCAACGCAGATGATACGGTCGCTTATACGCTTGACGGAAAATATAAGCGCGGGTACGGCTATCCCGACAGCAGGGCATTCATACAGGACGGCACGCTCAACATTTCGCTCAACAACGGACAGCGCAGGACGGCTTCCGTACGCTTCGAAAACCTCGACAACGCTTTTGACTTCGACCTCAACAAGTTGTGGCTCGGGCGGCGCGTGCGCCTTTCCAAAGGCGTTGTATTGAGCGACGGAACAGAGTACTACATCCCGCAGGGCGTGTTTTATCTCAATTCCCCGAAAACGGGGTGGAAGCCGAATAGTCGTACGGCGGAATATCAGCTCTTGGATAAGTGGGCGTATCTCGACGGCACACTCTTCGGGAACCTTGAGAATACCTACGAAGTTCCCGCTTTCGTTTCGGGCAGCACGACGCAAAGGACGAACATTTTCTCCGCTATACAAGGAATACTCAACCTTTCCATCTACGATCACAAGCCGACAACAGATTACAAAAAGAAGATTGACGGTGTAACGCCCGTATTCACCGATTACTACAACAATCGCTTCATCACCATAGACGGAAAATCAGTTCCAATGTGCTTTATGCCGAAAACCGTCACGACGAGTATGGGCGGCAATTACGGGCAAGTACTCCTCGATCTCAATGCCATTCTTGCGGGGTGGATAGGGTACGACAGTACAGGCGCGCTCCGCGTGGATGCTTCCGCCGATGACATAAACGACGCGGACAAGCCCGTCATGTGGAGTTTCAACGAGAATAGCAAAACGTTTTTCGGGGTGGATGAAACGGCAAACCCCTCGCAAGTCTACAACGACGTCATTATTTGGGGCGAGAGCGTGGACGGTGCGGTCGTCGGGGCGCGGGCGACCAACAGTGACCCCACGAGCGATACGAGCGTCGGCCGGATAGGCATGAAAACCTTCGTCGAGAGCAGCGACATCAACTACACGAATGAGCAATGCCAAGCTCTCGCCTCGTGGTACCTGAAGCGTAAGACCGTGTTGCAGAAGTCCGTCACGATCTCCTGCTCGCAGATGTTCCACCTGCGGGAGAACAACCTCGTGTCGGTGCTTCGCTCGGATAAGCCCGGGAAGCCTATAGAGAAACATCTCATACAGTCGATTTCTATTCCGTTAAGTCAAAAGGGCGCGATGCAGATCACTGCAACAAGCGTGCAAGACTATCCAACGCCGACGATCGTTTCGCTTGACGAACAGCTTTTAGGGAGGGACGAATAATGGCAACATACAGCGAAGCCGAAGCTCTTATGCGGCAGTTGACGCCGATCATCAACAAGTGCATCGAAAATCACCCGCTTGTGAAGTCGGCGATCAAGGCCAGAAAAGCCGTGGTGCAAGCCCCGCCCGATACGGTGAATCACACGGTGGCGATCAAATTTCTGCCAAACATATTCAATGCGGAAATCGCACCATCGATATTCCCGTATAACCCGAATATCTCCGTTGGAGACTTGGAGAAGGGGAAAACGGTATTCGTGTGGTACTATCAATCGCTTTCAAACGGCGTCGTAATGCAAAACGCGACGTGGAGCATTTAAGGAGAAAGGACCATGGCATATAACAACGTAAAAGTGAGAGAAAGACAAATCGTTTCCCCTTCATCGACACGAGAACCCCTCGGGGTCGTTTCCGGAGTACCGATGAACGAATGGAACGTGGACATATCTTACGAAAAACTCAATATTGTTACATACAAAAACAGCACATTCATCGCAAAGAGGGCGAACAAAGGCATCCCTCCTATTGATACGCCGAATTGGAAAGACACATGGATGGTGCTTTTAAGCGGGCTTGGCATCTCCACCGTGGTGACCGAATATGCTTTGGGAAGCACTTCGTCGTCCGAGCCTCCGCAGGATGGGTGGAGTGCAGATATTCCCGCATTAAAAGCGGGAGAATATCTTTGGGTTCGTGTTACCATCACATATGCTGATGGTGAGCAGACGGTATTTTATACTGTCGGCGCAGGTGGAGTTCCGATAAAGACGAGCGAACTTGTAAACGATGGAGATGGGACAAGCCCATTTACGACAGAAAAGAACCTTCAGGCAGAGACGGAGCGCGCCACGGCAGCAGAGCAAGCAAACGCCGAAGCCGTGAAAAACGAGGCCGCACGGGCAAAAGGGGCGGAACAAGCAAACGAGGAAGCGATTGAAACCGAAGTCGCCCGCGCGAAAGCGGCAGAAAAGACGAATGCGGGCGGTATTGCGGCGAATGCCCAAGCAATCGCGACGGAGAGGGAACGTGCGGAGAATGTAGAGAGTGGGCTTGATACTCGTGTGAAATCCATAGAAAGCAAGATCCCGACCGATGCAAGCGCAGATAACCCGCTCGAAACGAGGAGTTTCGTTAATTCGTCGATAAACGCGTTGGCGGCGTTCTTCATCACGCCCACGGCGACGGGGGACAAGGCATGGGCTTCCCGCGCCGCTCTGCTTACCGCTACGACATTTTACAGCGGCGGGAAAACTCGCGTTCCCACGCAGAATGACTATGCAATCGTCCTCGCCGATGAGAGCCAAGCAAAGGGCGTAGATGGCACATATCCCACGACCCGTTATTCCTATCAGGGCGGCACCTATCCGAGTGGACAATGGGATTTCCAATACATCGTCAACAACACCTCTCTCACACAGGCGCAGGTGAACGCCCTTAACAGCGGCATTACGGCGGCATATGTTGCACAGATCACAACGAACAAGAGCGACATCGCGGCGTTAGATACCCGTATCAAGACGATCGAGGGGAAGTATGTCACGCTCGACACATATCAGGAGATCGAATCCGTAAAGGTTTTCATGGGGCAAGGATCTTCTGTTAGAAACACATATTCCGCCTTGTTCCGCAATTCCGTAGCGGTTTCAAACGGGACAGACTTTACTGTTAAGACTGCAACATTATACGAATATGGGAAAATAACACAGTCCAACAATTATGCACGCACAGAGTTTTTGCTTCCAAATGTAAGCGGTACACTTGCTCTTGTTTCGGACATTACATGGGCGAACATTCCCGATAAACCGACGATACCTGACATCTCGGACCTTGTCACGACCAACACCGAGCAGACAATTACAGCAAAGAAAGAGTTTTACGAGACCTCTATCGAAATTCATTCGACATCCGTTGGAATTGCCGCTACCACGACGCTTGACGGATACGGAGTAAGCGTACATGCGTCTGCCGCCCACCAAGGAGATACCACCACCGAATATTTGGCTGGTCGTATAGGTTACACGAACGCAAACGGGGATTATCTTTCGTATTCCTTCCCCGACAAAGAAGGAACCCTTGCTCTTCTTGAGGATCTTCCAAACGTATCAAATTTTGTTACGACCAATACGACGCAAGAAATTACCGCGCAAAAGACGATAACCTTTAAGCCGCTTTGGGCTACCTTTACCGGAACAACAGAATGTCGTATAACGGGTAGCGATGTTACTATTTCCACTGACAACAAAAGCACAAATTCCAAGGGGAGCACGCAATATGGCAGGAACGGAATAACATACACCCTTTATGAAGGCGATGGCACATTTATTGGTAGTAACTATCTTGCATTTCCGCAAAAAGCGGGCATAAATAGTGGCACCATTGCGTTAATAGAGGACATTACATGGGCGAACATTCCCGATAAGCCGACCATACCTGACATCTCGAACCTCGTCACGACCAACACCGAGCAGACAATAACGAGCATGAAAAGATTTTATGGCGGAACATGGTTTGACGGAATGGTATACATAGGCGCAAGAGACCTTCCCGAAGACGACTCTGGACAATGGAACCGAGAATGGGGGGTTGAAGTAACGGGGCGTGACGGCGTTGCGGTTTCTACTCTTCATGCAGATAGAATTGGATATTTGTCAAGCGAAGAGATAGACTACAACCTTTATTTCCCGAAGAAAAGCGGTACATTTGCAACACTTGATGATATAAAATGGGTGAACCTTCCCGACAAGCCTACCATTCCGACGATCCCCAACCTCTCCCGCTCAGTCAGCGGAAGCGGGAATGCGGTCACGGACATCACCGTGAGCGGGCACGCGATTACCGTCACGAAGGGAGAGACCTTTGCATTAAAAACCGAAATACCCGATGTTTCTAAATATCTCCCCCTTGCAGGCGGAGAACTTACAGGGAGCTTAAAAATTGGTAGCGCAACAATTCAGACAAACGGATATATCACAGGCACATGGTTGCAAACGACCTCAACGGGTACCCACTTGACAACAGCTGCTACGAAAGTAGCCGTGTTGGACGGAAGCGGGTGGATATATCATAGAACGCCTGCCGAGCTTTTATCGGACATGGGCGGCGCGTCAACTTCCTATGTTGATACCAAAGCAACATGGAATAATATTACAGGAAAGCCTTCGTGGATTGGAAGCACAAAGCCCTCCTATACATGGACTGAAATTGGAAGCAAACCTTCGTGGATAGGCTCTTCAAAGCCGTCTTATTCGTATTCTGAAATCAGCAATACGCCAACCGCGCTTAAAAACCCCAATGCTCTAAAAATCACGGTTGGTGGAACAACTATAACCTACGACGGTTCGTCCGCACAATCGGTTACAATTTCAAGCGGAGCAAGACCGCTCGGAAAGATCTACGGAGTAAGTGGGATGGGAAGCGTTACTCCCATTTGGCAACGCACCTATGACGCTGCGGGTATTACACTTTCCCTCAACGATCAGAGCGGGAACAGCAACCTCGTCAATTTCGTGCTGAGCGACAACGCGATGCAGGAGTTCTTCCACTTCCAAGAGACGACGGACAAAAACGGCAATGTTTTCCTTGTTATTCCGCCCATGTCATTCCGTTATGATAGAATTAACGAGAATGAGATCCAAGCAATGAGCGTAAAACTCTACGAGGATGGCGACGAGAAGTACGGTTTCGAGCTTCATCCGGCGTTTAAGAAGTGGACGAGCAACGCGGAGTACAGTGGCTATGGGAGTATCCAAATTGCAAAATACATGTCCTCTCCGTATGACACTATTGCAGACAGTGAGGCGGAGGGCAACCTTTCAGACCGCAGTCCGGATGAGATCAAAGTGCGGAGCGTCGCCGGCGTGAGCTATGCCCTTTCCTATGTGAATTGGAGCGCAGGTTTGGAGATGATAAAGGCGACGGACCCCACCTATCGCATGCTTCATTGGTCGTATCGGGATCTCATCGTAAAACTTGCGAGCATCTTCTTTGCAAGGTCTGATATTTACAACATGCTTGGCTTGGTTGACGGACAAGCATTTGACGCTACGACGGGCACAACGGATGAGCTTACCTCTCACAGCGGCTTCAATAGAGAGACGGGGCAAATCAAGCTATTTGGCATGGACGCCGCATTTGCCGCAACAAATTTGAATGGTATCTATCGCAACAGCGACGATGCGATTTACTACACTCATTTGACCGATACGAATGCAGAAACAGACGAGGGCTACATAAAATCAAGTTTATCCGTTCCGAGTGCGTCATATGACGGGTATCACATCGGCTCGATTACAAAAATCTCTGTCGATAATGATGAGAAGGCTCTCGGAACGCCGACGGCATGGATACATCTCCCCGAAGATGAGGAGGCTTGCTACGAAGGGAACTATTCAAAGTATTACTCTTCAAGGTGGTATGATTGGGGGACCCCGTCTAATCGCGGGCAGATGTGGGCATTTAATAAATGGGTCTCTTACGATGAGATGTTGTTCGTCGAGGACGGGCTGTTTTTCGTGTTATGGGTTAGCTGGTTCGACTACGCTTGGGCCTACGACTACGTCAACGGCGGTGCCCTGCGTCTTTGCAAAATGCCCTCTTGAGGGGGGTTGGTAAGGGGTCTCCCCTTACGAAAATAAGGCATGAGAAGGAGAGAGCGCGATGAAAACTTAAAGCTCGGATAAAGTTTCGACGACAAGAGAAAAGTCACTAAAACAAGCGACAGCATGGCAAAATAGGGCTGTTTTTCGTGTTATGGAATAACAGGTTCAACTACGCTTGGAACAACGACAACAACAACAACGGTGCCCTGCGTCTAATGTCTGAAAATTGAATGTTGATGCCGCCATGCTGCTGCTCTGCCCCTTGGCGAAAAGATGAGTCATAGAGGGTCGGGCGAGTAGTGAAATATCGAAAACCCGATAAGACAGCAAAGAAAATGAAAACCTACAAAAACCTCTACAAAAAGATGCTCGACAAAGAGCATATCAAAACAGTGCTTTTGGACGTCTCGGCGCGCAAAAAGTATCGGGATCGCGTCCGCAAAAAGATCGACAAGATGACGGATGCGATCTACGATGCGCTCGAAGCAGTGAGCGCGCCGATGTTCCCGCCTACAAAGCGCATCGTTCATGACAGGAAGAAAGATCGCGAAATCACCATCTCCCGATTTTTCCCGAACAAGGCCTTTGACTACCTTTTGGTGGATCAGCTCAAACCGATCATCATCAAATCCATGTATCATTGGTGCGTGGGGAATGTAAAGGGGCGCGGGCTTGACATGTGCCTCGGCTTTTGCAAAAGAGCCGTGCATGAGTACAAGTACTGCCTTCAGCTCGATATCAAGAAGTTCTACGATCGCATCGATAAGGCGATCCTGTTCAGACAGGTAGCGCGGAAAGTGGCGGATCGGGACTTCATGAACTTCTATCGGCAGGTGATCGGAAATCGCGGGCGCGGCCTTCCGCTTGGATTGAACTCGTCGCAGTGGCTCTCGAATTTCTATCTGCAAGGCTTCGACTTCTATGTCAAGCAGGAGCTTCACACACCGTCATATATCCGATATGTCGATAACATTTGGATCTTCGCGAACAATAAGCGGAAACTTCACTACTACAAAAAGCAGATCTCGAAGTATCTATCCGAGGTGCTTCACCTTTCGCTGAAGGAGAACTATCAGCTTTTGAACCTCGAAAAGGGCGGCGAGATCGACGTGCTTGGATATAGGGTTTCGCGCGGGTTTACGCGGCTGAATAAGCCGACGCTTTACAAGCTCACGCGGCTGTATCATCGCATGAAAAAGAGAATGTCAGTCCGCCGAGCGCGCTCCATCGCGTCACTTATGGGGTGGCTCAAGCGCACGACGAATTACAGGCACTTTGTCAAACAGCGGCTTGAAAAGCCTACAAAAATCAAATTCAAAAGGATAACACAGGAAATAGGGAGGGAAAGGCGACGTGCGGAACATTGGCGAAATAGTAGACAAGAACTTTGTCGCAACGCTTCTTGAAGAGATGCAGAGGATCGGCGTCGAGCGAAAGTCCGTCCGCGCCATCTTCATTGAGGGGAGCGCGCTCTATCTCGACAATCCGGGAGATATTGACTTCAAGATCATCGTCGCTTGGCACAATCCGAAAGCGGAAATCGGGAAAGCGTTCCGCATCAAGGGCTACAAGGTGGAATGCACCTACTATACGCTGGACGAATGGAACAGCGTGGATAAGTCGCGGAGGATCTTCTACTATATCACCGAGAGTCCCGACATGATCCTCGTCTACGGGACGGATGAGGACTTCAAGCGGTATGACGTGGTGAAGGACAGAGATCTCGCGAGGAAGGTCCTCGGCTTTTACGACAAATATCTTTTCAATGCGCCGCCAAAGGAAAGAGTGCGCGGAAGAGAGGACGAGGAGATCAGGATGCCGCAAAAGCGGCTGTGGAATTTCCTACTCTTCGCCTACAAGATCATGAACGGCTCGCACAGGATTACGGAAGAGCAGATGCGCGTAGTTCAGGAGGCGCACGATCTTAAGACTTCGATCGAGGATCATCGCGCGCTTTTCGAGTGCTTGCAAAAAGAGATAGGGGGCATAAGGGAATGGTGGAAAGACGTTCGGAGCAATGGATAAAAGGATGGGATAGATCATGTTGACCATAAAAAAGGGAATTTTATATCAGCTTTTAATATGCGGAATATCTTTCTTTTTCCTCGTAGCTTTCAACCTTTGAGAACGTCTTTCTGATGGGTCTCTTTCAGACATGGTATGCCTGTTTTCCGTCATTCCATGTTTTTACATAGAAAAAAGGCGGCTTCCCCCAAACACAGGGGAAACCGCCTTTTTCGCTGTTCTGCTTATAAGTTCTCTTCGGTTCGCCGAGTTTCTTCGATGATACCATTCAAGGCAAGAATTTCCGCTTCGCAGTCAAGGAAGCGTGTTCCACATTCCTCATGCTTGTGTTTGAGACGGTAGAGCTTATTCCGCACCCGCAAAAGTCCTGCGAGGTCGCCGATGTTCCCGAACTCGATTTCATCGTGGATCTCTTTCAGCCTCTTGTCGAAGAGCGCGTCGTTCTTGTTGCCTTCCTTGTCAAAGTATTTTTCCATACTGTTCTCCTTTATGGTTTTTCTCTTCATCAGTCACAAAATACGGGCATATTATCAAATACTGAATTTGCTTGTGTCGCGATCCGCTTCGGGCAGAGGTGCGAGGCGTAGATGACCGTCGTCGCGTAGGAGCTGTGTCCCAAGAGCTGTTGGATGTTCTCCAAGGGGTAGCCGTTTGTGATAAGCATGCTCGCAAAGCTGTGCCGCAGGTCGTGCGCGCCGATGTGCCTGTGCCCGAGGAGCCTGTTCACATACCCCTCGACGATCTTTGTGATGTTCTGCCGCGTGAACGGCTTCTCTTTTCCGTCCTTGTCCGTATACCCAAAAAGAAGGGCTGTTCCGTCCGTTTTACCGTATGCCTCCAAGTACTCTTTGAGGACTTTGATGAGCGGCTTCGGAAGAGTACTCGACCGCAGTTTGTCGCCCTTGCCGACGACGGTGACAGAACCTTCATCGAAGTCTAAATTCCCCACGGGAAGTGTCGCAAGCTCCGAAACACGAAGCCCCGTCAAAAGGAACGTGAAGACGATTGCGCGCGTTCGAATGGGGTTTGGTGTATACGGCGGGATCTCGCCCGAAAGGACCTTCTCGATCTCCTGTTCGGAGAGCAGGTCATACTCGACGGCTTCCTTCTTTGGGAAGTCACCCTTGCCGACAGGCTGTTCCGTGAAGATCTTGTGCTCGATCGTCCACTTGAAAAAGCTGTGCAAAAGCGTGAGATAGTGGCGCAGGGAGCTGTTCGCAAGATTGCGCCTGCCCCTGATTTCGTTCCGCCAGCCGACAATGAAGAGGGGAGGAATTTCGCTTTCCTCCCCGCCGTGCGCCTTCACATATTCCCCGAAGTCGCCGAGAATAAAGGCGTATTTTTCATATGTCGCATTGCTTTTTGTTATTGTTTTGAGCGAGGCGAGATACTGTTCCCGTGCCTGTTCGTACTTTTCGTATAAAGTCATTTTCTTATCCCCCTTGCTCTTTTTTCAAATTCAATCGCTTGTTTCAACTCGTCCATCGCGTTGCGGATAATTTTATCGTAGTGTATTTGGTAATGTTCGTCCAGCCCTGCTTGTTGAAGTGCTATGGGCAAATAGTCTTGTACGGCTTCGTTTACTTTTTCGGGAGCGCAAATATTTTGCTTTATTAAAAATTCAGCAAAAATTTCCACACTCTCCATTGTTTTGTGAATGCAAGACTTCAAAATACAGCCGCCGTTGTAGTATTCGCATTCCTTCCCCACATTTCCGCAGTCAAAGCAACGGCGCTTGTCTCCCACTTGTTCATAGAAATACCCTTTTCGGGGAGGTGGGAGTGTTTTGCGGTATGCCTCCATATCAATTTTTGAAAAGAAAGCGCCTATGAGAGCAGATAATTGGCAATGGATGCGCATTCGTGCCCGCTTTTCATGATTTCTTTCCAAACATACAATATCGGCAAGGTCGTTTGGGGCTTCATATAAATACCACATATTACTTATTTACCTCCTTTATCTCCCTTGCATAGATAAGTATTTTCTTTGTCGATAGGTCCTCGCACCCGCGCTTGAACGGCGCAAGGAGCTGGACGATCACAAATTCGTACTGCTCATTGCCCTTAACGTCGTGGATAAGATTCCCGTTATATTCGTTTCCCTTTCCGTCCGAAAAGTACGGCGTTTCCTCGTAGGGTGCCATTGCGATGTCATAGAGCGAAGCATGGCGGAGCTTTCTATTCCATTGACAGTTGATATATCCTTTCGCCTTGAGGGCTTTCTTGATTTTCCGCAGGTTCATTTGTTTTACGATCTCGTTGAGTTCTTCGATTTTCATAGATGATTTCTCCTATTCGATATTTTACACGGCGTGCGGCGTTTTGTCAATCCGCGCCTGTTCATAGTCCGCATCGACGAACCCCCGAAGCTCGTCCACCGTCATAAGTTCGGCGTGTTCGTTGATGTACTTGATGTTTGCCTTGCAAAGGTTGATTGCCTCCTGCGGGGTGTATTCGGTCGGGATCGTCCAATTCCGCACCTTGCAACCGTCATGATCCCATGCCATGTACTGACTTCCGTTCATGGTCTTGTTGCGCCTCGTTCCCTTCGTGAAGCAGTACTTGATGACGTCGCCCTGCACGTCGATGAAGAGCTGTCCATCGTTGTTGTCCTGCTCGTCGAACACATACCTGTTGAACGGCTCCTCGGGAAATTCTTCCCGCCACTCCTTGACGATGTCCGCGCTTATTTGGTAGTCGCGCATATCGAAGTTGATGTCGCAAACGCGGCGGAGCCGTTCGGCGTATGAGGACACATTCTTTCTCGTGAAACAGTCCATGTCCCCGTCTTTCAGGTGCTCGTCGAGAAACTCCAAAATCCCTTTGGCGCGACTTATCATGCGCTCCGCGTAGTTCCAACCGTAGTACTGTGCCACGACCAGCTGTCCGTTGATACGGACGTAAATTTGACTTCTTTGACCCATAATTTTTCTCCTTTTTATTGAAAATTCACCTCCGTCCCGCTGTTCGACCGGGATGGGGGAGAGCGTCGCCTATTCTCTTTCTCGGTTTATCCTCCACGACCTCACCTGCGTCGATCGCTGCCTTTGCTTCCTGCTCCGTTTCAAACCATATGTCGGAGTAGGTCGCTGTTTTGTTCTTCGATTTTCTGCGGCAGGGGACGACCGTGCCGTCCAGAAGCGTCTTCCTCACGCTGTACCCGAGGAGCCGTCTCTCTCCGTCATAGGGGAACGTGTGCCGCCGAATTTCAAAACCCTTGTAAAATGTCTGTTCTATCATGCTTTCCTCCTATGATATTTTCAAAAGTTCCCGTTCTCTCTTGACGCATTCCCCATAGATATAGGACAAATTCGTCGTGAGGAACATATCGCGAGGCGAATATCCACTTGCGGCGGAATCCACCACGCCGATATAGTAGCCGTCCATGATTGCCTGTCCCATGCCCCAAAACGCCTCGCTCTGGAGCATTGCGTCGTGGACTTTTACTTTGTGCTTTTGAAGCTGTTCAAGCGATAGGGTGTTTATATCTATCCTCGTCAGTTCTTTCGCTGTTTTGAATTTCATGATTTCCTCCTGTTCAGTTGAGATACCCTTCGTCAGTGAAGGAGTTGAAGTAGTCGAGATAGCCACCGTTCATGTATCGCGCATAATCGCCGTAGCGTGCGCGAACTTCTTTTTGCGATAATCTTCGCACCCGAGCAACGTGGGCTTTACACCCTCGTCTGCGCCGACGGATAAATCGCTTTCCCTCGGCGATCGCGCTCTGCTTGTCCTTTGCTTCAACGACATACTCGCTTCTCGGGCTATCGTCTGTTTCGCCCTCTCTCAAAATCAAAACTGCATACTTCATAAATTCCTCCGATGATATTGATTTTTCTTTTTGATTGCTATATAATTGTTTCGTTATGACCGACTTCATGGAAATCGTCAATGCAGCTATTCTATGGAATTGCCGCACCCTGTCTGTCCCCGTACCGTCTGTCCGTATCGTCGAACCGTCAGAGCTGGCAACACCGACGACTCATTGCGCCGTCTCGAGCGACGGAGGCGAGCTTCTTATCAATCGCAATTTCGCGCAGGGGGGGGATACTAATGAGACGTTTATTTGGCTCGCCCTTTCCCATGAGTGCCGCCATATTTGGCAAGCGTTCCACGCCAACTTATTTAACGGTTATCGCGATTCCTCCGCGCTATCCGTTCAGGAATACAACCGCCAAGCGGCGGAGATCGACGCATGGGCGTGGGGCGTGATCGTTCTAACCAAGCGATTTCATGTCCGTCCTACCCTTGAAAAGAATTTCGGCGCGGAGGCGTGGGCATTCATCGAGGACCGCGCTCGTCAAATCTCCGAAGAGGGGCTGTTCTAACGTCTCGAAGAGTGGATCGTTTCAGTTACCTTTTCCCCGGTATTCTCCGTCCAAAACTTTTTTGCAAACGTCCCCGCCGTGCGTGTCGTTGATGAAAACCGCCGCGTTGCAGAAAAGGTCGAGGAGCCTTTCGTTCTGCTTTTTCAGTTCCTCAATTTCGCGGTATTGACGAGCCGTCTCCCGCTCGCGGTCGCGCAGCATCCACTTCAACTGTTCTTTCGTCGCATTGTTGACGGTGAGCTGTTCGGAGCGTTCACGCTTTGGTTTTATTACTTTCCCGACAATGGTATGGGGGAGATTATCCCGGCCAAAGATGTAGATTTCTTTTCCGTCCACTTCAATCATCTTTCCCATTTTTCCATCCTCCTGTTCAACGACTTCTCCCCGAAGAGTATGTAGGCGGCGATCTGCCGCTCCGTGGGCTGTTCGATGCCGTGGAGTATCAACGCCCCGCGTGCCTCATGTCGCACGCACTCATACCACTCTTCCGCGCTTATGCGCTCCTGCTGTTCCTGTGTTTTGCCGTTCATGATTTTTCTCCTCAAAGTCCGACCGCTTCTGCAAGCGCGTCCGCATAGGCGTAAATTGACTTGCTCTTGCTCTTTCCGTCGTAGCGGTAATAGGTTTCATACTTGTTCACCCATGATACGCCCTGTGGGAGCTGTTCTCTATGCGGCGTGATTCGTATGCTTCCGCAATGTGCCCGTAACCACCCGACAAACTTCACGGGGAGTTTCACGCCGTACTTTTCCGCCAAGAGTTCAAAGTCGGAGGGGGAGATGTAGTCCCCCGCACGGAGGCTCTGTTCTGCCTGTTTCGTCCAACGCGCCCGCTTCTCCTGTTCGGCGGCTTCATAAGCTCGCTGTTCCGCAAGTCGCCGTTGCTCTTCCTCGTACTTCTCGCGGTCCCGCTGTTCATAGATCGCGGCGCGGTTTTTCCTCGCTCTCTCCGCAAGCTCGCGCTTCCCCATAAGCTCGCAGAAGTAGATGTCGGCGTTGCTTGTCCATGTTCCGTTCTCGCAAGCGGTTTCGATCCTTGCAAGCTCGCCCTCTGCCGTGCAGAAGTCTTTCAGCTTTTGGTCGGAGATCGTCGCTATGCAAGTCGCCATTTGTTCGGGCGTTACATAGGAGTTCCCGCCAACGTCCTTTAAGATGTCCCGCGTCCCGAGAAGGCGGCAATAGAATTTTCTCATTCCGCCCTCGCCTTCCGTGTAGTAGAAGTCGATGCCGTTGCGCTCCGCAAACTTCACGCAACCGTTGACGCGCTTCTCATACGCTGTGTTGTCCGTCCTGTGTGCAATGATTTTCATGTTCTGTTCTCCTCTCATAAAGATTTTTTGTTCGGCGGTGGGGGAGTTGCACCCCCGAGCTGTTCCGCCGATATAGGCGGGGAAGTTCCCCGCTGTGTCTGTTCACCGTTTCGGCGGCGTACCCGCGCCGCTACTCTTCAGACCGAAGAGGGGAGACGGCTCCTCGCTGTTCATGCTTTCAAAATCTCGTCCCGCATTCCGCACCCGTATAGACTTTCGTTGCCGTGCATAATTACGGCGGAATATTCGTCCCGCTGGCGGTAGTTCTTGCGGTAAACGACTTCTGTTACCAAGTCGAACGCCCGTTCCGACTGTTCGCGAGTGTAGCCGTATGCTATACTTTGTTCGATTGATTTTTCGCGCACCTGTTCGGCGTATTCTTTTCGCGTCATTTTCTTTTCCTCCGATATTTTGGGGCGGGGCTGTTCACCCCGCCCGCGCTGTTCTGTTCAGAATGCGTAAATGCTCCGATTGAAGCGCACGATTTTTTTCACATCGCCGCACCTTGCCGCCTCCGTCATCACAAACACCGCCGCGCCATCCGCTCCAGCGTGGATCGTCGCGCCCGCGCTGGTGACGGCGTCTCCCGTGTCGTCCGCCGTCAATGCCTCCACGGCGTCCGCCTTGCTGTATTGGCGGTGGAAGCTGTTCACCATCTCGAAGCCGTCGAAGAAGCCCGCGCCCGCCGCCTCGAAAGCGTCGAAGGCGCGCGCGTCGCGCTCCTGTTCCCGCGCCGCCTCCGCTTGCCTTTTTGCAATCGTCGCCGCGCTTGCCTTGCGCCCGCCGTGGTGGCGGGGCTGGTTATACTTGCTAAATTTCATTTCAAAACCTCCGTTTTTTATCGATGACGCGCCCGGCGGGCGCGTTTCGTCGCAATTTTCAGCGACTCGTCAGACCGATTTTTTGCCGCCCTGTTCAGTCCAGCTCGCGGAAGTACTCCGCAAGGGCGCGATCATCGCGTTGCGCCTGCTCGCGTTCCCGCTCGTCGTCGTAGTGCACGCCCGCGCCGTTCCGCGCCTCGTAGTATGCGGCGGACGCCTTGCGGATCTCGTCGATGTTCCCGCCGTTCAGAGCGGCGGCAAACGCCTTTCCCTCGTTGCTCCGCTTGTAGATGCACAAGTCCCACCCGAAAAGGGCGCGTTCTTCCGCGATCTCCGCGCGTTCCGCCTCCGCTTTACGGATCGCCGCGCCCGCCATCTGTTCAACGTTCATTCCGTC
>CANREM010000020.1 GCA_947629675.1 uncultured Clostridia bacterium
GAGTTCCTTTGTCATCCTTATCGGCAAAGCCTTCTATGAACCCCCGGACTATCCGGGGGTTTTCTTTATACAAAAAACAGTCCTTTGTTCAAGGACTGCCATTCACATTTCATTCTCCTATAATTTTAAGCTATAGGAATACTTTGTAGTCGATTTTTATTTTGTCAGTTTACGTCTCTTTGCTATCTTCAAGGTCTTTTAATGATTTACCTTTTTGTGTTTTCCATTCCGTCCTGCCGTTGGCATTTCTCCCCATAACGATCGCCGCCGCAAGAGAAGGACTTGTAAATATGTAATCTCTTACGAAAGTGTGATCGGCATCAATGATATTATCGCAAATTAATTTTTCGCGCAATTTAACTAAACTTGGGGAAATGCTTACCGAAACAGGATCTGCAATTACAGATCCTTTCAAGACTGCGAATCCATCCGAAACACTTACGCCTCTGCCCGATGCTCCTCTCGCCGCTTTTATGAAGAAATATCTTTCATCGGGATGCTTGGCTTTCAAATGTTCATCGACGCTGTCGAATACTTTATAACCCAATGAATTGACTAAAAGCTTCGAGGTCTCTATAAACTCTTCTAACATGGCAAGATCAAATTCCGCCACTGAGGAACAAGTCGGGATCGACGCATTCATTACTTTGGCGCGTCCCGCCTTTATCACGAGTCCATAAAACTGATTTTCAAGATATTTTACATGTGCTTTATTTAATAAGTTGTCCTTGCTAATAACAACGATACAATCATTCCAATAATTTTCGTCTTGTAAATGCTGTTTCAGGCGAGTAAGGATCTTTTCCGCTTCACCAATGTAAATCGTATCGTTATTTTCCTCATCTTTGCCAAATAAAAAATAGATCCCTGTGTTTTCCGCATCACTGCGATCGGAAAATTTTGAAAGTTCACTTCTTGAAATCTTATAAACCCTACCGTTCCAATTGGACATCTCGCACATAATACGTCCATTGGGATTCCCGTCGAAAATTAACATCTGAATCGTTTTATTAAAATTTTTCATATATTCTCCTGATTAAAATCATTATAGCACGACTGGGCATTCACATCAAGTTTTTTACAATTCTTACAAGAGACAACCTATCAATCTTTTCTCACAAAAACACTTCGTCTTTTTGCGGAACCCATGTTTTTGTTACTCGGTTTTCTTCATCGCCTCCAATTCAGAAGGGAAGAAGTCATCATAGCCGTCCATAATCTTACCGAGCGAAAGATTACGTTCGCCTACATCGTCCAACAAGGCTTTGTAGCCCGCTTCTATGAGTTGGACTTTGGTATAGCCATATCTTTCGAGAAAGGCATTTATCTGTTCCGCTTTCTCGCGGGGAACGCTTGTCCCCCAAGTGGCATTTTTAGCTTTTCTTTCTGCCTTGTGTTTTTCTTCGTAACGCTTGTCCTTGGCAGACCTCAGTTTCTTTTCCATAATTACCGCCGTGAAATATATTAATCGTATTCATACGACATATATATTTTACACTATCTCAGCCGAAGAGTCAAGGGTTTGCGCAAAAAAATTTTCTTTCTGGGGACAAGAGAAGGCGGGCTTCCCGCTTCTCTGCGCACGTTTTGTGCGCAACTCGAAAGTGGGGATTTGCCCACTTTCCTTATCCTGCCTCCCGTTTTTCCGAAAATCGTCCCACTTTTGCTTTCCGTTTCCTTGCCGTCGGTTTGCCCCGTCGGTTGTCTTTTGCTTCCTTTTTTACGTTGAGTCCATAACGCTTTTCTCCCCTTTTATGTTTTCTTTTCACCGCTGTTTATCGACTGCGGTGGAAGTCATAAATTCCGCATTGGGATCACCTCCTCTTCCGGTATAAGCCCTTGTCGTTACCCCTCCACTATCCACTAGGACATTCGCAACAAAAATATAGGGGTCTCCGCAAAAATTTTTATCCACTATACCAAGGACACTCGGCGTAAGAACGTGGCGGTCTACACAAATATTTTCATAAAAATTTTCCGATCCACGGGTCGTTATAAGTGAAAACTATCAAAGATAAATAAAAAATACGACACCGCAAAGTGCCGCACTTTTTTAGATTTGGGGAGGCAGGATAAGGAAAGTGCCACAACGCACTTTCGTCCTTTCACCAAGCGGGAAACCCGCCTTGGGCAATGCCCCCAATAGAGCAACCCGATAACAGGCTAGAAAATTTCTCTACGCAATTAAATTTCAGAGAAAATATCGATAGGCGGCAAAAAGATAATTCTTCCCGCTTGGTGAGTGTTTCATAGTCCCGGTTTTTAGCGCCGTTGGATATTATTATAATACAGCGGCGTCCCCTATGATCTGCTGAATTAACCAATCTAAAACGATTTGCGGATCTTTATGACGCAATTCGCATTCCCAAACAATAATTACCTTCCATCCTGCCTTCTGGAGCATTGAATAATTGGTTTCATCACGCTTTTTATTGTAACTAAATTTTTTATCCCAAAATTCTTGATTGCTCTTCGGTGGGATAAACCATTTACAACCCTCATGCGCGTGCCAAAAACAGCCGTTAACAAAAATCACCGTTTTGTATTTTGGAAGAACAATATCGGGTTTTCCCGGTAATCGAGACACATTTTTTCTATAGCGAAAGCCATTTGAAAAAAGAAATCTCCTCACTGTTTCCTCGGGCTTTGTATTTACACTTGGGATATGTGACATATTGTCACTTCTTTCTTCCTTTGTCCTATTATCCATCACTGCACTGAAAAATTAACTATTCAATTCCATTTTCCTTGAGTTTTGCCACTACACTAACTATATCTCTCACTTGTTTGGGATACAGCGAAGTATATACAAATTCGCAGTACTTAATCGCAATATCAATAGCAGCCAACTCTTTCGCGTTTAAAACTTCTTGGCTTTTTCCCCGTTCTGCTAAATCCCGCCAATAACTACTCCCTTTGTTGAATATCCCGACCTCATCCTCAATCCCAGTAGCAAATTTTTGATCTTTTTTTGCCTGCGCTGTTTCTTCTTTTTGCTCTTCTAAACCAATAAGAACCCCATACCCTTCTTCGCTAAGAGTATACTCTTGTTTAGAAACATTTGTCCAGCATTCTTCACGTTTGCAGTAAGTTTCAATATTTGCAGTGGGTCGATTTGTATCATATATTACATCAAAAACTATTTTGGCAATCGCGGCTATGTCATTGTCTGCGCACGAAGGAACTTCTTGTCTATCCCAAATTAGGCGATAATTAATTTGCTTATGAATTTTTGATGCTGTATAAGCCAACTTCGAAAAAGTATAAGCAATTAGCTGCGGGCGATAAGCCCTGTTTTCTTGATACCAGGCCTGATCTGAAATAACATTTCCTATATGATCGAATAATATCTTCTTGCCAATTAGCTCCTTATAAAACAGTTCATTATAGACGCTGTTATCTTTATTCCACTGCTTAATCATTTCATTATGGAAATGAGCAGCGTTTACTTCTCCACCCCACGATACATAATGAGGCAATATATTCGCGGCATTCATATACTTTGCCAAATCAACAAGAGTAAACTTTTTTTGTTTCGGTCTGACGAGCTTATAGTCCTCGCGTTGAGCTTTCGTCATTTGCATGAGCGGTTGTTCATACTGTCCTCTAGTTCGCTCAAAAAACCACAACGCTTGCACAATTTGTCCGGAGGCAAGCGGCGCATAAACTTTTCTAGAATACTCTTCTATGCGAACATAAAACGGATGACTTGAATTAAGATCAGCAGTTTTAACTTTATTTTGGCTATTAGCATATGTAGCAATACAACGGATCAAATCAGGATCAGCCTCCTTGAGTACGGTAAGTTTCATCTGCACATAAATTCCGGAGAGATCCACGTTGTTTTTTAGACTTGTTGCCGCCAAAGTCGCAGTCGTTTGACCTCCATTTACAATTTGTAGATTTGTAAAAGAAGTGATAATCAATTCACCGCTTTCTCTATGACCAAGTTCAATCGCCGAAGCAGTGGTTGATATTCCATTATTATATGTGAAGAATCTCGATTTTTCATTCAATACAGTCCCCCGAATCCCTTTATTAACTCCGCCATTAAATTTTAAGAAGGATCTAACATTAGATTCAAGTAAGGCTGAGCTGTATTTTTTATAAATTTCCGAAAGAAACTCTCCGGGCACTATTGCAAGATACGAATCATACTGATCTGTCTCCACGTTAGCCTTTATGCAAGGTATCCCATCGAAGCCGTAATCTTCGCATTGAATAACGAGATCTTCCTTTTTAAAACCGACCATTTTCGAGCGATATATTTTCTCAATATCTAACACGTCTAAGGCAACATCTACGGTTCTGCCCTCCCACAAAAAGGGTTCCATAGACAAATCTTTCACCGCGGAGCTAAGCCGATCGGTACTTATTATAAACAGATGAATCTTGCCGACGTATCCAAAATTGATTTTGATATTTTTCGCCAACTGAACAGCCGGATCTGACAGCTCGGCATCTTTGAAATGATTCTTCAGAGCATTTTCTAAAAAACTAATCAATAGGCGACTTTTAGCCGATATGAAAGCATTCGTTATGTTTTTTATTTCTCCATCGTTATAATCGGCAAAAAGGAGATTCAATGTGTTGGCGGGCAAATCCAAATATGCCGCGTCTATTCTCATGCTCTTGGAACCTCTGCTATATTCGTAGTAGCAATGTTCCATCCCGCCAAGCAAATTATAATCGTTTTGAAGAATATCTGCAGCACTTTCGATAAATACTTCTATCGGGTATCTGGAAGTATTTACTGCCTGTGCATTGATGTCCTCATTCAAATAACTCTCTCGAAATTCTTCAACTGAAATCATAATTATTCCTCTGCAAATTTTTTTATCGATGGTATAGATATATCATAAAGTATGTTCGTAATTTCTGAGTAGGGAACATTTTCGTCGGTTAAGCGCGGAAAGCTATCTTTAACCAAATACAATTTTAGACCTTTGAACTCAAATTTTATTGAAAAAGCCGGATCGGATATACCGATACCATAGGAAGCTATTTTTGAGCTAAAAATATTTTCTATGGTTTCATCCGATATATTTTTCAAGATATTTTCAAAAAGCTCTAAAATGCTTGACTCGCCATTCGAAAATTCACTTGCCATCCTTTCTACGCGAACAATTGCTAGATGCCCAGGATAGTTTGATGCCAGTTGTGATATAGAACTAATGCGGACAGATGCAGCATTAACTCCAACCGTTTTTACCTCAAACCAATTGTTCCCCAACGCAAAGTCTTTGTTTAAAGCTTCGGGACCACTCCATGCACGGATAGACGCAGAAACACCAAACCTTTCAAACAAGTAGTTTTTCATAAAAAATAGTTCGCCGAATAGACCTTGCACCGTTTCAATCGAAACTTTCTCTGTGATCTCCTTTTTGAAAAGCGATTTCCAAATTATATATCGTATTTTTAACTTATTAAGAGCGTCAAATTCATTGGTGGCACCTTCAATTGCCCCCAATAGATTTGAGCAAAATGAATAAAAGACTGGCTCAGCTTCTTTGTTGATTAAATCAAAACACGTCCAATAAACATCCTGGCTTTCTCTGCCCTGAGTTACAGCCAACTGCTTAGTGGATTCCATTTTTGGTCCGGCGCATCGAGAAAGAATCGAAAGGCGAAGAAACCCGTCTTCGCTTAATCCGTAATATACGCCAACAGGAGTATTTATAGGTACTTTTTTCTGAGTACCGGCGATATGTTCGGCGAAACGTCTAAAGTATTCTTCAAAGTTAATCTTCATAATCCTCTTCTCCTTCGCCATCATCGTCAACTTCCAAGTTGTCTGTAATTTCTTTGAGCTTGGTAAGATTGGCTCTATACGTAACTGTCACCCCGGATTCTCTATTGGGGAACCCAATCGCAAAAGCAAGAAGGGGTTCCAAATCATTCCCGACTTCCTTTTTAATGCGTGTTTTAATCGTTCTTACTTTTTCCTGCTCTTGGGAAGACAGCTTATCTTTTTCCGAAGCAGTGTTGCTACAACTCAGATCGATAGGATAGATCACCAAGATGGGACGTGTTCTATATTTCAAATAATCCGTTGCGCCAAGTTCCTTATATATTTTTCCGTTTTTAGATTGAGCATTTTTTTCTTTCAAAATATGCTCTTTGTCATTTTCCGTAAGCCACAATCCCGCATTTAGAATCCCTGGCTCCATGACGCGGTTATTGGTACCGCCGATTCTTATATACGAATCGTTCATATGTCTTACATGAAAACTACGAATGGCAGACTGAAGAGGTTTTCCGTTCACAGAAAATGGAAGATTTTTGGAATCGCCTGTGGCAATTACAACGTCCCACTCCGGAAAAACCTCACTGTTTTCAATATAAGATGAAAGCCCGTCGGTATCAAATTTGCGGTTTACATATGCAATTTTCAAATTGCGAATAAATTCGCCTACAATAAATTTAGACGCTCCAATTGCAATATATCTTCCGTTAATATCCTCAAAATTTAACTTTTCTGCAAAATTGTCAAAACATTTTCGGTTATGACGGTTAACCGATGCATCGCGTATCAACTTTGAAGTGTCCGCATAAATTCCGCCGTAATTAAGATGATACTCAACTACTTCAGACGCCCTCATTTTATTTCGCGCCGTTACGAGCAGTGTGGTATTCAGTGTGTCAGGTGACTCCTTGATCATTAAGCCAAAACTCTTCGGATTTTTGTCTTGGCGTTCCATCTCCTCAAACTGTTGACGCAAATCTTCTACCGCATCCAATACAGCATCAAATCGGTCAATGCTTTCCTGAGTCAAGTATACACGGCATAAATCTTCATATTTCGGTCTATATCCGAACCACCGACACATTTGCAGCAAAGTGTCGTATGTCCCGGCATTCCTACTATAATAGCTAATCATCAATCCCTCTAACGTTAAACCGCGAGAAAGAACCATCCCGCCAATAGCAATGACACGGGCTCCGACGGTTTCATAATCCTCATAATCGAAGCGCTTATCTTTGTCGCTCGCTTTTAAACTCATTTTCCCATTTCTCGAGTTGATTACAACAACGGAAATTTGCTTGATTTCGTCGTAAAGTCCATTTTGGATTTGGTTCCATTCAATCGGTGCTAGGTCTTTTTCGGGGTTTCCCATTCGCACAGAAGCATAAAAACTGTCTTCAGTATATAGTTCATAGATAGTCCTCGTATTTTTATTGGCAATAAACTCTTCAACCGATCCACTGCTTAACTGTTCGATTGTATCCGTCAGAGTAGCAATGTAATTTGATACGCATTCCCTTATCTGCGCTTGGACATCATTAAAACGTGTAATATTTATCATCATAGAACGATGTTTGATTGTCTGCCCGCGCAGAGTACGAACAACATTATTTATTATGAAACAAAGTATTGCCTCTTTCAGAGAATTCGCCAATTCGCAGTATTTTGTAGATTTCTCATGAACAACCGGTAAAAAATTTGCTTCATCTTCTTTGATTTCGCGCAAACAGCGCGGTAATGTTTCCGAATCGCTCGGAAAAACTTGTCTTCCGCCCCAATATGTGCTTGGCGCATTTAGTTGCACTATAAAATCGGCCGGGAACAAATCTAAATCGTAAGGATTCTTGTCTTCAGGGTTAATGAAAATATTCGCAAACGGAGTTGCGGTATATCCAACATACGATGCAATCGGGAATTTATTATAGATTGAACGTATGCATCTATTTATCGCAGTCGGGTCTTTTTCGGGATTGTTTGTATTCAAGGACGCATTATCGGCTTCATCGTCAATAATAAGGATGCTTTTAGAATCTAACCCCTGTTCGTTCAACTCTGACTGCAGTCTTTCACTAACGCTCTCCAAGATGCGTTTAACTTTTTTTACAACCAAAATAACCGGCTTGCGATAATCGGCAATTGTTGCATTTAGATTCTTTTGTATAAATTTTGCAAAATCATTATTTTGATTAGTAAATGGGACGGCAAAATGATCTCGCGGAGAAAAGCCGACGCCTACATACTCTATTAAATTTCCGATTGTATCACTTTTAGCGCCAATTACTCCCTTGTCTGTCCTTTTTTGAGTCTGTATGCGCAATGAATCGGTAGTCCCTGCCAAGAGAACAACAATTTTATATCCGTAATCATACGCTAAATTTATGAGCGCTAAATAATTTGCCGTTTTGCCGGATTGGACATCACCAACTACAAGCCCCCTCTTCTTGTCGGCTTGAGATCTAGGATTGGCACAATATGCAAGAATCTCCTCGCACGACGATTCGATATTCTCAATAGCCTTCCTTTCAAATCCCTCCTGCCTTAAATACAGCTTATATCGGTCAAAGAATGGTCTCGGCGTTATGCTTTTTAACTTATAAAGCCAATATTTCGACTGCCGATCGGCCGCCAATACATTGGGCGCAAATGTTTTAACGCCGACCTCAACTTCATATAAATCTACAATGTTTTTTACAATTTCATTGTACTCCGGCAATTTGCTAACATTCTGTATACCAGAGGTAATAGGAAGCAATCGGTCTACTTGCTCTCTTAATTCCGAATGGGTTTTCTTTTGTCCCTCACAAAGACTGTATAACATATCAAATGTCTTTCTAATTAGAGCATTGTATCTGCTTGCAGAATCAGTCATATTTCAGCACCCTCTTTTTGATTTCATTCTTTCTTTTAAGCAGTCGCTGATACGCTTCTGCCATAAATATATCTTCAAACATTTTTTCTCTTTTTCCAGGTTCGCAAAGGGCCAGTATCTTCTCTATCTCCATTACAAGCTGTTCTTCATCATACCCTTCTCCTGAATTAATAATGGTTAGTGCATCCATGTTATCGTTTGTAATAGAATATTTAGGAAGATAACATTCTATCTGTGAAAGCGCAATTTCCAACAACTCTCTTTCTGTTTCGCCAAGCGCATCGTGCAGTATTAGAACTGACGGAGTATTGCGATTGATCTGATAGCGAATTTTCCCGTCATGTTCATTAATGCGATCCCACACTTTACATTCGGCAGTCTGTTCTTTTATACCCGGAAATTTAGAAGTCCGTTTGCTTCGAACAATAGAATCCTCAACTGCCATTCTTATCATGTCTTTAATTTTATCCGGAATTTTAGCTGAGGATTTTTTTACATCAAGCATCCATACTGAATCAAGGCTCGAAGGTATATCTACTTGAATGCGAGCAAGCTTATTAAGCTCGCTACGAATACCCATGTGCATCCAACTACCCCACGAAATCAATCTTTTATTGCGATAAAGATAAAATCCCTGGTCGTCGTAAATGCTCTTTGGATTCCCCAACAAAGCCTTTTCTTCAGGCGACAGAGTGTTGGCAAACGGAAGCGTATAGGGAATTACAGTAATAACAGCATCGTCCACCTTAATTTCTGACTTTCTTCCAGTCTGCTGTCTGCCAATAGAATCCACTAGAAACGGATCCCTACGTTCTACCCGTCTACCGTGAAAATAAATTTCAACAACTTTATAGAACCGATGAAATACTAATTCCACGTGTTTTTTGGCTTCAGCTACCAAACTCCTAAAGCTGTCCTCAAAATTCTTTGCCAAATCCTCAATTTTATCAAATTTAGTCCATATTACAAGGGTACCCGTTTCATAATCGTTGAGATTATTTATTTGCGGAAGCCCATTGATTTCTTCTTGGGTAAGCACCTTCAAAAAAAGCCTATTTGTACTCTCTATCACATCTAAATCAAATGACATCGCATGAATTTTTCCAAATTTTTTGCTTGCAACAGTAAATTCTTTACATTGAGAAAGAGAGGCTGATTTCAACCCCAGACCGAAGCGCCCCAACTCCTGCTCGCTATCTTCTTTCTCTGAGCGATCCGAACCGGGAAGCATAGCATTATCTAATTCTTTTGCAGACATGCCGCAACCGTTATCTAGAATGCAAAAATACGGTATATTAGCCAACGGATCTGAATAAACCCGTATCTCTTTAGCGTTGGCAGAAATACTGTTGTCAATTATATCGGCTACGGCTGACGAAAAGCTATAACCGATTGCCCGCAAACCTGTCATTAAAGCTTTGGCGGGAAATTGTCTCTCTACTAACTCGCTCATATGTGTCCCTTTTCTAAAACTTGACTGTTTATTTATTCTTGTAACTGTCGCTAAACATGGCTTCAAAAATCGCTTCCAGCACATTAACAACGATTGAATTTCCAATCAATTTATTGAGTTTACGATAGCTAAAATTCAAAGAGGACGCTTTTGCATATTCAGCCTCCGTAAACCCCATTAATAAAAACGATTCTCGCATTGTTAATCTGCGATACGTATCGCCTTTCGGTCCACTATACTTAAACAGTGCAGCTGTATGTGTTCTATCCATGTTACACGTAATTGTCCGAATTATTGTTTCATCTGTAATCGTTTTTCCGTTTATGTCCCACATTACATCCCGTGAAGGCGTTTTGTTTAGCTGAGCGATATCGGCCTCCAATTTGTATATTGGATTTTTATAGTTATCCTTGATGTACTTATGTATTTTAAAAGACCTTTCCTTTTTTAGAGATTCAATTTTTTCGGCTATATCCAATTTTTCTCCAAGATGACTAATTATGAAAGCCCGCTCTCTATCCTGCGGAACCCCAAAATCGAGAGAATTTAGAATCATACAATCCGTATTAGAGTACCCCATAGATTCTAATACAGATAGCCATTGATTTAAGTCTCCAATATTCTTATCCGCTTTAATTGTTTTCACGTTTTCCAATAAAAGGAATTCCGGAAGACGCTGAAGAATTTTGAGCTCCGTCAAAATACGTTCAATTTCCCACAATAACCCCGATCTGGTTCCAGATCCCTTTTTCATTCCTTTGCCGAGCCCGCCTGTAGAAAGATCTTGACAAGGAAAACTGTATACAAGAAGATCTATTTCCGGTAAATCTTCCCCTTTAATGTCCGTGATAGATCCATAATTGCAAGCTTTTTTGTTAGCCCTATATAAATCTCGACGCTGGTCTTCGGTAAGTCTTTTTAAATCTGTCGGCTTAACAGAGGTAGTGCTAAATGTAAATTGCGCCAGGTACTTATCTATCTCTTTAATATCTGTCGGCATTTCAACTGCTATGCCATCGCAATGAATTGCAGCATAACATTCTATAGCATCTATAAACCAATCACTAATTCCGACTATTTTAAAATTTATGCCCGTGCGTTCCAATGCAGAAGCTTGCGCCCCAATTCCCGCAAATGCCTCGAAGACCTTTAAAATCGGTTTGTCTACAGAGTTCTTTTTCATTTTTTTCTCACTTATAGTTAATTCAAGTCTAAAGGGATGGTATTATATATTATAATCTAATTCGTATAGAAAATCAAGTTGTTGTGGAGATAATGCCCATACAATTCTCCTATGATAACCCCATTATAATACATAAAATAAGACAGCTTTAGTCATATTCGAAAAATATTTTTTGCTTATCAGTATGGCACCTTCAATTCCCTTGCCCATCGCTTCAATACTCCATCAATAAGAACCCTAAATACAGCGGTATTGTAAGGATATTATCGGTTTTGCCGACATTGTACTGTCCTAGTTTTATTGCGCCCGAAACATGGTACTTTTCGGGGTGAGCGAGAATGGTTTTCGCGCTCTTGGTGTTGCCCGTCGTGGCTTTGACTTCCACGAGGTAGCACCCGCCCTTGTAGCGCGTTACGAAGTCGATTTCAAGTCCCGAATCCTTGTGATAGTAGTAAAGTTTTCTGCCCATTTTTACAAAAATATCGGCAATCAAGTTTTCAAAAATCGCCCCCTTGTAGCCGTAGAGATTGCCTTGCAAAATGTCGTACTGGGTGCCATCCTCGAGCATACTCACGAACAGCCCCGTGTCATTCATGTAGACTTTAAAAACGTCCTGCATCGCATTTCCGTCGAGCGGCAGTTCGGGAAGTTCAAGATTATAGCAACGCGAAACGATCCCTGCATCCTCGATCCATTGCAGACTTCCCGCAAATTTCGCCGCCGTCGCCCCCTTCTTCACCACGGAATATTGGAACTTTTTATTCTCTTTGCTCAATTGTTTGGGAATAGATTGGAAGCACTCCCTTATCAGCGGCTTGTCCTTGTCGTCGGCATACTTCACCATGTCGTCCTCATAGGAGCGGACGATGTTACGCTGAAGCATCAAGACGGCGTTCATTTGCTTGGTGTCCACGAATTTCTGCACCACTTCGGGCATTCCGCCGACGACCGTGTATTGCAGCATGAGTTCCTGCATTTTGTTGTGCAGAGCTTCGGGAACGGGTGTTGCATTCTCCAAGCATTTTTTTAATGTGCGGATAACCTGCTCCCCTATCCCGTTTGCCCATAAGAACTCCTCGAAGTCGAGCGGCTTCATCTCGATGAGCGTCTCCGAGCCAACAGGTACTGACTTCGGCTGTTTGCCATACCCCTTCACGCCAAGAAGCGAACCCGTACCGATGACGTCAAACCTGCCGTCCTCTTTGAAGAATTTCAACGCCGTCCGCGCCTCGGGGCAGTCCTGAATTTCGTCGAGAATGATGATGGTCTCGTGCGGCACGAAAATCGCCTCGTCGCCGAGGAGCGCGGACATCATGATGATGAGGTCGTCCACCTCCAGGGAGCCGTTGAAAATGGAAATGTAGTTGGGATTTTTGAGGAAATTCAGATAGACGACGTGTTTATAATTCGCCTCTGCAAACCTTCTCACGGAAAAGGTTTTACCGCATTGCCTCTGCCCCTTGATGATGAGCGGGCTTTTTTGGGGCGTATTTTTCCACTCTTTCAGCACGTTTTCGATCTTTCTTTTTAACATAATGCCGCACCTCTTGGCTTTTTACAGCACTATTATAGCACATGATAAAAACTTTTTCAAGGGAGTTCGAGAAAAATATAGAAACTTTTCCAAACGACTTTTGTCGAAAGATAAAACTTTTTCGAGCGAGTTAGAAACTCAAGTCATGCGTTCTTGGTTCTTCTCGTACCCTTAATAATCGAAAGTTGCTCCGCGCACGGAGCAACTTCCGATTGGCGAAAATCTTTGAAATAAGAAAGAGGGCTACTTTCTTTTACAATTTAGTAAAACTATATCTTCCCCCTTTTTATTCCCATTACGCCCCGTATAAAAGTCCACTTCCAGCAACATCAAGTCTTTTTCAACCTTATATCCTTCTTTCATCTCAAAAAATAAAGTAATATTGATAGTTTCACCATTCTTTAGTTCAGTTCCAAACCAAGAATAATCCTTTAACGCTTTTTTATTGCTAAAATCAGCGGAACTCTTAACAAAGCCGTTATCATCAGTATCGATATGGACATCTACAGCATTAATATCAAACAAGCTCATAATGTCGTTCAAAGGCAAATAAACCCCACTATGATTTCGAAGTTTAAAATCATCAATATCTAATTTATGATTTTTTTCGTTACTATCCATCTGCTTTGTTATGTCAAGATTCACTTCTATATAATTGCCTTGTAAAGTGGTTAACTCATTGTCTCCTTTATTTCTAACATAGGAAATTGATTCTACTGTTTTAGCATAATGGACTTTTATATCGAAATTTTCGTGAACGACTATGGTTTCCCCCATAAAATATTTAGCTTCAACCGTTTCTAAAGTGTCATTTGACTTGCAACTTTTCGTTCCTAAAATTATACAGATAACCGTTCCAACTATTGCAATTGCCAACACCAAATATATTGCCAATTGAATTGGTCTTTTAAGCTTTTGATACTTTTCAAAACAATTTAATATTTTTGACATTTTCTCTTTTTCGTTTTTTATGGTTATCTGTGCCTCGACGAGTTTTCCATTCTCAACGGTAAAAGGAATTGAGTTGCATGATTCAGATCTTAATATTATTCAGCCTAAGCAGAGACTGTCAATTATAATTGCCGCTATTTTATTGATATCTATCACATTTTTCAAAGTAATGCTTAATTCTTTAACGTACCGATAGGAACGACATACACCCCGTCGGGGCGGCGGTAAGCATAATCGCCTGTTCCCGTAAGCACCATGAGAAAAGACGGCTCCTTCATTTTCGTGGTATCGATTTTATTTTTCAGCGTTTGGAGCGTACTCACACCCTCTTCAATCAGTTTATCTCCGCCGAGTTTGATTTCGACCAAACCGTAGGAACCGTTCCGCAAATGAATGACGGCGTCGCATTCGAGCCCGTCCTTATCCCTGAAATGATAGACTTCCCCGTTCAGAGCATCGGCATAAACTCTTAAATCACGGACCGCCATCGTTTCAAATAATAATCCAAAGGTTTTCAGATCTGCGATCAAATCATCGGGGCCGATTCCCAGCGCGGCAGCGGCGATAGATGAATCAACAAAATATCTGGTATCCGACGTTCTGATCGCCGTCTTAGAGCGCAGGTTGGGATTCCAAGCGGGCATATCCTCCACGACGAAGATTTTCTTCAATGCTCCGATATAGGCCGAAATTGTTTCTTCGTTCAGCGACTCCTCATCATTCACTCTGATATCTTCGCAGATAATCGTATTTGGCGTCTGCATACCCTGATGCCTCGCCAACGACCGCATCAGGCGTTTGACTCGCTCCGGATTCTTTTGAATATTATCTGCACGATTGATATCCGAATGAATGACTCCGTCATAATAATCTATCGCTTGATCCAAAGCAATTTCGTCACGAAGTCCGATCGCTTGCGGCCAGCCGCCACGGCATACCGTGAAAGCCAACCGGTCGAGATCCATGCGGGTAAAACCGGACACAGAAGAAGGAGAAAAAAAGAGATCGGTCAAGCTGACTTCACCCGTTGATTCCCCCGATTCGTATAAACTCATCGGGCGCATTGTAAGCCAGGAAAAACGACCTGTCCCCGAATGTGTGATTTCCTTTGTATCGGGAGGCACGGCAGAACCCGTGAGGATAAACTGACCGAGCTCTCCGCGATGGTCTACTTCATATCTTACGACATCCCATAATTTAGGGGCAATTTGCCACTCATCGATGAGTCTCGGCACGGCCCCCTTTAATAACCTCTGCGGATCGATCTCGGACATCGTAATATTTTGGTTCTTATTTTTCGGATCGTTCATATACAAAAAGCTTTTTGCGAATTGCTCGGCGGTCGTCGTCTTGCCGCACCACTTCGGTCCTTCAATCAAAACCGCGCCTTTGCCCTCTAATTTTCTTTGCAGGATACTGTCTGCAATGCGTTTTTTGTATTCTTTCATCCCAAAACCGCCTCACTTGACTGATTTTCTCGATTATATCATATCCTCAGACTTAAATCAATACTTTTCCGATAATTGGCGAAAAGTTTTTCCGACGATTGGCGAAGAATTAAATCGATTTTTGGCGAAATTATTCGACCACTCCGTTACGCCTATCTATGCGTAACGGAGCGGTCCATAAAGAAAAAACGAAGCAAAACGCTTGATTTTGCCACGTTTTGGTCGTTTTATTCCAATACCCACACAAACCGTTCTACAATGTTACCTCTGTATGCACGGTGGATTTGCTCGTCTCGAAGTGGAGGGCGCAGGCGCGCACGGTTGCCCCCGTCTCCGCGATATACTTTGCGCACATCTCCACCCGCTCCCCGATCTCCTCCCACATAATTAGCCCCCTTTCGACAAAAACTACTCTATCCTATGTCGAAAGAAGGCTCTTTTAGAACGATTTTCGCTTTCAGAGATTAAAAGTACGGACTGCGTATAAATGGGATTCACTCGGGGCGTTGCCCCTCGGAATGACGCGCTTGATGGCGAAATAGCGGGGATGCGGGAAGCGAAATGAGGAGAGGCCTATGATCTTATGAGGGCGATGATTGAACGGACGGCTTCATCCACGTCTCCGCCGACATTGATCTCCACGTCGCACACCTCGCTGTTGCGGTATTCGAAGTCGAGGGACATGATGCGCCGCGTCTTGTCGTCGAGGTCGATGTCCCGCGAGATGATGCTCTTGATGGCGTCCGCCCGATCCCTTCTCGTAAAGACGAGCATCGCGCGGTCACGGTAGAGATTTTTGAGGGTAATGGCACCGCAAATGTCGATGGGAATGACGGCGACGTGCCCCCGCTCCACGATGGGCTCGATGTCCTTTTCCGAAGTGCCGAAGTGGTAGCCGCTATACACCGTCGTCTCGATGTAGCTGCCCGCACGCATCTCGCGGAGGAACTGCGCCTCGCTGATGAAGCGGTATGCCCCCTCCTCCTCCGTCTTTCTCCGCGGGCGGGTGGTGGAAGTCAGCGGCTTTTCGAAGCCCTCGAGCTTTGTGAGACCGTTTGCGATCTCCGTCTTGGAGGAGCCGGACGGCCCCACGAGGCACAGGACCCCTCCGCCGCCCAAACGGGGGAAGGTCTCGGAGAAGGAACTCCTCACCATCTCGCAGAAGTGCAGGAAGTCGTCATAGCTGTTGACGGAGAGCAGCCCCGAAAGGCCTGTGTTCCAAGGCTTTCTGAAGAGGACGGGATAGGCCGCACGCGAACTCGAGATGTTGTGCGCACCGTCGTCGAGCATGATGTCGAGGGAGATGACGTCTTTTCTTGTCCCCATGATGATGTTCTGCGGCGGGATCTCGGGGAAGTCCTTGATGAGACGCTCCGCCCGCGCACTCATGCAGCATGCGGGAACGGCCGTGATGAAGAACACATCGGCGATCTCGGAGAGCTTCTTGACGAACTCCTGTGCTCCCTCGGTGATGGGCTGCGTGCGGACAAATTCGGGGTCGGAGTAGAGCTTTATCCGCTCATCGGCGTGCCTGTGCCCCCCTCCCCAGCTCTTGATATCCTCCACGCGCAGCGGCTCCTCGTCGGGATGGCGGCTGTTGATGATGGCGACGGCATAGGAATTGCATTCATAGAGCGTATCGTCTACGTCGAGACCGACACGGATCCTGTATTTTTTCATAATGACCTCTTCTTTGTCTCTATTATATCCCCGCGCGGCCGCTTTGTCAAGACGGAGCGTTGACAAATTGCTTTGGATATGTTACACTGTTATGATAACGATAAGGAGAAAAGCATGTTCAAACAAGCGTTAAAGCTCATCAAGAAGTACGACCGTATCATCATCCACCGTCACAGCTATCCCGACGGCGACGCCATGGGAAGCCAGCTCGGCCTCAAAGAGCTTATCCGCGACAATTTCCCCGAAAAGGAAGTCTATGTCGTGGGAGACGAGGCAAGGCGGCTCCCCTTCCTCGATGAGAAGATGGACGAGATCCCCGACGAATATTATCGGGGCGCGCTCGCCGTCGTCCTCGACTGCGGGGCCGTCCACATGATCTGCGACAAACGGTATACGCTCGCCGACAAGACGCTCCGCTTCGACCACCATGTCTTTGCGGAGAACATCTGCGACGTCGATCTCGTCGAAAGCACCTTCGAGAGTGCGAGCGGCATGGTCGCCTACTTTGCGAAGGAGTGCAAATTGAAGCTCTCCGTCCGTTCGGCGACCTACCTCTACATGGGCATGGTGACGGACAGCGGGCGGTTCGCCTTCGATTCCACCTCTGCGCGCACCTTCGAGACGGCGGCCTTCCTCCTCTCGCAGCCCATCGACCTCAATGCCCTCAATTACAATCTTTATGCCGAGGACTTTGCGAAGATCCTCGAGAAGGCAGACAACATGCACAAGATCAAATTCACCCAAAACAACGTCGCCTATATCTACACTTCACGCGAAGAGATCCCCGAAGGCGCGGACGGCGCGCCCGCCATCTCCTCGGGGCTTGTCGGGCTGATGCGGGACATTAAAGACGTGTTCGTGTGGGTGAACTTCACCGAGAGCGACGACGGCGTGCATTGCGAACTTCGCTCCAACCGCTTCAACATCAACCCCATCGCCGTCAAGTACGGCGGCGGCGGACATAAAAAGGCGAGCGGCTGCACCGTCCCCGACAGGGAGACTGCCATGCGCCTTTTGGACGATCTGAATACCCTTGCGGGAGGCCCGGTGGCATGAACGAACAATTAAAGCTTGAGATCCTCGAGAAGATCGAGGCATACGACACCGTCATCATCTCCCGCCATATCCGCCCCGACGGCGACGCGGTCGGCTCGACGATGGGCTTTGCGAACATCCTCCGCGATACCTATCCCGAAAAGAAAGTTTTCCTCACCGATGAGGACTTTTCCGATTATCTCGCCTTCTGCGGCGGGGAGGATGTCGTCCCCGAAGAGGCGTACAAGGACGCCCTTCTCATCGTCATCGACACGGGCACGCGGGCGCGCATTTCCAATAAAAACTATACTTTGGCGAAGGAGATCATCAAGATCGACCACCACATCGAGGCGGACCCCTATGGGAATCTGAATTGGGTGGAGGACTTCCGCTCCTCCGCCTGCGAGATGATCGCGGACTTTTGCGTCACGTTCAAACACCGCCTCAAAGTTTCCCCCAAGGCCGCGACATACATCTACATGGGCATGGTGACGGACAGCGGACGGTTCCGCTTTGAGGGCGTCACGGGGGAGACGATGCGGCTCGCGGGCGCGATGCTCGAATACGGCGTGGACTACGAGACCCTCTTCGCCCACCTCTATGTGGAGGACTTCTCCTCCTTCAAGCTCAAGTCCTACGTCTATGACCACATCAGAATTTCCGAAAACGGCGTCGCCTCCATCTATATGGATGCGGAGGCGCAGGAAAAGCTCGGCCTCACCCTCGAGGCCGCCTCGAGCGTCGTCTCCGAACTTTCGGACATCCGCGGCTCCCTCATATGGGTCGCCTTCATCGACAATACGAAGAAGGGCAACATCCGCGTGAGGCTGCGCTCCCGCTTCTTGGGCATCAACGACCTCGCCATCAAATATCACGGCGGGGGGCACAACATGGCCGCGGGGGCGACCGTCTACTCCAAGGAGGAGATGGAATCCCTCATCCGCGACGCCGACGCCCTTCTCGGGGAATATAAGCGGACGCACGGAGGGTGGCTATGAAGATCCTTCTCACCAATGACGACGGCATCGGGGCGGAAGGGCTATCCCACCTCGTGGAATTTGCAAGGCATTTGGGGGAGGTGACTGTCGTCGCCCCCAAGACGCAGCAGAGCGCGACCAGCCACTCCATCAACATCCACGGCGGCGGCTATGAGGTGAAGAAGGCGGACCTCTTCGGCCCCATCGAGGCCTACAGCGTCGATTCCACCCCCGCCGACTGCGTGCGCATCGCCATTCTCGGCATGAAGAAGAAGTTCGACCTCGTCATCTCGGGCATCAATAAAGGCCCCAACCTCGGCGCGGACATCCACTATTCTGGCACCGTGGGCGCGTGCTTCGAGGGGGCCATGCTCGGCGTGAAGTCCCTCGCCCTCTCCGCCGCGTTTGAAGATTTCTCCAACGCCGTCAAGAACATCGGAAGAGTGTATGATGAGATAAAACGGCGCAACATGTTCGCCGAGACGGACATCCTCAACGTCAACTTCCCCGCCGCGGGCGAGGAGATCCTCCTCACGAAGATGGGCCCCGCCATCTATAGCGACGACTTCGACTTTCTGCCCGACGGCACCGCCGTCCCCCGCCTCGTCTGCCTCTATGAGGGCACTGCGGATCTTGAGCTTGACACCGATGCCGTCATGACCGGCCACATCTCCATCACCCCCATCCGCTCCGACCTCACCGACTATAGAGCTTTTGAAAGATTGAAAGGGTGAAAACAGCTCCTCCTTGGGGAGGAGCTTGCAACGGTCAATGCCCCCTCCCGGGGAGGAGAGGACTCCACGAAAAAGGGTGACGTCTCCCATGGCTCCTCCCGAGGAGGAGCTGTCACGCGTGAGCGTGACTGAGGTGGGTACGTGTTCTTGATTTTGTTAACATGCTTTGGAACTCGCCCCACCCCCCTACCCCCCTCCCACGGAGGGGGTATTCTTGGCTCCTCCCGAGGAGGAGCTGTCACGTAGTGACTGAGGTGGGTACGCGTTCTTGATTTCGTCGACATGATTTGGAACTCGCCCCACCCCCCTACCCCCTCCCACGGAGGGGGCCGACGAAGCCCTAACAAATCATGCCCCTCCCACGGAGGGGGCCGACGAAGTCCTAACAAACCATGCCCCCTCCCGAGGAGGGGGAACAAAGGGGGTGGGTACGATTCTAATTCTCTCATTCCATACAAAAAGGAGTGCGAAATGTACGGCACAAGCAATTCCAGATTGACCCCCAATGCGCGCACCCTTCGCAAAAATATGACCAAAGAAGAGCGTAAACTTTGGTATAACTTCCTTTGTACGCTTCCATGCAAAGTGCATCGGCAATATGTCATTGGAACATATATTGTAGACTTCTATTGTGCGACCGCAAATCTCGTCATCGAACTCGACGGCGCGCAACATTATGAGGACAGCGCGAAACAGTACGATAGCGAACGTGACGCATTTCTGCGCGCAAATGGCATTACGGTTCTTCGGTATTCCAATTTAGAATTAAATTATAATTTTAAGGGCGTTTGTGAGGATATTTGGAATCACCTTCCCGATTCTATCACATCGTAAATTTGCCCCACCCCCCTACCCCCCTCCCACGGAGGGGGCATTCTTGGCTCCTCCCGAGGAGGAGCTGTCACCGTAAGAGACTGAGGTGGGTACGCGTTCTTGATTTCGTTAACATGATTTGGAACTCGCCCCACCCCCCTACCCCCCCTCCCACGGAGGGGGCATTCTTGGCTCCCCTTTGAGGGGGAGCTGTCACGCGTGAGCGTGACTGAGGTGGGTACGCGTTCTTGATTTCGTTAACATGATTTGGAACTCGCCCCACCCCCCTACCCCCCCTCCCACGGAGGGGGTATTCTTGGCTCCTCCCGAGGAGGAGCTGTCACCGTAAGAGACTGAGGTGGGTACGCGTTCTTGATTTCGTCGACATGATTTGGAACTCGCCCCACCCCCCTACCCCCCTCCCACGGAGGGGGCATTCTTGGCTCCTCCCGAGGAGGAGCTGTCACGTAGTGACTGAGGTGGGTACGCGTTCTTGATTTCGTTAACATGATTTGGAACTCGCCCCACCCCCCCTACCCCCCTCCCACGGAGGGGGCATTCTTGGCTCCCCCTTGAGGGGGAGCTGTCGAGCAAAGCGAGACTGAGGGGGTGTCATTTCTATATGTCTTACACCCCTTCCGTCATGCCGCATGCGACATGACACCCACCCCTCAAGGGGTGGGCAAGAAAAACCCCACAAAAAAACAACCTTCCGAGGAAGGTTGTTTTTTTGCGGTTTTGAGTGCTTTTGGTTCGGTCCGGGGTGAAGAGCTTGAGCGGACCCCGCTCAAAGGCTCTTTTCCGGAGAGAAGAAAGTTTGTGCTTTCTTTCGGGAAGGACTGCGCTTACTCTTCTACAGCTGTGCCTCTGAATTCAAGGCTGGAAATGCCAACCCATCTGTTCGATGTGCCCGTGATTGAGACATTGAAGATGATTACATAATAGCAATTTGTCCATCCGCCCTCATCTGCATTGATCGTAACTTCTTGGTCTTTGGTATAGGTACCCAAATCCTTTGAAGCAACCTCTTGTGCGGAATCACTTGTGGGATCTCCGTCGTAGACCTTTAAGGTCACGCTGTTGACGGTGATGTTTCCGCCGTCGGTCAAGGTAAGAACGATTTTAGAAACTTTACCCTGAATAGCGGTCTTACTTGTAAGTTTGCGAGAGAATGTAGCCGTCTCTTCTTTGCTCGCCGCTTTGCCGCCGAAACGCCAAGGCTGTATCTGAGAGTTCCCTTCGACATTCCATGTCACGCCGTTGTATGTCACGTCGCAGTTGCCTGTATAGCTATTACTGGAACCGGAATTTTGATGAGCCGAGGGAAGGATATACAATTCGCTCTCTTCCGTCGTGGAGGGCTTCTGCTTAATGGTAAGTTCCCATGTCAAAGGTGTCTGCTCTTCTGTTCCGTCACAGGTGATCTTCAACGAAAGGGTCGCTTTCTGATTGTTGGTGCCGTATGCAGGACGAGTAATTTTTACTTTGGACTTACCCTGTTCGGTAACGACCTGTGCATACGTTGTGGGCGTGACCGACCATTCATACGAAATACCGGAAATCGCGGTATCGGGAAGATCGAAACTTGCGATTACATCGTCATTCGCCAAATTGCCGACCAAAGCTTTCGCAGCTTCCACTCTTTGCTCACGCGTAACGGTTGTTGCGGAGACAACGGGATGAACTGTATCTTCATCGACTTTGTAGTCATCAAACTCATAGGTCGTCTTGGGGCTATTACCTGTCGTCGTATAATTCTTCAGATGGCCGTGAACGGTGATCTGCATGCCCTTGATGAGGTCGCCGGAGAGCTTCAGATATGTGTTGTCGGGGTATAATTTGAAAACCTCGATCACACTGTCTGCATATTTGGTAGCCGTCGTATATGAGGCATCATCTGCGATATAGACATACTGCCAATATGTGCCTTTCCAAGAACCTGCGTCGATCACATAGCCGGTCGCATAGACCTCTTGTTGGGTCGTTGCACCGTTTGTCGTCAAATTCGCCTTTCCATAGGTAACGGCTTCGCTCGGGGTGAAAGGCTTCTCTGCGGAACCCGCTTCGGGTTCATCCTGTCCTTCGGGTTGAAGGGTGAAGTTGAACTCTTTCGTGGCGTCCGTTGCGCCCGTGAGCGTAAGCCTTGCGGTGAGGGTGAAGTTCTTCGATGCGTCGGGAAGAGAGACGAGCTTGAGCTTGTTGCCTTCAACTTTTACCCACACATCTGCGCCCGTTGCGGGTTCTGTGATCTCCCACGCAACGCTGACGCCGTATTCGCTTGCCTTCGTTGCCGCTACGACCTCGTCGAGGTCGATCTCGGCGTTTACAGCCTTGAAGTTCGTGAAGTTGACCGTCAAAGCATTCTTGACTTCGGTCACCTTTTCGTCGGCGGTCTTTTCGGGCGCAGGCTCGGAGCCTTCAACAAAGGTACCGAGATGTGCGGGATAACTTGTGGCATTCGTAATATGCGTAAGTTCGCTTGCGCTCATCGTTTCGAATGTTTTCCCGTTTGAATTTGTGTAGGAACCAAGATAGTAGTCCGTATCGTTGGCTTTCATCGTGAAGACTTTATGCGTCTCATTCCATTCCCAAACAAGGTTGGAGGTCTGCGTGGCGTTAAACTTAACATTGGTGTGATATTTCTTATCCGTGCCCAATGCATACTCTATTTCGATGAACTGACTGTTGACTTTGAGGACCCAGCCATTACCGCTCTTTTCGAGGGCAACTTTCGCAGCCTCCGAAACGTCGGTCGTTGTTTCGAAATAGAATCCGCTCATATTGCCCGTTAAGTAGCGATAAGTTCCCTTAACGTCCATACCCAAGTAGTAATCGGTACCTTCTGCGGGAGTAGTGATGGGTGTGAATGTGCCGGTGGGAACTTCGGGTTCGTCGGGACCGGGACCGGGGGTCACTGTGCCGGCCTTGGTGGAGACGTCGAGCGAGAACAGGCGCGCCTGACCTACGGTGCAGGTGAACTCGACCGTCGTCGAAGGCGTAGCAAGTACAAGGGTCACGTCGTTGGTTGATTCATCCTCTGTAACCGTCGCAGTGGAGAAAGCGGCTTTGAGGCTGTCCGCGAGATTGGTGCGGTAAGGGCTTGCACTGTAATCTCCGCTTGCCGGATAGTTCTTATCGCTGTGGAATACGACCTGTGCGATCGAGGAGGAGTATTCGATCTTAAAGGTGTGGTTCTTATAGATACGAATGGGGTTAAAATAGTTTTTCGAAGTATCGATCGCATTTCCCGTTCCTTTGCCGTGGGTGATCGTGATGCCGTTCTGCGACCATACTTCTTGATCTGAGGTGATCGAATCACGGTTTGCATCGTCTGTAAAATCGATCGTAGCGGTCTCGCCTTCGACGGGTTCGCTGCCGGGGGCCTTGACGGTGACGGTGAAATCCTTCGTGGCGCGGCCTTCGGTGCCGACGGTGACGGTCGCGGTGACGGTCACGGTCTGGCTGCCCGTTTCGGGGATCTGCTTCACATGGAGAGTGTTGCCGTTTGCGATCTCGACGTAGTCGTTCGTGGCGACTGTCCAAGCGATCGTAGCGTCCGTATAGAGCGCGTTGGTCGTCGTGAGGGTGACATCCTCCACTGCGGTAAAGGTCGTCTTGGAGATCGTAAGGCCGGTCTTGATCTCGTCGGCCTTCTCTTGGTCGCTAAGTTGGATCTGCTGATAAGCGACATACACTGCGGAATTGGTCGTATCGGAACTGCCGCTGACGCTGCCGAGTTCGGGGGTGCCGTTATAACTCTGAATGCCGCACGAAATGGTGAGCGTGCCGCCCTTGCGGAGCGTCCCCTCTACGAGTGCGGAATTGGACTTGATGCGGTAGATGAGGATCGCGCCTGCGGTATCCTTTGTTGCATTGGCGGTATAAAGATCCTCGTCGATGATGTAGACTTTGTCGTAGTTATTATATTCCCTGCCGTCTTTCGTGCCCGTCCATGTGCCGGGGTCAACGATCTTGCCCTTGACGTTGAAAATCTTCACGGCACCGCTCGTACCTGTATAGTACTGGGTATTCTCGAGGGTCTTTGCGATGGCGATCGCCTCGGAAGGGGTGAGCGGGTTCGCCTCGGAATCTCTCGTGACAGCGTCGATCTTAAGCACTTTGATGGGGAATTCCTTGGTGACAGGCGTTGCCGTGCCATAGGAGAGGGTCGCCTTGAGGGTGTAATCGGTGGCCGTATTGGGAAGAGCCGTGACCTTGAGCTTGCCGTCTTCGACCTTCACATTGGCATCGCCGGTCATCGACCAAACGACGCTCGCGCCCTCTCTTGTGGGCACGGGAAGATCATAATCGCCGACTTCGAGATATTGCGTCTTGTTGAGAACGAAGTTCTCCTTCACGCTGGCGAGAACGGAAGCGTCGTCCTTCTCTGCCTTCTGCAAAGCGATGACGGTGACGCTGAGCTTACCCTTATAGGTGAGCTCGACTGTCTCGTAGAATTTTTCAAGCGCGCCGTTGAGTGTCACGAGGTCGCCCACTTCGACGGAATCGGGACCTGTGAGATAGACATCGTCTGCCGCGATACGATAGACGTAGAGCGCGTCCTCAATGGAGGTCTCCGCCGTGTCGCCGATGTAGACCATGTTGAGGTTCTTATAAGATTCGTTCCAACCGGCTTTTGCATCGTCTTTGAATCCGACGACATAGCCCTTGACGTTGATCGGGGTGACGCCGTTTTCATCCGTCTCACCCTCGACGGCGTAGTAGGTCTCGTGACTTCCTTCTGCATGTTCGAGGGTAGCACCGAGAGCAAGCACTTCGGAAGGCTTATAAAGCTTGCCGCTCGCGGGGATGGAGTGATTGAAGTTGGCCGATTGCTTTTCCTTGCCGACGGTGACGCTGGCTGTCAGCGTATAAGCGATTGCGTCATCTTCGTGCTGGGTGATATTGATGGGGACCTGCTTGTTAGCCGTCATCGTGCCGACGGAGACGTATTGCGTATAGTCCGCATACAGGGAGGAGACGGTCCAAGTCACGGTGACAGCCGTAAAGCCGCCCTTCTTGTCCGAAACCCTCGTCTCGCCGTCCACCATGTAGCTGGACGGCGTCTCTGTCTGAACGTTCTGATTGTGCAGAAGCGTGACTTGCTTGATGGCTTCTTTGGCGGTATCCGCATCGGACGTCCCGCCGTTCTTCTTGATGCCGCAAGCGGAGATGCCCAAAGCAAGCATCGTGCCCATTGCAACAGACAGCCCTACGATCAGCAGTTTTTTCTTT
This sequence comes from uncultured Clostridia bacterium, assembly GCA_947629675.1. Lineage (GTDB taxonomy): Bacteria > Bacillota > Clostridia > Christensenellales > Borkfalkiaceae > Gallimonas. Next base: position 25,659 of record CANREM010000020.1, read on the forward strand.
GTCATAGCTTTCTCCTTATATAAATTTTTTTCTTTTTGAATTATTTATGCGCATTTGCGCGGGGTGGATATGGATGTGCTTGTCGCCCCTGTAAGGGGAGATGTCACGAGCTTGCGAGTGACAGAGGGGTTTTAA
>CANREM010000021.1 GCA_947629675.1 uncultured Clostridia bacterium
CCCTAAAAGGGACAGCAAGACCCCCACCTGTCACGGCAAAGCCGTGACACCCTCCCCCGTAAACGGGGTAGGGCTTCTCCCGAAGGGGGGAAATGTTTTTGGGGACTTCGCGGAGGGGATTCTTCAAAGAGTTGCTTTTGCGCGCTCATTCTTATTGACCGCCTCAAAATTACATCTATCTTCAAGACTAACGCCGATCTTTCGTTTAAGACAACTCCGCAGGAAGTGTAATGTTCTGCCCGCCGTAAATGAAAGTCCATACGACTTGCACTTTCGTTTCCGGGTTTTCATGTACATTTTCATGTAGATCCGAAGCTTTGTAACCGATCGAAAACTCGGCGATTTTTTCGTTTTTGAATTTGCAAGTTATTGTTTGACCTACTTCATCTACCCAGGTATATTGGCCTTTTTGGGCGTCGAATTCAAATTGATACGGATCGAGCTCTGCCGATTCCTCAAAAAATTCTTCTTGTGTAAGATCGTAGGGCGGCCACCCGTTTTCATTTTCCCAATCCTCGTCGTCTTGTCTCGAAAAATAATCTGTGCCATTGAAATAGTATTCCCGTTGGTAAGTCAGCCCCGCTTGTTTTTGCGTCAACACGCCGTATTCGAGGCCGTCCGCAAAAATTGTTGTTACAGTGTAGCTCAGGCGATTCGTCCAACCATACTGTGTTGGCGCCTCTATGGATGATTCAGAGGTGATCTTGCAATTCTTGAACTGTTCGCCCTCTCTGTCAAAGGCCTTTTCCCAGATCTCCGCAAAGTTTTCTTCGGGAAGTTTCTCTCCCGCCGGCGTGCTGCCCCCGCTTTGATTGCCTTTCCCACAAGCCGATAAACCGAAGGCGAGGGACATTGTGCTCGCGGTTGCGAGCAGGATAAGCCAAAGTTTTTTCTTCATAACAAACTCCTTGTAAAAATATTTGCGGACAAAATAAAAAGGACGCTCCAATCCGAGGAGCGTCCGCTTCGAGTATCCCCGAATTGTTGCGACACAATACCTATTCATGAATAAGGAAAAAAGGATACACCGATGCCGTTGTATCGTTCATGAATAGTATTCTATTGTGTCGCGAAATTATTCTATCATACCCCAAAAGAATTTGCAAGGGCTTTGGCGCAAAATACATTTACTTTTTCGCCGAACTGCGCTATAATGCAAAAGAGGTACCCATATGGCAAAGAAATACTACATCACCACGCCCATTTACTATCCCAGCGGGAATTGGCACATCGGCCACTGCTATACCACCGTCATTTGCGACGCGCTCGCCCGATTCCACCGCATGAAGGGGGAGGACGTCTTTTTTCTGACGGGAACGGACGAACACGGCCAAAAGATCGAGAAAGAGGCGAAGGCGCGCAACATCACGCCCCTCGCGTTCATCGATCCTCTCGTCGCCGAGCTGAAAGACATGTGGCGGCTTCTCGATATCTCTTACGATCGCTTCATCCGCACGACGGACGAAGATCATATCGCCTGCGTGCAGAAGATCTATCAAAAGCTGTACGAGAGCGGGGATATCTATAAGGCGGAATATATGGGGCACTACTGCACGCCCTGCGAATCGTTCTGGACGGAGACCCAGCTCAAAAACGGCAGGTGCCCCGATTGCGGAAGAGAGGTCACGGTGCAGAAGGAGGAGAGCTATTTCTTCCGCCTCTCCAAATATGCGCCCCGCCTCCTCAAACTCTATGAGAACGACCCCGAATTCCTGCAACCGAAGTCCCGCGTCAACGAAATGGTGAACAACTTTTTGAAGGCGGGGCTGAACGATCTGTGCGTTTCCCGCACGACGGTCAAGTGGGGCGTACAGCTGCCCTTCGATCAAGATCACTACGCCTACGTCTGGATCGACGCGCTTTCCAACTATATCTCCGCGCTCGGCTACGCGAGCGAGAACGACGCGCTCTACAAAAAATTCTGGCCAGCGGAGCTTCATCTCGTCGGCAAGGAGATCGTGCGGTTCCACGCCATCGTCTGGCCCGCGATCTTAATGGCGCTTGGCGAGCCGCTGCCCAAGCAGGTCTACGGGCACGGGTGGCTCCTCATCGGGGGAGAGAAGCTCTCGAAATCCAAAGAGAACGCCCGCCCCGAGCTTACTGAGCCGTACGAACTCGTCAAGCGCTACGGAACGGACGCGGTGCGCTACTATCTTCTGCGCGAGATCCCCTTCGGGAGCGACGGGGAATACACGACGGAGCGGTTCATCGGCAGGATCAACGCCGATCTTGCAAACGACCTCGGCAATCTCGTCTCCCGCACGCAGGCGATGATCGCGCAGAATTTCGGGGGGAAAGTTCCGCCCCGCGGAGAAAGCGAAGAACCTGACGGCGAATTGATCGCGCTGTGTGAAGCGCTTTATAGCAAGGTGGATGCGGACATGGGTGCCCTGAATGCGCCCGCCGCCCTTGCGGATATCTTTGAAGTCATCTCGCGCGCCAATAAGTATATCGACGAGACCATGCCGTGGGCGCTCGCAAAAGACCCCGCGAAACGGGCGCGGCTCGGCACGGTTTTATATAACCTCGCCGAGACGGTCCGCATCGTCGCCGTCATGCTCAAACCCTTCCTCACAAAGGCGTCGCAAGCCATTCTCGCAAGCCTCTCCTTCGACGAAAACGCGGGATTCGATACGCTCGCGTTCGGCACGCTCCGAGAGGGAGCCGCCGTGGAAAAGACGGCGCCGCTCTTCCCGAGGATGGACTTGAAAAAGGAGCTTGCCGAAGTGGAAAAAATCGTGAAAAAGGCGCGAAAAGAGGGCGAAAAACTCGCCAAAAAGGAGGGATCGCTTCCCGAACAGGGCGCGGACGGCGTCCCTCAAACGAAGCCCGCGATTGCGATCGACGACTTTGCGAAGATCGAGCTGAAAGTGGGCGAAGTCATCGCCTGCGAGCGGGTGAAAAAGAGCGAAAAACTTCTTCACGAAACGGTAAAGATCGGGGAGGAAGTGCGCTCCGTCGTCTCGGGGATCGCAAAATTCTACACCCCCGAGGAGATGGTGGGGAAGAAGGTCGTCGTCGTGACCAATCTCAAACCCGCGACGCTGTGCGGCGTGCTCTCCGAAGGCATGATCCTGTGTGCGGAGGACGGGGCGGGCAACCTCTCCCTCGTCTCTCCCGAACGCCTCGTGGAGAGCGGAGCGACCGTGCGATGATCGACGTCCACGCGCATTTTGCGGATGAAGGGTACGATTTTCCCGCCGAATGGGAGAAGATCAAGGCGGCGGGCGTGCGGACCGTCATTCTCGCGGCCGACACGTTGGAGCATGCCGCGTGGCACGCAAAGTTCTGCAAGGAGCACGAGGGCGCCTTCTTCACCGTGGGCGTGCACCCTTCCGAGCTGAAAAATTTCGGGCGGGAAACGGTGGAGACGATCGAGGAAGGGGCTGCGGACGAAAAGTGCGTCGCCGTGGGGGAGATCGGGCTGGACTATCACTACCCCGACCCCGATAAAACGGCGCAGCGCGCGGCGTTCGAGGCGCAGCTTACTGTCGCGGAAGAGCTTTCTCTTCCCGTTCAGATCCACTCGCGGGACGCCTGCGCCGATACGCTCGCCATTCTGCGGGAACACTTCGGGCGCATGAAGCGCGGATTTTTAATGCACTGCTATTCGTACGGCGCGGAAAATCTTCCCGAATTTCTCGAACTCGGGGCGTATTTTTCCTTCGGCGGCGTCGCCTGCTTCAAAAACGCGAGACGCGTCGCGGAAAGCGTGCGCGCCTGCCCCATAGACCGCATTCTGTCCGAGACGGACAGCCCCTACCTCTCCCCCTTCCGCGGGGAGAAAAATACGCCCGCAAACATTCCCGTCATCGTGGAAAAATTGGCGGAATTAAAAGGCGTTTCCCTTTTCGAGACCATCGAAGCGATCCGCGAAAACGCCGCGCGGCTCTTTTCCAAACTGAAATGAAAGATACCTATACCTATTGCATCGGCAATAATCTCTATATCAACCTCACGAACCGCTGTTCCAACCGCTGTACTTTCTGCGTGCGGGACGGGAAGGAGACCTACGAGGGCTACCCCCTTTGGCTGAAAGGGGGAGAGCCGACCGTCGAGCAAGTCATCTCGGAGATCGGCGACCCCAAACGCTTCGGCGAGATCGTCTTTTGCGGCTTCGGCGAGCCGACATATCGCCTTGCCGACATGCTGGAAATTTGCGGCTATGTGCACGAACACGGCGGTGAGACGCGCGTCAATACCAACGGACATGGAGAGCTTATCGCGGGCATGGATATCGCGTTTTTGCTCAAAGGGAAGCTTGACGGCGTGAATATCTCCCTCAACGCTTCCTCGAAAGAAAAATACGATGCGCTCTGCCGCCCGCAGATCGAGGGGGCGTTTGAAGGGCTTCTCGCCTTCGCCCGCGACTGCAAAAAATGCGGCGTGAACGCGTGGTTTTCCGTCGTCGATTGCATCGGCGAAGAGGAGATCGCCGCCTGCGCCCGCCTCGCAAAAGAAATCGGCCTCCCCCTCCGCGTAAGACCGATGATAGAGTGACCCCGCCCCTTGCGCTTCATTCCGAATCCGCTGCGGGGGTGAGAGAATTCCCTGAAATGCAGTCCGAATGTTCTGATTGCAGCATAAGAGGCTGAAATGGAAAGAAAAATCGTACTCAAAAAAGACCTTCTCAACACTTTCAAAGCATTGGGCCTCGGAGCAGGGCAGTCGGTCATGGTTCATACTTCTTTAAGCGCTTTGGGCTTCGTCTGCGGCGGAGCGCAGGTAGTGATAGAGGCTCTGACGGAGAGCGTTGGGCCACAGGGAACGATTATGATGCCCACGCAGTCATGGAAAAACCTCGACCCGACTTCCGGCGTCCATTGGCAAGAACCTCATGAATGGTGGCAACTTATCCGAGACAACTGGCCTGCTTACGACAAAGATATCACGCCTACAAATACGATGGGCGCCGTGGCGGAGATGTTCCGCCGATGGCCGGGAGTTCTCCGCAGCGATCATCCGGCAAGATCGGTGGCGGCTTGGGGCAAGTACGCCCGATATTTGACGGAAAACCACGAACTTGGCAATATTTTCGGGGACGGTTCGCCCATTGGCAAACTCTATGAATTGGACGGATACGTTTTGCTGATCGGCGTAGGTTACGATAAAAACACTTCCCTGCATCTTGCCGATGCGCGGGCAGAATACCCCGGCAAGCACAACGTCATGGAGAGCAGTGCGATTATGGAAGACGGCGTTCGCGTATGGAAATCCTATGAGACGCTTTTCGTGGACGGGGAGGATTTTGATAAGATCGGGCGGGCTTTCGAGGCGAACTATCCTGTCGCGAAAGCCGCTCTGGGGAATGGGACTGTGACTTATATGCGCCAACGGGAATTGGTGGATTTCGCAGTCGAATGGATCGAGAAACACAGAAAATGATGAAACTAAAAACAGCAGTAAGACCGATGATAGAGTGAGGATTTGCTGCCCCTTTGAAGGGGGGAGGGTGGCGAGTGTGGCGAGACAGGTGGGGGTGAACACTTGGCGCCCCCTTTGAGGGGGGAGCTGTCGGGGCAAAGCCGAGACTGAGGGGGTGTCACTCCCTTCGTTAAAACACCCCTTCCGTCACTCGCATTGCTCGTGCCACCCACCCCTCAAAGGGGTGGGCAAGAATAAAGTGATACTCCGACAAGCTCAGTATGACGTGATTGAAAGCCTTCCCCCCTATGAAGGGGGAAGCTTATTCTTTCAAAAGGGGACGGCTTTGGGGAGAAATTGACGTGATTAAACGCCTTCCCCAAAAAAGGGGAAGGCGTGTGGAATCGCGCGTATGTTTCGGACATGGTATGCCGATTTTCGTTACGCAATCATTTTTTTCCAGATCTTTTCAAAGGTTTCCTCGCTCGAAAGAAGCTCTTTTGCAAGGTTTTTGATCTCCTCGTCCGCGCCTTCGTCGCTCATCTCCCCGAGGGTGGTGCGAAGCGCGGTCACGCCCATCACCGTTCCCTGCACCATCATTTCGGCGATGTGCGAGCGCGAATCGTCCTTCATCGCGTTCATCTTGATGCCCATCCACATCATGCCTTTTTTGATGGGATTCGGGTTTTTGAGTTCGATCCCGCGGTCTTTGGCGAGGATCGCCGCCCTTCCGCCGATCCGCTCGTACTCCTCGTGTTGGCGCAAAAGCTCCTCTTTGATCGCCTCGTCGTCCGTTTCGGGAAGAATATCCGAAATAGACTGCTTGGCATATTCGCAGTTGCGGTGGATCTCCGCAAGTACTTCTTCGCTTTTTTTGATATCCATAATGAGTTCTCCTTTTCCGCAGTTTGTGAAAAAAACCCGTTTTTATGCAAATGGACGCAAAAAGCGCTTGACTTTTCTCCTTTTATATGTTAAATTTATCACCGAGCCGCTAAGGACGGGCACGAAGCGCTTACGAAACAGGAAGCCGCCTATGAACACTTGCGAGACTGGGAAGAGGAGGTAAAAGCGAACATGTATGCGATCATCGAAAACGGCGGAAAGCAGTACAAAGTTTCCGAGGGCGACGTTGTAAAGGTGGAAAAGCTCCCCGCGGAAGTGGGTGCGGAAGTTTCTTTCGGCGTCGTGCTGCTCGCCGACGGGGATACCGTCAAGGTGGGCGAGGAAGTCAAAGCCGCAAAGGTGACGGGCACCGTTCAAGCGCAGGATAAGTTCAAGAAGATCATCGTCTTTAAGTACAAGTCGAAGAAGAACGAGCGCAAGAAGCAGGGTCACCGCCAGCCTTTCACCGCAGTGAAGATCGAAAAGATCTCGCTGTAAAGCCGAGGGAGCATTCCCGAATATCAAATAAGGAGAAGAAATCATGATTTTTATCAGATTATTCGCGCATAAAAAGGGTACAGGTTCCTCCCACAACGGCAGAGACTCCAACGCCAAGCGTTTGGGCGTCAAGCGGCAGGACGGGCAGGAAGTTCTCGCGGGCAGCATTCTCGTGCGTCAGAGAGGCACGAAGATCCACCCGGGCAACAACGTCGGCATCGGCGGAGACGATACGCTCTTCGCTTTGAAGGACGGCGTCGTTCGGTACGAGCGCAAGGGAAAAGACAAGAAACAAGTCAGCGTTTATTAACAAAGAGCCGCCTTCGGGCGGCTCTTTTCTTATAACAGAGAACGAAACGGAGCGAAGCGGAGTTTCGTGGGAAATCCACCGGCTATGCCGGTGGGAGAAGAGCTTTAGCTTCAAGCGATCGTTTGCTATACGAAAAAGCTCCTTTGTGCTAAACTATATGTGAGGCTACCAACCGCACACAAGTAGGCATAAAGGAGGACGTTAAAATTGAAGAACAACAATAACGACACGTATAGTTTAGCACAAGATAAATATCCTTGGGGATTAAATTAAATAAATCGAATGATCGCATTAAACAGCAAGTTCGCAGTAAGGAGCAATGGGGATTTTCGTTGCTCTTTTATTGTGCCATGAGCTTGCGAATCAGATACGCCACCGAAAGAGGAGTTAACCGATCTATCTAGGGTGCAGATTTTTGCTCAATGATAATTTGAAGACATAAAATATCGTTCAAACACAAAAATTTATCGTGAAGCCATTGACATTACTCGTAAGAAATGCTATACTATTCTCGACGTAAATTTTCGTAATTACGAAAAAAATCGTCATTTGGTGATAAGCATGATTGAGAGGAAAAAATACTTAAACCTTCTTGTTGATAAAAAAGAGAACGGACTTGTTAAAGTTGTCACGGGAATCCGCAGGTGCGGCAAGTCATATCTATTATTTCAGATTTATTACGATTATCTTCTCTCCGTTGGAGTGAGTGCGGATCATATTATTACGCTTGCGTTGGATGATGTCGAAAACATTCAATATCGCAATCCGATTGAACTCGGCAATTATATTCGTAATCAGATTACTGACAAAAAAATGTACTACGTGCTTTTGGATGAAATTCAAAATGTAGCGATCGTAAAAAACCCGTATGTGCAAGGCGGGGAAGACACGGTCGGTTTTGTGGACGTACTAAACGGTCTATTGCATAAAGGCAACGTTGACGTTTATGTGACCGGTAGCAATTCAAAGATGCTTTCCTCTGATATTGCAACCGAGTTCCGAGGGCGTGGCGACGAAATCAGGGTCAATCCACTGTCGTTCGCCGAGTTTTATGCTGCATACGAGGGCGATAAGCGCAATGCATGGAAAGAGTATTGTATGTACGGAGGAATGCCTTATGTACTTTCGCTGTCTTCGCATGAGAAGAAAAGCAGATACCTATCCGACTTATTTTCCCGTACCTATCTTTCCGACGTGCTTGAACGAAACAAGGTAAACGATCCGGATATTTTGGAAGATCTCTTAAACGTTATATCTTCTTCCATTGGATCGCTCACCAATCCGACGAAGTTATCCTATACTTTTAAAAGCGTAAAAAATAGAGCAATTTCTCCTCGAACCATCGACTATTATCTTAATTATCTGATAGATGCATTTTTAATAAGTAAGGCATATCGATTCGATATCAAAGGTAAAAAGTATATCGGTACTCCACTCAAATATTATTTCACAGATATTGGACTTCGTAACGCGCGGCTGAATTTCCGACAAATGGAAGAGAACCATATCATGGAGAACATTATCTTTAACGAATTGCTCATGCGTGGATTTAACGTTGATGTGGGCGTTGTCGAATATAACTATAAAGATGCCACGGGAAAAAGTAAAAAGACGCAACTTGAAGTGGATTTTGTGGCGAGTCTCGCAGATAAGCGTTATTATATTCAATCTGCTTTATTTGTCGGCACAGAAGAAAAACGTCTGCAGGAGACCAATTCCCTCAACCGTATTGACGATTCCTTCAAAAAGATTGTTGTGGTGAAAGATAACATAGTTCCATGGCACGATGAAAAGGGTATTCTGTACGTAGGTATAGAACAATTCCTTCTTGATGAAAGCGTAATGGAATTATAAAACAATGCAAAGTATTTTTAATTATGACAACTATTGTCAACAATGATGTGTAATAATGTGGATGAATTTGAATTCCCATTGATTCAGGAGGGCATTGTGGAAAATTTATTTGACGTCATAAACAATAGAATGTTCTCCGTCTTTGCAAGTAAAGATCGGCGAGCTAATTATGACTTATTATCCACAATTTATGATATCTGAATACTCGGAAATATGATTTATTTGTTGCTGAGCAATACTTTGACGAAGCGTTGCGCCTGTATGAAAGATATAAGTCGGAAAAGAGAATTCACGGCGTGGGATTGGTAAATGTCGCAAAGATCAAACCTGTCGAATGCGAGCAGGGTTCTCTTGCCTCTAAAGTCGTAACGGAAAATGAGAATGCGCGGAAATACGTAAACTTTTTGATGGGAAATGTGATATGCGTAGAATCCGAGGACCAGTTAAAAAACCATGAGCGCTCGATCACCAAGACCGTAATGGTATATCAGAACAAAGCGGCCCGTCAGACAAAAAGGGATGCTTACTCTCCTCCTTATATCGGAAGAAACTCTTCGCGGATCCGTTTGGATACCATTCGCGACAGGCTGGAGGAGATCAACGAAGAGATTGCAGAGACGAACCGAAAAAAGGATCAAACAGAAAGCATGTTACAGAGTGCGGATTCAAGCAACTATGCACGTATTTTCGACACGGAAAATGTTTGGCTGCAATATGATAAATCGCATCAAACCGTCGGGATGTTAAAAACGCAACTCTTGGAGGCGAAACAAAATACAGATCTTGTGCCAAAGATCGAACGGCATAAGATATTGCGTAATGAGTTAGAAGGAAAAAAGAATGAGTGTCTCGGTAAGAAGGATAAATTGATCGGCGACATCAGAGTTTCTCAAGACCGCATACAAACCGCTCAAGATAATTTAGATCAAATTGCCCCGAGCATCGGCAAAATGCAAAAAGATCCGAGCCTATGGCACGCGGTGGAGGAATTTTCCGCCGAACATAACTATTCTGTTAATGAGTGTGAAAATAAAATAGATACTTTAAAAAGGGAATTATCGAGAGCGGAAACACAACTTCCGTCTTTGATGACCGCATATATCACGACGTTTGGCTTCGATGCCAATGCCGGTCTGGACAGCCTCGATATTTTTTATCGGGAATATAACGAAGTCATTGTGCGGAATTTGGAAATCTTCGAGGAAAAGCTGAAAGAGACAAAAGCTCTCGCGAGCCAAGCCTTTCAAGAGTCTTATATCGCAGAAATAAGGAGCCACATCCGAGACGAAAGAAAAAACATCCATAAGTTAAATGAAATTTTATCGAACAAACCGTTCGGTCCCGATGAAGAAATTTATCAGTTTGAAGTGAAACGCAGTGCAGACAGAAATTTCGGAGAGTATTACGATATCTTCGTAGGCAAAGAAGATTATGAAGTCAAAGACTTGTTTACAGAGCAGTTGAGCGACAAAAACTATAAACTTATGCAGGAGTTGTTTTTGCTTTTGACGCAAAACACACAATCCGATAAGCAAGATCAAATCATAAGGGAGTACACGGACTACCGTAGATTTATGAGCTATGACATTAAAATCACGAATCGGCGTGGAGAAGTGGCCTACTTTTCGAAAATCAACAACGAGAAAAGCGGCGGAGAAATACAGACACCGTTCTATGTGATCATCGCCGCTTCATTCGATCAAATCATGCATAGCGACTACGGACAAAAGTCTCCCGGATGTCTGGTCATGTTTGACGAGGCGTTTAACAATATGGACGGAGCACGCATAAGGTCCCTTTTGAAATACTACGCCGAATTGGATATTCAACCCATAATTGCCGTGCCGACTGAACGCTTAACCACAATCATGCCGCATGTATCAACCGTTGTCGGGCTTATAAAGTCACAGAACCGAATTTTAGCGAAATCTCTCATAAAAGAGTCTACGAATGGACTACATTAAAAGCATTCTCGATAAACTTTTGGATAAGGCGGACTGCATTTGTTTTCGGCAGGCGGCGGTTGCGCATCTCGGCGCACGTTTCATCGCCGCCCCCGTTTCAACTTGATTTCGGCAGCATAGCGATCGTTTCGCGGGATACTTCGCCCACCTTCACGCCCTCATCCCAGCAGGTGAAGTCGCGGGCAAGCACGAGCCGGTTGTCTGTTTCGTTCACGATCTCCATTTTCGCCAACACGTCCGCGCCCTGTATGTCCGAGCGGAAGAACTCATACAGCCCACGGGAATAGACCGCCTTTTCGTTGTTCTTCTCCATGTACTTCATGAGATAGGCAAGTGCTTTTCCATACACCATATCGGAGAATGAAATATCGTCAAACTCATTTCTGCCGAACTTCTCCGCAAAGAACGTGTTCTGCGTTATTGTCTTTCTCTTGCCCGTCTTTTTGTTGTAGTCCGTCACTTCCTCAAAACTTCCTACCGCTTCGCCGTCGGGGATATACACGAGCGCGTGGAAGTGAAGCCTGCCCGTTTCCTTGCCCCGCTCCCATACGCCCATATACAGCCACTTCTGGCGTGTTGCAAGCCTTCTCAATGTTTGAAGCAATCGCTTCTTAAAACTCTCCTCGGTATGTTTCTCACTGTCGTAGGTGAATGTCGCAAAATAACGGAAATGCTGGTTATATGCCTTCCTTGCGAACCGCTGTCTGCGCACGACGAGATTTCTCCACCGCCGCAAACAGTTATCGTCCACGAATAACTTCAAAGCGTCCTCGTTTGCAAAGAGCGGACGCATGTCGTTTAGGATCGCCTGTTTGCGTTCCTTCGGTTTCAGATAGAGATACTTCTCATAAAGCTCATCAAAGATTTGCTTGCGCGTGGTATGTCGTATGACTTTCTTCGGCTCGTCTGTGCTTTCAGGCGGGCTGTTTTCATGCGCTTCGGCTACTTCCTCAACCGTGATTTGTTCGGGCGTTGAGGGCGGTTTTCCCTCATCGTGAGAGGGCTGCTCCAATGAGAGCTTGCCGTCCTCGATAGATACCGCAATGACCTGTTCTCTGTGCTTTCTGCGGCGGGCACGGTTGGTGGTGTGCGGAGTGGCGATATAGTTGCTGCCGTCGAAGCGGACTTTGCAGTTGGGATACCAAACCGCAATGCCGTCCTCGTCAAGTTCACCAATGCTGTCGCCGGGTTGTTGTCTTTTCATAGTTCCTCCTTTGAAATGATTGCAGACGCTCCCGCCACAGAAAGTTCCCATACCTCCTTACAGTTATTTTTGCAGCCATAGACGGGCGGGAGTGCCTGTCGCAATACGAATAGATTTTTTCACCGGCAGAACACGAAAAAAGTGCGAAGTATTTTTCTTCGCACTTTTTTCTTATGCCTTCATCACGGACATGGTATGGGGGTTTTATGTCAAATCACTTGCGTTAGGCGGAATTGACTTCCGCCGTGCGCGACACAATTTGCGCGACACTTCGCGCTTCTTGTCCGATGAAACGAACGAGAGGACACAAAAGTTAAATCGTAACCGCTCATTTCCCTCACGGAATTTCTTTTCCCAAAAGAAATTCGTGAATTTATTTGGTTGTGAAATCTCCCACGATGAAATATTGCTCTGCATACAGAACCAAGAGAAAGAGGATTTGATTTCAACTCAAATCAGCATGGTGGAATATTACGACCCGTTTGAGAAATGGTTGAAATCAAATAGCGTAAAAAAAGATAAAGCGAAAATAAATAAAAGGCTTGCTTGTGTGCGGGAGACGGCCTTGTGTGGTGCTTGAGCACCGGCTGGTATTCATGCCCTTTAGGGCGTAAATTAAAGTCCCCATTTTAGTGGGGGATCGGTTACTCGACGGGCGTCGCGCGTCAATTTTCTTCGCGGCGCCTTTTTCACCCGAAGTTCCCCCGCATCATACGATGTAGAGACCGCGCTTTTGCGGTCCTCACCAAAGGGGGTCTTACAAATGCAGTGGCTGCTCGGGCTTGACGCATGGCTTCAAGCGTTTCTCGTCTCACTTATCCTGTACACGGCGACGGCGTTGGGCGCAAGCCTTGTCTTTTTCTCCAAAAATTTCAACAGGACCGTCCTCACCCTGCTCACCGCGCTCTCCGCGGGGATCATGATTGCGGCAAGTTTCTTTTCCCTTCTTTTGCCCGCTCTCGAATATGAGACGCCGCTGCCCGTCTATGTTGCCGTCACGCTGGGATTTTTGCTCGGCGGCATGCTCATCATCATCGCCGATCTCATTCTCTCGCGCAAGAAGTGCGCGTTCGGCGGAATGGGGGAGAAGAACGGGCTGATGTATCTTGCCGTCACCCTGCACAACATTCCCGAGGGAATGGCGGTGGGCGTGGCGATGGCGGCGGTCGGAAGCGCCTCGGAGCTGCTCCCCGCGCTGATGTTCGCGGTGGGCATCGCCGTGCAGAATTTCCCGGAGGGCGCATGCGTGGCGTTTCCCCTCCGCGCGAAGGGAATGTCGCCCGCAAAGAGCTTTCTCTTTTCGCAAGGCTCGGGCGCGGTGGAGATCCCCGCCTGCGTTCTCGGGGCGGTCGCGGCGACGGCGATCTCGGGGCTTCTGCCGTGGGCGCTCGCCTTCTCCGCGGGCGCCATGATCGCGGTCGTCTGTTCGGAATTGATCCCCGAGTGTTTTTCGGGGAACAAGACGGTCGCCTCCCTCGGCGTGGTTTTGGGCTTCTGCCTCATGATGATCCTCGACCTTGCGCTCGGCTGATCGCATCCCGCCGCGTTTTTCCCGCAAAAATTCTTGTAAATTCCCATCAAGTATGATAGAATAGACGAAGGATCAAAGGGAGAACGCTATGCAGACGATCGTACAAATTTTGGCAAAAGAACTCGGCAAGACGGAGGAGCACGTCTCCAACGTCGTCACATTGCTCGACGAGGGCAACACGGTGCCCTTTATCGCGCGGTACCGCAAGGAGATGCACGGAACGATGGACGATCAGACCATCCGCACCCTTGCCGACCGCCTGCAATATCTTCGCAACCTCGACGCGCGCAGGACGGAGGTGAAGAATTCCATCGAGGGGCAGGGGAAGCTCACGCCCGAGCTGGCGGAAGCCATCGACGGCGCCGCGACGCTGGCGGAAGTGGAAGATCTCTACCGCCCCTATAAACAGAAGCGGCGTACTCGCGCGACGATCGCGAAGGAGAAGGGGCTGGAAGGGCTTGCGGCGATCCTCTATGCGCAGGAGCCGGATTGCCCTATTCCCGCGGAAGAGGCGAAAAAATATCTCGATCCCGAGAAGAACGTGGAGACGGTGGAAGAGGCGCTCGGCGGCGCAAACGATATCGTCGCCGAGTGGATCTCCGACGACGCGAACGTCAGAAAGGCGCTCAGGGCATTCTTCGTGAAGTATGCCGACGTCGTGACCTCGGCGGCGAAAAAGGATCCCGAGGACAGTGTATACCGCAACTATTATAATTTCGTTTCCCCCGTGTGCAAGGTGCAGGGGCACCAGGTGCTCGCCTTCAACCGCGGCGAGCGGGAGGAGATCTTGAAGGTGGGGATCGAAATCGACCGCGAAGTGGCGCTGGGGCTTGTGACGCGGCGCGTCGTGAAGCGGACGGCATGCAACGCCACAAGTTTTGTGGAAGCGGCGGCGGGCGACGCATACGACAGGCTCATCTTCCCCTCCGTCGAACGGGAGATCCGCTCCATGCTCACGGAGGCCGCGAACGAGGGCGCGATCGGGCAGTTCGCGCTCAACTTAAAGCCGCTCCTCATGCAGCCGCCCGTCAAGGGATTCGTCACGATGGGGCTGGATCCCGGCTATCGCATGGGCTGCAAGGTCGCCGTCGTAGACGGCACGGGGAAGGTGCTCGATACCGCCGTCGTCTATCCGACGTACGGGGAGAGGCAAAAGCGGGAATGTATCGCGACGCTTGCCGCGCTCATCAAAAAACACAAGGTGAAGCACATCGCCATCGGCAACGGCACGGCGAGCCGCGAGACCGAGCAAATGACCGTCGAGCTGATCGCCTCTTTGGGACATGGTGCCGACGTTTCTTATATGATCGTCAACGAGGCGGGCGCGTCCGTCTATTCCGCCTCTCCGCTCGCGGCGAAGGAATTTCCCGAATTCGACGTCAATCTCCGCTCCGCCGTCTCCATCGCGAGGCGGCTGCAAGACCCGCTCGCCGAGCTTGTCAAGATCGACCCCAAGAGCATCGGCGTGGGGCAGTATCAGCACGACATGCCCGAAAAGCGGCTCTCCGAGACGCTGGGCGGCGTCGTCGAGGACTGCGTGAACGCGGTCGGCGTAGACGTGAACACCGCTTCCGCGCCCCTTCTTTCCCGCGTTGCGGGGCTGAACGCGGGCGTTGCGGCAAATATCGTGAAGTATCGCGAGGAAAACGGCTCGTTCACCTCGCGCAAACAGCTTTTGAAGGTGCCCAAGTTGGGCGAAAAGGCGTTTGAACAGTGCGCGGGCTTCTTGCGCGTGCCCGAAAGCAAACAGGTGCTCGACAACACCGCCGTGCACCCCGAGAGCTACGGGGCGGCGGAGAAACTTCTGGCGCTGTGCGGATTCACCGCCGAGGACGTGCGCGCGGGCAGGCTCGCGGGGCTTCGGGAGAAGATCAGATCGTACGGCGAGGCGAAGGCGGCGCAGGCGTGCGGCGTCGGCGTTCCCACCCTCAACGACATCGCGGGCGAACTCATGAAACCGGGGCGCGACCCCCGCGATGAGCTTCCCGCTCCCCTTCTCAGAA
This sequence comes from uncultured Clostridia bacterium, assembly GCA_947629675.1. Lineage (GTDB taxonomy): Bacteria > Bacillota > Clostridia > Christensenellales > Borkfalkiaceae > Gallimonas. Next base: position 15,614 of record CANREM010000021.1, read on the forward strand.
AGGACGTGCTTGAAATCAAGGACTTAAAGCCCGGCATGGAACTCAAAGGGACCGTCCGCAACGTCATCGATTTCGGCGCCTTCGTGGACATCGGCGTGCATCAGGACGGGCTTGTGCACATCTCGCAGATTGCGGATCGCTTCATCCGCCACCCCTCCGAAGTAGTCTCGGTGGGCGACGTCGTCACCGTCTGGGTGAAGGAAGTGGACGAGAAGAAGAACAGGATCTCCCTCACCATGAAACGCCCGAAGGAAGCCGCTTCGGTTTGATCGAAGGCTTTTTTCGACACAGGCTTTACGCCGCCCCGCGCTATCTGCGCGGGGCGGCGCTCCTTCCACCCCGTCGAACTGTTTAGTATGACGTGATTGAAAGACCTGCCCCCGTTTACGGGGGCGGGTGGCACGGCTTTGCCGTGACAGGTGGGGGTTATTCTAAATGCGTCATGTTGAGCTTGTCGAAACATCACCTTATTTCTAAAACTGCGGTGATACTTCGACAGGCTCAGTATGACGTGATTGGAAATTCAACCCCCATCAGTCACTAACGTGACAGCTTCCCCTTCATAAGGGGGAGGGTGGCACGGCATCGCCGTGACAGGTGGGGGTTATTCTAATTCGTCATGTTGCCCCGCCCGCACGTTCTATGTTGCGCGAAGAGCCTTTTCTCCAAAAAAATGTCATACAAAAGAATTGCGCGGTTGACAAGCGGGCGGAAACAAGGTATACTATCTATATGCCGCCCCGAACTTCGGGCGGGGCTGTACATTCAGAAACGAGGAAATACCGATGAAAATAGCCATGACGGGCGCGAGCGGCAATATGGGAAGGGAGGCGTTGAAACAGACGCTCGAACTTTCGGAAGTGGAATTTGTACGCGTTCTTCTCTCCGATAAGAAAAAGAACAACAAACTCGCGCGCAAACTGCGCCGCCGCTATCGTTCCCGCATTCAGATCGTGCGCGGCACGATCGCCGACTCCGCCAACTGTCTGAAACTTGTGCAGGGCGTAGACTATGTTGTACACATGGCGGCGGTGATCCCGCCCGCGTCGGACGCAAGTCCCGCGGCGAGCGAGGCATGCAACAAGCGGGGCGCGGTCGCCCTCATAGACGCGGTAAAGGCGACTTCCCCCCAACCCAAATATATCCACATCTCCACGGTCGCCCTCTACGGGAACCGCAACGAAAAGCATCCCTTCGGCAGGGTGGGCGATCCTCTTCTCGTCAGCCCCTTCGACCGCTATGCGATGGACAAGCTGTACGGGGAGCGCTACTGCCTCGACGCCGAACTCGAATGTTGGGCGGTGCTTCGGCAGACGGCAATGCTTCACCCCAACATGATGAACGACAACATCTCGGACGGGCTGATGTTCCACACCGCGCTCAACGCGCCCCTCGAATGGGCAAGCTCGCGCGACAGCGGATATCTCATAAAGCGCATTCTCGAACGGGACGGCAGGGGGGAAGTGCCGGGCTTCTGGAATAAGATTTACAACATCGGCGCCGGGAAGAAGAGCATGGAGACGGGCTACGATACCTTCAACGACGGATTTGCCATGATCGGCGGTTCGGCGGAGAAGTTCTTCAAACCCCATTGGTTTGCCACGCGCAACTTCCACGGGCTTTGGTTTGCAGACGGCGGGGAGCTTGAAGAGCTGTTCTCCTACCAGCGCGACGACGTGAAAGGGTATTGGAAGGAGATCGCGCGCCGCCACAAGATCTTCGCCCTCGGCAAGATCGTTCCCAAAAAACTCATCGACATCTTCCTGTTCCGCAGGCTGCGCAATCACCCCAACTCGCCCTATCGCTGGGTACAAGACGGGGATACGGCGCGCGTGACGGCGACGTTCGGCTCTGTGGAGCGGGCAAATTCCCTCTCCCACGATTGGAAGGACTATCAGCTCATCTCGAAGGGCGACTTCGGCGACTACGACGCGATGCGCGACGTGGAAAACGCCGCCCTCTTGGATCACGGCTACAACGAGAGCATACCCATGTCGGAATGGAGCCTCGCCGATTTCCGCAGAGCGGCTGTGTTCCGCGGCGGCGAACTCGTCTCCGAGACGTACGGCGGCGATCCCTACCGCAAGCTCTCATGGCGCTGCCACGACGGGCACGTTTTCCAAGCAAGCCCCTACACCGTCTTGCGCGGCGGGCATTGGTGCCCCGTCTGCGGCCAGCCCACGCCGTGGGATTTCGACAGACAGGCGAAGTTCTCTCCCTTCATCGCGCAGGTGTGGTACGATTCCCATGAAAGGGACGAAGATCTCGTCTACGACCTCGAAGACGGCAAGGCGACGCTGAAAAAGCTCGGGAAGGAGGAGACATGAGAGCGCTCTTTTGCATCTTTTCCGGCACGGGCAACACGAAGCGCGCGGGCGAAAAGCTCGCCGAAGAGCTGCGTGCGCTCGGGCATGAAACAGATCTCGTCATGATCAGAGCGGACGTACCCATGCCCGCGGTCGAGGCGTACGATCTATTGGTTCTCGGCTATCCCGTGCATGCCTTCAATGCGCCGCGCGCCGTACTTTCCTTCCTCAAAAAACTTCCCAAAACGAATAAAATGCCCGCCTATCTTATGCGCACTTCGGGCGAGCCTTCCAAGATCAACAACGCCGCGGGGATCACGCCCCGCCGCATGCTCGAACGCCGCGGCTACGAGGTGAAGGGCGAATTCGTCTACGTCATGCCGTATAATATCATGTTCCGCCATTCAGACGGAATGGCGGCCCGTATGCTTCGGGCAATGGAAACGCGCGTGGCGTCGGACGCCCGCACGATCGCCGAGGGAGAGGGCAAGAGGATGCGCGTCAACGCGCTTCGCCGCTCCGTCGCCTTCCTGCTCCGCGTCGAACGCCCCGCAATGCCTCTCATCGGCAAGACCTTCCACGCCTCCAAGAAGAAATGCGCGGGGTGCGGCGCCTGCGTCAGCCTCTGTCCGCGCGGGAATATCCGCATGAAGGACGGCAAGCCGAAGTTCGGCGGCCACTGCGTGGGCTGCATGGCTTGCGCGTTCGGCTGTCCCGAGGACGCGGTCAGGATCTCCCTTCTGAACCTATGGCGCGTCAACGGGCAATATTCTTTCGACGGCGATCCCGCGCGCGACGACGAAGTGGGAAAATATTGCCGCAAGATGTATCTGCGCTACTTCCATGAGAGCGAAGAAGGGGAGGCCGAAAAGAAATGAAGCGCGCGCTCTTTGTCGATTGCTGTTTCCGCAAGGAGGAATCGAGAACGGCGCGTCTTTCTCGCGCCTTTTTTTCTGCGCTCGAAGGGTACGCCGTAGAGCGCATAGATCTCGACGCACTTCCCATTTTCCCGCTCGGAAGAAGGGAGATGGAGGAGCGGAACGCTCTCACCGCCGCGGGAGCATACGGGCATACCATGTTCGATATCGCCAAGCAGTTTGCGGGGGCGGACATGGTCGTGATCGCGGCTCCGTTTTGGGACATGGGTATCCCCGCGAAGCTCAAAACATACTTGGAACACGTCTCCGTCTCGGGCATCGCCTTCGACGGGGAGACGTGCGCGGGCAAGTGCCGCGCAGCGCGCATGATCTTTCTCACGACGCGCGGACTTGAAATCGAAGAGGGGAGCGAACAGGAACAGGCGACGCCCTATCTGAAAGCCCTGTGCCGCTTCTTCGGGATCGAAGCGTTCGCGTCCGTCTCCTGTTTCGGACTCGACGTCGTTGCACCCGAGGAGTGCGAAAACCGCCTTCGCCGCGCGGAAGAGGAAGCAATTTTGCTCGCAAAGAGCTTGGAGGAATTTTGATGAAAGCGCTTCTTATCAACGGCAGCCCCAACGAGAAGGGCTGCACATATACCGCCCTTTCGGAAGTCGCCGAAACGCTCGCAAAAGAGGGCGTGGAGAGCGAAATTTTATGGCTCGGCAAAAAGCCCGTCGCGGGCTGCATCGCCTGCGGACAATGCCGAAAAACGGGAAAGTGCGTGTTCGACGACCTCGTCAACGAGACGATCGCGCGCCTTCCCGAATACGACGCGATCATCGTCGGCTCGCCCGTCTATTATGCGGGTCCGAGCGGTCAGCTCACGGCGTTTTTAGACCGCCTGTTCTATGCGGGAACGGAGTTTGCGGGCAAGCTCGGCGCGGCAGTCGTCAGTTGCAGAAGAGGGGGCGCGAGCGCCGCGTTCGACCGTCTCAACAAATATTTCATGATGAACCGCATGCCCGTCGTCTCTTCGCAGTATTGGAATCAGGTGCACGGCAACACGCCCGAGGAAGTGAAAAAGGACGGCGAGGGCTTGCAGACGATGCGCACGCTCGCCCGTGAAACGGCGTGGCTGTTGAAAAATATCGAGGCGGGAAGAGCGCAGGGCGTCTCCCGTCCCGCCCCCGAGCCGCGGATCCGTACGAATTTCATCAGAGAAGAATAAAATAATGGCAAAGCCGCGGCGCGGGGATTTCCCCGAGCCGCGGCTATTTTATAATGCGGTGATACTTCGACTTCGCTCAGTATGACGTGATTAGAGTAGCGCGCGGGGCAGTATGACGATTTTAGTGAGTGAAGCGACAAAAATGACCTGCCCCCGTTTACGGGGGCGGGTGGCACGGCTTCGCCGTGACAGGTGGGGGTGAACCCTTGTCGTCCCTGAAAGGGGAGATGTCGCAACGCGACAGAGGGGTTAAACCCTTTCCCCCGCTTCGCGGGTACTGTCTCACGCGGGTAGAATCCCGCGTTACTTCGCCTATGGCTCGTGCCGCGCTTAGTAGAGAATAGTGCGCGCGGGGCGGTCAGCGTTCGCGCTACGAATGCGCTCTACTTCTCGCAAAACGCGCACACGGCACACTGTGCCGATGTGCAGAAATGCGTTTTGCGACCTAAAAGGGACAGTGAGAAGCTCGGCCATTCTTCTATTCCTCACCCTCTTCTTCGGGCATGGGTGGCACAAATTCGATCTTTTGGTTCAAATTCTGCTCGTTGTTTTTGTATTCTCGCCTCAGGTGGGGGCGCTCCAACAGGAGCGCGTCGACCGCTTCCCATAACGAGAACGACCCGACGACGGAAAGGATCTCGGTGAAGAGGACGTTCTTCCCCGTGAGCGCGAGGACGAGGTAGATGGCGAGCACCGCCGCCCCGAAGAGGGCGAGGAAGATCATTTTGCGCAAATTCGCCATGAGGTCCCACGCGATGTCGAAGGACTTCATCGTATAATGGCGGTGCATGATCGCGGGGATCTCGGCGCGATCCCCTTCGGAGAGGTCCCCGTGCATGCGGATGCGGAGGGGAATGTGCGCGGGAATGACGTTCGTCTGCGCCGCGATGTAATCGTAGATATCCCCCGAAAGATCCTTGTCGCCCTTTAAGGAGAGGGGATCGTAGAGCGTCTCTCGGGAAAGATTTATGTCGATCACGGCGTTCCCGTCCTCGTCGCGAATGTGCCGGATGTAATCGAGCAGTTCCTGCTTTCTCTGCTTTCTCGTTTTTCTGTTCATGCTGTCCTCCGTTGCCCATGTATTATATCACGCCCTTTCCAAAATTGCAAGATATGGTATCGCCGTTTACGGGGTATGGAAATAAAATACAAAGAGCAGAAGGCCGCCCGTGGCTCCATTCGGGCAGCTTTGGGATAATGGAGAGTGTGCGGCGAAGAATTTTTCGCAGAAATTTCTTTTTCATGGAAAATACTTTGACATTTCCGCAAAATTGTGCTATATTGATGAAGTAAATCTTGAATTGAGCCATGCAGAAGTACCCAAGAGGCTCAAGGGGCTCCCCTGCTAAGGGAGTAGTACCTGTGAAAGGTAGCACGAGTTCGAATCTCGTCTTCTGCGCCACGGAAAGGCACCCATGTCGGGTGCCTTTTTATGTGACGCAGAAGACGAGTAGAAGAAGAACTCGTCGAGTTCGCCCCGACCGAAATTTCTATTTGTGCGACGAAGGTCGGCACGAAGCCCGAAAGGGCGAAGTAATCTCCTCTTCTGCGCCAAGTGGGACGTAAGTTGAACATAACTTGCGTCCCATTTTAATGCAGAAAGCGAGGGCAGAAACGCC
>CANREM010000022.1 GCA_947629675.1 uncultured Clostridia bacterium
GCGGGGTGGATATGGATGTGCTTGTCGCCCCTGTAAGGGGAGATGTCACGAGCTTGCGAGTGACAGAGGGGTTTTAACCCTTTCCCCCGCCAAAGGCGGGTACTTTCCCTTTCAGGGACAGCAAGAACAAGGGGATCCTTCGACAAGCTCAGGATGACGCGTTTGACGAATGGACTTCGTATCGGGGGATCCTTCGACAAGCTCAGGATGACGCGGTTGACGAATGGACTTACGTTTCAGGGGATCCTTCGACAAGCTCAGGATGACGCGTTTGACGAATGGACGCGTTTGACATGCAAAGCACGCAGGGAAGCCCCCGCGTGCTGCTTGCCTTAGTCTGTTAAGAACTCGATGTTTTCGAACTTGTGCACCGCCACCTGATAAGAGAGACCGTTGAGGGTAAATTTATCGACGATACCCTTGACCGTGATCCTGCCGTTGCCCGCGTCGAGAAGCGTTTGGATGTCTGCCTCGGTGTAGAGGGTCTTGCCGTCCGCCTTATAGAGCTTTTGCGTACGAACGGTGATCCGTGTGCCGTCTGTCGCCTCGCAGGTGATGGAGATCGCGCCGTCGCTGTTCCCTCCGGTCTCCGTCGTGTGCATGCTGATGACCCTGAGGTTTGCCACGGTAACGGAAGTGGACATCAATGCTTCGCGCGCATCGATCTCAAAGGGCTTCTCGACGGATTCCCCCAGCTCTTCATCGTAGACGCTGTAGGTCGCCTTGACCGTCCTGCCGGCTTCGACGATATCCTTTGCCTCGGTGAGTTTGAAGGGCACCTCTTCCGTCTTCTCGGAAAGAAGTTGGGTGTTGGTCGGCGCATCTTTATCCATGATGTCGTAAGAAACGCCGGAGATCTGATAGGTCTCGCCGAACTCGGTGACCGTGCCGTAAACGCTCACGCGGTTACCGACGGTGCGGAGGATCTCGCTGATCTTGCCCGTCTTGAACCCGTAGTAGACCGCAAAGCCGTAGGAGACACCCGTCTCATCATCATAGTCCTCGATGTAGGCGGTGTTGGAGAAGACTGCGACCACAGTCCCTTCGACACGCACCGTCTTCTGCTCGTAGTCCTCTGCGTGGAAGCGGAGCTCGCGGAGGTCGATGTTGGCGGCGTCGCCTTCGAAGAAGTTCACGTCCTTGGTATCTGCAGGCGACCAGACGCGGAGCTGTTCCTCTTGCGCCTGAACAATGGCGTTGTTCGCGATCTCCTCATAGCGGGAGTCGGCGATCGAGGATGCGCGGCCGTAGCCGTATTGCAAAAGTTCGATGTTGAGGTTGCGGTACTCGGTCTCCCCCTGCGGAAGATACCATATCCAAAGGGTATAGCGGTCGCCCGTCGAGTCGATGTTCCATTTGTCGTCGTCCGATTCGATGATGATCTTTTGGGCGTGGGAAAGTTTATCCTGCGTGAAGAGGGAAGCAGTCTTGCCCCACTTCTCGATGTCGCCCGTGGATTCGGGAGTGTTGACTGCGAGATAGCGAGCCTTGATGTAATTTTCCGTCGTCGCCGAGAATTCGGAAGGATCGTAATGGGTGATCGTGGAGTTTGTAACGGGGTCGAAGTGCGTCGTGTCGCCGTCAATGTAGCGGAGGACGGTCACTTCGAGTTTCTTGGTCGTCGAAGTGAGGTCAAGATGAAGCTGGGAGACGTAATCGACGGACACATGATCATTCTTTTTCTTCGTGAGGGAACATCCCGCGAGAGCGGGGAGCAGGAATGTCGCGGCAATGAACCCTGCCAACAGTTTTTTGGGAAAATTCCTCATTTTTCACTCCTTTTCAAATTCGTTCTGCCAAACGTGGGAGCTATCCGTCAGTCATATACGGAGCATGCTTTCAATGCATCCTTGAACATCTTATCGAGCTGATCGGGATTGACGAACACGCCCTGCATGATGCGGCCGACCTGTTTACGCGCTTCGCTGGAACCGAGGAAGGCGTCGGAGACGAAGCACCAGCCGTTCTCCGCATAGTCGATGCCGCACTTGACGGCAAGGGCCTTGATCGCACTGTCGCCCTCGGTATTGCCAAGGAATTCGTCGCGGTAAGCTTCGTTCTCCTCCATGATCTCCTTCTTAAGGACAGGCATGTAGCCGGACTCGATGGAGAAGCGCGCCTCGAATTCAACGCTGGTCGTGAAGAATTTCGCGAAAAGCCAGCTCGCCATGACCTTCTGCGGATCGTCGTTCTTGAAGATACACACGGAGGGGCCCTGCGAGATCATCTTAGGCTTGTAGGTCGCGTCATAGCCCTCCTTTTCGGTGCTGTAGGGCTTGACCTGCGGGATGGGCGCGATGCCGACTTCGAAGACGCTGTTGCCCGCTTCGCCGTCGAGGCTGACCTGATAACCCGCACCGCCGGAGGAACCGATGCAAATGACCGCCTTCTGCTCGGTGAAGAGTTCTGAGGTGTAGGAGCCGTTCAACTCCTGCGTCATGACATACCCATTCTCCTTGTACCAGCTGGCAAAGCGTTGCACGAAGTCACGGTTCTGCTGATTGTCAAAGAGGAAGTGAGAACCGTTCATGGGTTCGGTGACCGCATAGCCGCTGCCGAGTTGTTCGCACATCGTGATGAACCAGTTGCCCTCGCTGTCATAGGTAAAGGGATAGAGGTTCTTGTCGATCTTCTTCACATCTTTGCAGAACTGCTCCAGCTCATCCCATGTCTCGGGAACTTCGAGATGGTTGTTCTTCATAAAGGTCTTGTTGTAATACATCACTTCCGTGGACTTCGCCCAAGGAAGAGTATACATGTGGGTGCCGTCGTCGATCTTTTTGCCCTCTTCGTAGAAGGTGGGGTTAAACATATCGACTTCCGCCTCTGTGAGGCCGAAGGGAACTTCCTCGTATCCGCCGTCCTTCGCTTGCTTGACCTTCATGTTCGCATATGCTCCGCCGGGAAGGAAGTCGTCGAGAGGTTGGACGGCCTGATAGCTGTTGTAAAGGGCGACATGGTCGGGATAGCAATAGGCGATGTCGGGGTTTGTGTTGTTCGTGATCTTCGTGGTGATCTGCCCTGAGATGCTGTCCCAACTGCCTGCCGACTCGTGCTTGACCGTGATGTTGGGATAGAGCTTGTTGAACTTGGGGATCATGACGTCCAGCACACTCCTCAAATTCGCACCCATGGTATGCAAGAAATTGATGGTGACGGGCTTCGTGACATCAAAGCCTTCGGTGGGCCAATCAAAGTCCGCCTGAACATGCCCGCCGCATCCCGCGAGGGCAAGGGTCGCCCCCATCGAGCAGGCCATCACACCGGCCAAAAGCACTGCGCCAATTTTCTTCTTCATTCTGTTCTCCTTATATAAATATTTTTAGATTTTGAATTGATAGGACTTTCGTTTTGAGGGGATCCGCTCGGCTCCTGCGGAGCCTACTTCGTCGCTACTCTCCTCGTGCCGACCTTCGATAATCAATAGAAGCCTCGGTCGGTGCGGAATGACGCGGAAGCCTATCGGACTTCGTATCGAGGGATGTTTCGACTTCGGCTACGCCTTCGCTCAACATGACGCGGAAACCCTTAACCCTTGATGCCGCTACGCGAGACGCCGCGCATGATGTATTTGCGGAAGAGAAGGAATACGACAAGAAGCGGGAGTGTAACAAGTACGACGGCCGCCATCTGCAACGGGAAGTTGGGGGTCGAGCCTTCCGAAAGCGCGTCGGCGAGTTCGCGAAGACCGACAGTAATGAGCTGGTGGCCGTCATCCGCGACAAGACGGGGCCAGAGGTAGGAGTTCCACGCGCCCATCATCTTGAGAATGGTGATGGAGATGAGAGTGGGCGAAGCAAGCGGGATCATCACCCGCCAGAGGTACTTGAAATCGCTCGTCCCGTCTACCTTGGCGGCGAGATACAGCTCGTTGGGGATCTGCAAGAAGTTCTGCCTGAGGAGGTAAATATAGAACACGCTCACGAGGAAGGGCAGGATGAGTGCCGTGTACTTGTTATACATGCCCATGTCCGTCACCGTGATGTAGTTGGTGATCGTGAAGAGTTCGCCGGGGATCATCATCGTCGCGAGCATTGCGCCGAAGAGAATGTTCTTCCCCCTGAATTCCATCTTTGCGAACGCATATGCGGAGAGCACCGTGACGATGAGAGACAGGATCGTCGAGACAACGCCGACGAGAACGGTATTCCCGAACATGGTACCGAGGTCGATGGTCGCCGCCTCCTTGGAGAAGACGTTGGCATAGTTGACCCATTCGAACTTCTTCGGCCAAAGCGTGGGAGAATACAGGTTGTACTCTGCGATCGTCTTCACCGAAGAAATGAGCATCCAATAGAAGGGAAACAGCACGACGAGAGCCATTACCGTGAGGAAAGCATAGAGGCCGATGTAGGCGAATATCTTCCCGATCTTTTGCCTCTTGGAGGCTTTTTCGACGTTGATCTCATGGGAGGTCTCCGCAGCGGAGGTCTCCCCCTCTTGGGGCTGCACGCTCTCAAGGGCCGCATCTTGGGCCTGCCCGGACATTTCGGGATCGGGGATCTGTTCGTTCAACTCTTTATTGATTTCTTCCATAGCTCCCCCTCCCTTAATAATGGACCTTCTTCTTGCTGACATACAAGTTGATCAGGGTCACGGCGAAGATGATGAGGAACAGGATGATCGCACCGGCACTCGCCTCTCCGTAGAACTTCACGCTGCCGTCCTCGATCCTGTTCATGATAAGGCCGACCATCGTCATCAATCTTCCCGGAGAGCCGGTAGGCCCCATGTCTTCACCGAAAATACCGATGACGCTGTTATATTCCTTGAAGCCGCCGATAAATCCCGTAATGACGACATATGCGATCATCGGGGAGAGAAGGGGCACGGTCACCCGCCAGAAGATACGGAAGCGGGACGCACCGTCCACTTTGGCAGCGTCGTAGTATTGCTTATCTACATTTTGAAGCCCGCCGAGAAGAACTAAGATCTTGAAGGGCAAAGCGTTCCATATGATGAAGATCATGAGGACCGCCATGTTCGCAACCTTTGAGGAGGATTCGTTGATCCAGTCGATCGGCTTCCCGCCGCATCCGACAATGAGCTTATTGATGAGGCCGATGGAACTCGGCTGCATGCCGCCCGCCCAGCTGCCGATGATGTTGAACATCGCGAGGAAGACCATACCGATCGCGATCGTGTTCGTCACATAGGGCAGGAAGAAGATGGTTTGATAGACTTTCTTGAGCCATTTGATGGAATTCAGCCCCACTGCGATGAGGAGGGCGAGCATCGTGGAGACGGGCACCGTGATGACGGTGAGGAGCATCGTGTTCCCGAGTGCATTCAAAAAGTCGCTATCCCCGACGATCGCCTGGAAGTTCTTCACGCCGAAATTCATCTTCGCATGCGTCATCTGTGCGGAATAAGTGAACCCGTCGAGAAAAGACATACGGATGGTGTTGATGATCGGCCAGACGGTGAAAACGGCAAGGATCGCGATGGCGGGCAGAAGATACAGCCATGCCTTCCACTGATTTTTCGCCTGCCACTTTCCGCCCTTCTTTTTCTTCTTTCCGGGCTGCGCCTCTGCGGGCATGCCCCCCTCCTCCGCCGTGACGGGGTCGCCGTTTTCATAAGCGGCGTCGTCGCTTTGAAGGACTTCGGGCACTTCCTCGGCGAGGACGGGCTCTTCGGTCAAAGTTTTCTCTTCATCCATACCTCAGTCCTCACTTTCGGGAGTATTTTCCGCTTCCTCTGTCTCGGGCATGGTAGGTGCCTCTTCCGTCTGCTCCCCGACAGGCTCCTCCTCAAGGGGAACTTCCTCGGCGGGCGTTGCGGCTACCTCTTCCACGGGGGTCTCGATGGGCGTTGCGACCGTCTCTTCTACAGGCGTCTCCGCTTCGGCGGGGGCGGCCTCTTCGAGCGTTTCCGTCGGCGTTTCCTCCGCTACTTTTTCCTTCTTTTTGAAGAGGCCCTTGATCTTGCGGAAAATCATCTTAAAGAAGGCGGCGACCTTCTGCCAACCCGTCTTGGGGGGTTCCTTCTTCTCCTTCGGCTTGTCGTCCGCCTCGCGGGGAAGCGGCCCTGTATGCGTGACGTAGTCCTGCCCCTCTTCCTTCATCTTCTGGAGCATGACCTCGTGCGCGGCGACCTGTTCGCCGAAGTAGACGCGCTTCTCCGTCTCCTTATTGAAGATATATACCTTGTGGGGCTTCAAGTTGAATTTAACGGTGTCGTCCTCGATCCTGCCCGCATCTTCGGAGGCGATGATGGAGCGGATGACGGCATTGATCGAATGCTCGTTCTTGGAGACGACGGAGACATCCCTGCCCATGACATCGACGCCCGAGACGGAGCATGTGAGCCTGCCCTCTTCGGAGAGGATGAATCCCTCGGGACGGATGCCGACATACACTTCCTGATCTTCGACGCCGTCCACGTCCAAGACGTCCTCCTCGCCGATGAAGAGCTTGCCTCCCTCCACCTTGCCCGCAAAGAGGTTGATGGGAGGCGCGCCGAGGAACTTCGCCACAAAGAGGTTGGCGGGATCGTCATACACCCACTGCGGTTTGCCCGTCTGCATGATGACGCCGAGCTTCATGACGACGATATAGTCGGAGATGGACATCGCCTCCTCCTGATCGTGCGTGACGAAGATGGTCGTGATGCCCGTATCCCGCTGGATCCTTCTGATCTCTTCGCGCGTCTGAAGGCGCAGCCTTGCGTCGAGATTGGAAAGAGGCTCGTCCAGGAGAAGAACGCGGGGCATTTTCACGAGAGCGCGGGCGATCGCCACACGCTGCTGTTGGCCGCCGGAAAGCTCTGCGGGTTTGCGCTGCATATACTCATCGATCTGGACAAGTTTCGCAACTTCGTTCGCGCGCCTGAGCATTTCTTCCTTGGAGAGCCTCTGATCCCCTTTGAGATTCTGCAGGGGGAACAGGATATTCTGTTGTACGGTCATGTGCGGATAGAGCGCGTAATTCTGGAAGACGAGGCCGATGCCCCTGTTCTCCGGCGCGAGCTTTGTGACGTCGTCTTCGCCGAAGAAAATCTTGCCGCGCGTCGGCACCTGCAACCCGCTGATCATATACAGCGTGGTGCTTTTGCCGCAACCCGAGGGACCGAGAAGCCCGATGAGCTTGCCGTCGGGGATCTCGAGATTGAAGTCGTTGACCGCGACAACTTCGCTGTTCTTGTCCTTCTTGTTGCGGCTGGGGAAGATCTTTGTGAGGTTTTGCAATACAACTTTCATAGCTTCTTCCTTATGGTGTTTTTTCTATAGAACTACAGAACTGTCGAACAAGATCAACTCTGCGAGTTCTCCACTTCCTCTTTGTGAAGAAGGGAGATGGCCTCGTTGAGTTCGTCCTCCGAATAATAGACCATTTGCAGTTTTGAATCCACCGTAACGGTGCCTGCAAGCAGGTCGTGGATGGGCGTTCTATTCTTTGTCGCAAAGAAGAGAATGACGTTGAGAAGGAAAAAGGCGATCAAAAGCCCGAGTGCGATCCATCCCAATCCGCCGAATAAGAGCAGAAATACGAGAAGAATGGGGAACATCGTCTCAATGGCGAATTTGCCGAGGATGGTCCTCGCGAACAGGGCGAGCGTCGTTATTTTGACGCAGTTCGGCCGAACAAGTTCGATGGAAAAGACCTTCTTTCCGACCGTCTGTCCGTTCTTCAGGATGATCGGTAAAATAAATTCCAAAATAAGGTATGCGAGCAACAGCCCAATCGAAAGCATCGTAAACAGCAAACTGTTCACGAGCCTGCTCTGTGCGGCGAGCTTCCCCGCGGGGATGCCGTCCTCATTGACGACCTTCCCCTCGCGGTCGATCCCGCAAAGTTGCAGATAGGCGTTATATGCATTGACGAGGGCGGCATCGGGATCATCTTCCTTGGGCGGATCTTCGCTCATCTTCCGGATGACTTCGAAAAAATCCACCTCCTCGCCGCTCTCATTGTTTGTTATCGTGTAATCTTCCCCCTCTTCGTCCTTCTGCTCGTAGGTAAATCCGTAACGGTCGGCAATGTCGGCAAGATACTCGATGCGATATTTGTCCCATGCGTCGTAGTAACCCGAGAGGGTCTTCTGTTGGTGGCCGAACCCTGCGATAAGCGAAATGAGGAACATAAAGCCCGTCGTAAGCACCGCAAGAAGGATCGCGTCCAAAAGCCACGCGGAAGCTCTCCTCACAAAGCCGATTTTCCTAAGTTCAAACATCCGCCTTTACCTCTTTCCCATTATATCAAATTATGGGAAAGAAAGCAATGGTTTCGGAAAGAAAAATCTCTATGAAATTTTTGCGGGCATTTCCCCGTCACAGGGAAAACGTATATTGCACACTGACGGCATTGCCGTCCCCATCGGTATAGGTGAGCTTGATGGTCCTGAAGTGATCCAGAAATTCCGCCCAGACCTTCATATTCGTGCAGGTGAGCGCGGAGCCGGTGAAGGCGGCCGCATTCTTCACGTCTGCATTAAGATACACTCCGGTGAGTTCGGCGTTGTCGAAATAGTCCTCCCGGAAATCGAAGGGAAGCTGTGCAATGGCGGCGGAGAGGCCGATGTCCTCCCCCTCATCGACGATGATGTTTTCCCCGGCGATGGTCGCCTTGCCCTCCTTTACGATCTTTCCCCCTGCATCGGGATGGGCGATCTCGAAGAGCGCGAACTCCTCGACGGAGTATGTGACGGTAGTCAATACCTCGCCATAGGTGATGATATATGTGCTCTCCAGCGTGTCTTCCCCGAAGTCCGTCCCGATCGTAAGCTCTATTTCGGAGTAGTGCGCCTTCAGCATCTCATTGAGTGCGGCATATTCGCCCGAGCCGTTTCCGGAGGGGGAAAGAGAACATGCCGAAAGGCCGCAACAAGCCGCAACAAGGATAAAGGACCCCAATAAAAGTTTCTTCTTCATCGTTTTATTCCCCCGCCTCGTTCTTGGGGACGAACGCATCGTTCGCCTCTTTCGCCGCCTCGTTCATGGCCAGAACATCGTCGTTATATGCCGCGATCGCATCGAGAAGTTTCGCATATTCCTCCCTGACGGTATTTTTCTCCGATTGCGAGAGGGCGTTGTAGGCGTTCACCGCCGCCCGAAGCGCGGCCCTTCTCTCGGAGAGGGTGCCCGCCCTGTCGAGATCCTCGACTGCCTCGCGGAACGCCTCTATCTTCCCATCTGCGACCTCGCGCACATAGCCGCACTTGTTACAGGTGGTATCCGAATCGTCCGTATATTCGTGTTCCTCCGTCCCGAGCGTCTCGTGACACTGCGTGCAGGTGACGGTGTGGCTTGTTTCGTCCTTTTGCTGATAGCCCGGCGTATGCGTGTGAAGGGTGCGTTTATGGCCGCACAAATTGCACTCCGTGTCCTCTTCGTCGTCATAGACGTGAAGCTCCTGTCTGTTCACATCGCCGCATGTCTCGCAGGTGACGGTATGATAAGTGTCGCCGTTGTCCTCATAGTGGAAAGTGTGCGTATGGACGGGCGTATCGACCGTACGCACATGGCCGCAGAGGTTGCACTCCGTATCCTCTTCGCCGTCATAGACGTGAAGCTCTTGTCTGTTCACATCGCCGCAGTTCTCACAGGTGACGGTATGATATTCGTCATTGAGATCGGTGTATTTTAAGGTGTGCGTATGGACGGGCGGAGCGATCTCGCGCTCATGCCCGCAGATGTCGCAAACGGTATCTGTGTCGTCGGTATAAGTATGCGCTTCCGTCTTGGTGACGTCGCCGCACCCCTTACACTTCCAGACATGGCTCGCATCATCTTTGTCTACCCACTTATAATCGTGGACATGGTGCCCGCATTTTGCGCAGGTCGTGCCGTTGTCCTCCGTAAACTCGTGCGGCTCCACATCATCGTAATCGCCTTCCGTGCAGTAAACGAGATGATAGCGATCGTCATCGGCGTCTTCATATTGTAAGACGTGCTGATGCGGGGTCGGGTCGCCGCCCTGCGAGGGACCGTATTCCACCGTGATGCTGTCGAGATAGGCAGCACTCGAATCTTCGTAAGTGAGAGCGAAGTAGGTATCGTTCCCCGAAACTTCCCATGTGACGCCGCCCGTCGTGACCGTCTTTGTGCCGCGGTCGTTGCCGTTCGTGGGCTTTTTTGCAACCTCTCCGTACGGCGAGGAAGAAGTGAGGAGTTTCCAACTCTTGCTGCCCGATTGCATCTTGACAGTGACCTTGGTGATTGGCCCGGGCGTGGCAGTCGTGCTTGCAACGTAGTAGCTGTCCTTGCTACTGTTGAATTGCATTTTCTTTTTCTCGCCCGTGTAGATGTAGGCGATCCCATTTACGCCGCCCGCCGACCAATCGTGGAAGGCATAGTTGCCTTCGCCCGTTTCGACGCTGTCTCTATTGATGGTGAAAGAGTCCGCGGATGTACTGCCGCCCCCGCCCTCCGATTTCTTGACGGTGACGGTCGCCGTCGCCTTGACGTTTTGGTCAAGCGTGCTCGTCGCGGTGACGGTCGCCTGTCCCTCGGCATATGCCGTCAGTTTGCCGTCTGCGATCGTGACGACATTTTTGGGTTCAACCGACCATTTGACCGAGGTCGAAGCGTCCGAAGGAGTGGCCGACACAATGAGATTTAGCGTGCCGCCCACGGACATGGTCACCGCGGAAGGGGTGATAGTGAGTTTTGTGGGCTTCTCGTCCGAGACGGGCGGATCGACGGGATCGTAGCTACCGTCCCCCCAGATCATGGACGCATATTCGGGATGGTCGATGAAGGGATTGCGGTTGCCTTGGATCTTATAGACCTCTTCGTTGCGTTTTTCTTCGATTGCATCGACGGGGTCGGATTTATTCCATTCGATAAGAAGTTGCTTCGCGGCATTCTCGTTGCTCGCAGAAATTACTCTGGTGAAAGTAAGCGCGCCGCTTCCTTGGCTATTCACCGTTCCGCCGACATTTGAAGCGGTATTATAGTGCGTATAGACATACATGACGATGCGCGCCACGTCGCCCTTGACATTGTCGAGCGGCATGAAAGTACTGCTGTTTGCATAGCCGCCGAGCTGGGAATTTGCGCCGCTCGTCGTGCGCGAATATTGCGGCGTTCCGCCCGTAACTTCACCGTATTTCTTATTCCCGCGGTCACCGTTCAACCTCGTCTCTGTCGGGCGGATATGGTGCAGGTCCGAACCCGCATTGCTGGTCTTCCAATTTCCGAGACTTTGCGGCCAAACATGTTCTCTGTTCAAAATCCCCGCCGAACTGCCGAACCCTGTGGTCATTGTCTCATGCGTATAAAATTCAAGGATGCCTCTTCCGTCGAGACTCGGGTCTGTCTTGGGGGCATACGTCTTGCAATCGTCATAGGAGGTGTATTTGTTGTGCGTCCTCACGATGAGATCGTGCACCTGCCCCAAGAGCTGGGTGCCACCCGTGGCGGTGATCCCACTATAATAGTCTGTCGCCGCGTCATAATAGTCTGTCGCCGCATCGGTTTGGACGACGGTCGAGACGGCGGCCGCGCCCGTACCCACCGAGACAACGCCGAGCATGAGTGCCGCCGCGAGGATGAAAGATAGTGATTTTCTTCCGATGTTCATATCTCTAAGCCTCCTATGCTTGCTCTGCACGGTATTTGAGCCAGCATCTTCTGCACATTGCAACATATCTGTCGTTTCCGCCGAGAAGGACCTGCGAACCCTCGGTGACGATCTTCCCGTTCTCGTCGAGACGGGCGTTGACCGTGGCCTTTGCCCCGCAGGTACAGACGGACTTGATCTCGCTGATGGATTCGGCGATCTCGAAGAGCCGCTTTGACCCGGGGAAAAGGTGGGTCGTAAAGTCGGTGGAAAGTCCGAAACAGAGGACGGGGATGTTCTTTTTCATCACGATGTCGGCAAGCTCATCTACCTGCCCGGGCGTGAGGAATTGGCACTCGTCAACGATGACGACGTCCGCGTCCGCATACTTGTTTTCATAGAGGGAATAGAGGTCCTCGTCCTCCTTCACCGCGATCGCATCCTGCATAAGTCCGATGCGGGACTTGACGACGGTCGCCCCGTCGCGGGTGTCCAGTGCGGGCTTTAAGAGAAGGACCTTCATGTTCCGCTCTTCGTAGTTGAATTTGGTGATGAGTGCCTGTGCCGTCTTGGAGCACCCCATCGCCCCGAATTTGAAGTAAAGTTTTGCCATGGGTATTCGTTCACGAATTTTGTTTTGGCAAGCAAAACAAAATTCCGTGAGGAAATGATCTTTTGCGCCTTAACCTTCGTGTCCTCTTATTCGTTTCATCCGACAATAAGCGCGTAAACGCGCAATTTGAGGCGCGCAGCGCAGGGAAACCCTGCTCGCGCAAGCAATTTGAACGTTCCCCCATCCGTCGCCGAGGGCGACTCCCTCCCCCTCCATGAGGGGTAGGGCTTCCCCCTTTCCAAGGGGGAGGCTCCGCCGTCAGGCGGTGGTGGGGGTTCTCACTCCACGATGTCGCAGATCAAGGGGGATCTTTCGGGCATGGTGGGGCCGAACGTCGTTGCGGAGAGCAAGATGTGCTCTGCGGAGGGGAACATCTTCTCGTCGTTTGCATAGAGCGTGGCGAGCGTCTCTCCCCTTTCCACATAGTCGCCCGTCTTTTTCCTTAAGATGATGCCGGCGGAATAGTCGATGGCATCCTCCGCCGTGTTGCGCCCTGCGCCGAGGGCGAGGCTCGCAAGGCCGTATGCCTCGGTGTCCACGCGGGCGATATAGCCCGCCGCCGCGGCCTTGACTTCATATCTATAATTCGCCTTGGCGAATTTATCGCAATCGTCGATGCAGGCGGGATCTCCCCCCTGCGTGGCGACCATCTCCTTGAGCTTTTTGAGCGCGCTCCCGTCGTCGATCGCCCTTCTTGCAAGCACTTTCCCCTCTTCGGGGGTACCCATGCCCGCAAGAGAGAGCATGTATGCGGCGAGGGTGAGGCACACCTCGGTGAAGTCCTCCGGGCCTCTTCCCTTGAGCGTTTCTATGGCTTCGATGACTTCCAAAGAGTTCCCGATGGCGTGGCCGAGCGGCACGTCCATATCCGTGATGAGGGCGACCATCTTCTTGCCCGCACGCTTGCCGATGTCCACCATGAGGCGGGCGAGGGCGCGGCTTCTCTCCACGCTCTTCATGAAGGACCCGCTCCCCGTCTTGACGTCGAGAACGATGCAGTCGTCGTCGGCCGCGAGTTTCTTGCCCATGATGCTCGCGGCGATGAGGGGCATGCTGTCCACCGTGGCGGTCACATCGCGCAGGGCATACAGCTTCTTGTCCGCGGGGGCAAACTCGCGGGACTGCCCGATGATGGCGATGCCGATGTCGTTGACCTGTTTGATAAAATCCTCTTCCGCGAGCGTCGTCTGAAACCCCGGAATGGACTCGAGCTTATCCACGGTGCCGCCCGTGTGCCCGAGGCCGCGGCCGCTCATCTTGGCGACCTTCACCCCGAGAGAGGCGACGATGGGACCCACGACGAGGCTGGTCTTATCCCCCACGCCGCCCGTGGAATGTTTGTCGGCGCGGATGCCTTTGATTGCGGAAAAATCGAGCCTGTCGCCAGAATCGCGCACGGCAAAGGTGAGGTCGGAGGTCTCCCGCACATTCATGCCCCGAAAATAGATCGCCATGCAGAGGGCGGAGATCTGATAGTCGGGAATAGAACCGTCCGTCACGCCGCGGATGAAGAAGTTTATCTCCTCGGTGGAAAGCTCTCCCCCGTCGCGCTTCTTTTTGATAATGTCGTAAAGTCTCATCAAGCCCAGCCTCCGCCTTGGATAAATTCCGCAAGTAAGTCACGGGCGTAGACATCCCCCCCGATGCGGGCGATCTCCGTGATGCCGTTCCAATGATAATATGAACTGAATGTATCGACGATGATATAATACGTCGCACTCTCTATTATCTCGGAAGAAGTAATATCTGCCGAATAGACATAAGAACTGCTTTCAAAGAACCGTTTCTTAAGATTGCTTCCGCTGATGGAGCCAAGCACAATGTGGTTGTCGAAGGGCAAAATGGAGTAGAGATCGGCGTAATGGATATTTCCCGCAGAGAGGTCGTAGGGTTTGCGGGTGCTCAGATATCCGCCGCCGAGGACGATCTTGTCGATGGTCTTTCCGCCGACCGTCTTGCCGAGCCATTCCTTTTTCCCGCGCTCGAGGTAGAGTTCGGCGACTTTTTGCACGATCGAATCCTCATCACGTCTTGAACGATTGCTCCCGAGTACCTTGGTATAGGGGTCTTCGTCGGGGTCGGGGAAATAGCTTAAATAGCTCTCCTCGATGAAGGGATCGTCTTCGAGTTTGTTGTTCGCATAGACGGAAGTTGCAAGAATGGTGGGCGTCACGCTGTATTCCTTCGTGATCGTGTTAAAGGAAACCTCGGCGCGGGAGACGCCGCTGTTCTCGCCGCCGCCCTGCAAATGGTAGACGCCGAATTTGTCCTTTAAGATATACCTTTGGTGGGTATGTCCCTCAAAGACGAGATCGACATACCCGTCCGAAAGAGAGGTATCGTAATAGTTGTAAGTCTTGTTCCCGTCCTTGACGGAGAGTTGGCTCGACGAAACCTCGTTGATACCCGAGGAGGAATAACCGCTTCCGCCGTCATGGATGGAGTAGACGATAAAGTCGCACCCCTCCTCATTTCTGAGACGGGTCGCCTCATTCTTAACAAGGGCTGTAAGAACGCTGTCCGTTTCAAATTCCAGTCCGCCGCTGAATTCCCCCGAAATGGAGGAAAGACAATCGCCGATCGCGCCGATGATCCCCACTTTAACGCCCCCCTTCTCCACGACGGTAGACGCCTTGCAATAGGCGGGCATGTCGCCGTTTTCGCGCACATTGATGGCGAGGAAGGGGAATTTCGCAAGCTTACTGTTCGGGGTCAGAACGGCGGAGCCCCAATCGTACTCATGATTGCCGAGCGTCATCGAGGAAAATCCCACTTCGTTCATCCACTCCGTCATGAGCTGACCTTTGTTGGAGGAGGATTCGACGGAGCCTTGCCACATATCGCCCGAGGAGATGAGGATCTCTTCGCGCGCGGGATCGGCATAGAGTTCCTTCATATAGGTAGTGAACTCGTCCAGCCCGGGCTGGGAGGAGGAGTCCTTGAACTTGCCGTGCAGATCGTTGACGGCATAGATGGAAAGATCGATGGTGACCTTCTCCCCGCCCTGATCGCAGAGGCCGTCTCCGTCCACGTCACTGTGGACATGGTTGGGGTCTACGGTCTCTTTGTGATAAGTTTGCGGGGCGGAAAACTCGCTCTCGTCATCGCTGCCGACCGCCTTGACGCGGACGGACTGTCCCTCCTCGAGCTTCTCGTTCGCGGCACAGTCGGCGGTGGCGATCTCCTTGCCCTCATCAATGACATATATGTAATAATTGGCGTTTTCGACGGGGGACCAAACGACGCTCCCATCGTAGCAGATAACGACCTCGGGCGTGGCGATGCGGTCGCCTTGGACGTTTTGGATGAACCCGCAGCCCCCAAGTCCGAGCAATAGGAGAATCGTAGCGGCGAACGCGGTGAATTTCGTGGCGAATTTTTTCATCTCGTTTCCTTATAGATCTTGTTTTGTGAAAGAAAGCGGCAGGAGCATGTCTAAGGTGTAGGCCTCAAAATGCTCTTCGTTCCCTAAAATGATGGGGAAGGAAGGCGGGCAGAACTCGGAAATGACCTGCCTGCAGATGCCGCACGGGGCGCACTGCGGGGCGACTTCCCCCGCCCTTCCGCCGACGAGCGCGAGGGCCTCGAACTCCCTTTCTCCCTCGCTGACCGCCTTGAAGATGGCCGTGCGCTCGGCACAGATGCCCGCAGGATAGGAGGCGTTCTCGATGTTGCAGCCCGTGTAAACTTTCCCGCTCTTCGTAAGAAGTGCCGCGCCGACAAGAAACTTCGAATAGGGTGCGTATGCCCCCTCTCTCGCCTCCTCCGCGGCCTCCATCAGAAATCTCATATCTCTCATTTTGTGACCTTCCCCAAAAAGCTCTCGCCCGCGGTCATCCCCTTATCCACGCCGAAGAAGTCGAGGACGGTCGCGGAGATGTCCGCAAAGGTGGGACGGATCCCGAGGTCGATGCCGCCCTTTATCCCCTTCCCATAGATGAGCATGGGCGTGTATTCGCGGGAGTGGTCGGTGGACGGGGTGGAAGGGTCGCACCCGTGGTCGGCGGTGATGAGAAGAACGTCATCCTCCCTCATGGCGGGAAGGAAATCGGTGAGGAAGCGGTCGAACTCGGTCGCCGCGGCCGCATAGCCCGCAACGTCGTTGCGGTGGCCGTACTTCATATCGAAATCGACGAGGTTGACAAAGCAAAGCCCTTCGAAGTCCTCCCTTTGCAGGCCGAGCGTCACCTCCATGCCGTTCGCGTTGGAGACGGTGCGGTGGCTCTCCGAGACCCCCTTCCCCGCGAAGATGTCATAAATTTTCCCGACGGAAATGGTCGCATATCCCGCCGCTTTGAGGAGGTCGAGCATGGTATCCTTGGGGGGCGTGAGAGAGAAATCGTGCCTGTTCGATGTCCGCGTGAAGGGATATTCCCCCGTGAACGGACGGGCGATGACCCTGCCCACGCCATGCCTTCCCACGAGCATCCCGCGGGCGATCTCGCAGTAGCGGTACAGCTCTTCGGGGGGCACCATGTCCTCATGTGCGGCGATCTGGAACACGCTGTCCGCGGAAGTATAGACGATGAGCGCGCCCGTTCTCAAGTGTTCCTCCCCGTAGTCCTTGATGACCTCGGTGCCCGAATAGGGCTTGTTGCACAGCACTTTCCGCCCCGTGCGGCGTTCAAACTCCCCGATGACCTCCTCGGGGAAGCCGTCGGGATAGGTCGGAAGCGGGTCGGGCGAGATGATCCCGGCGATCTCCCAATGGCCGATCGTCGTGTCCTTGCCCATCGACGCTTCACGCATTTTTGCAAAGCTCGCCGCGGGCATGGGTACCCCGCCGCCGACGCCTTGGATGTTGAAAAGCCCCAAATTTTTCAGATTCGGGCAGTTGAAATTTTCATGTCCGCGAATAGCTCCGAGTGTATCCGATCCTTCGTCGTGCCACAAATAGGCGTCGGGAAGTTCTCCCACGCCGAAGCTGTCGAGGACGATCAAAAACAATCTCTTTGCCATATCAAGCGATCTCCAAAGCAACTTTCATCATGGCGGTGAAGGAGTTCTGCCGCTCCTCCGCCGTCGTGTTCTCTTCGGGATGAAGGAAACTGTCGCTCACGGTGCAGATGCAGAGGGCCTTCTTGCCCGCCCGCGCCGCATTGCAATAGAGGGCCGCGCTCTCCATTTCCACGCCCAAGACCCCCATTTTCGCCCACTGCATGCCGCTGTTTGCGTCATCGTAGAACATATCCGAGGAGAAGATGTTGCCCACCTTGTAGCGGAGGCCCTCCCTCTCGCAGACGTCGGCGGCACGGCGCAGGAGATCGAAATCGGCGATGGGACAGAATGTCCCCGGCAAATTGTACTGCTTGGCATAGTTCCCGTTTGTGCATGCGCCCTGCGTCAAGATGAGGTCGCGCACATGCAGGTCCTTGTCAAAGGAGCCGCAGGAGCCGACGCGGATGATCTTCTCCACGCCGTAGAAATTGAAGAGTTCGTAGGAGTAAATTCCGATGGAGGGCTGACCCATGCCCGAGGCCATGACGGAGACCCTCTTGCCATGGTATGTCCCCGTGTAGCCCTGCACCCCGCGCACGTTGTTCACGAGGACGGGGTTTTCGAGGAAGTTTTCGGCAATGAATTTTGCGCGGAGCGGATCCCCCGGCATGAGGACGGTCTCTGCAAAGTCGCCCCAATTTGCCGCGATGTGCGGCGTGGGAATGTTTTTATGTTCGCTCATAAGAGATGTTCCTCCTTGACGATCTTCACGATGCGGGAAGTGCCCAGACGGTCCGCGCCGAGGGCGATAAATTTCTCCGCGTCGGCAATGGAGGAGATGCCCCCCGCCGCCTTGATGCGGATGTTGAGGCCGTGTTCTTCGATGCGGCGGCGGAAGATCTCCACGTCGGCAAAGGTCGCGCCCGCCTTGGAAAAGCCCGTCGAGGTCTTGATGAACTCCGCCCCCGCCCCGGCGACAAGGTCGCAGGATACGGCCTTTTCCTCATCGGTGAGAAGGCAGGTCTCCACGATGACTTTGAGGAGCCTCCCCCGGCATGCCCCCTTCACGAGGGCGATCTCATCGCGGACGGCGGCGTATTTCCCCGCCTTCATGTCCCCGATGTTGATGACCATATCGATCTCGTCCGCACCCGCTTGCACCGCTTGTTCTGCCTCGAAGGCCTTCACCTCGGGCGCATTGTAGCCGTTGGGGAAGCCGATGACCGTGCAGATCTTCACGCCCCCCTTTGCATAACTTTTCGCCGCCGCAACATAGCAGGGCGGGATGCAGACGGAGGCCGTCCTGTACTTCACGCCGTCGTCGATGAGGGCGCGGATGTCCTCCCACGTCGCCGTCGGCGAGAGCTGGGTGTGGTCGCATTTTGCAAGGATGTCTCTGATGTCCATATTCGTTTTCCCCTTACCGACACTATTATAACGCGCCCTTATGGTTTTGTCAATATGTAATTTAACTTTCACCCGCGCGCGCGTGTGTGAAATCACCGTGAAAAACCGCCCTCAGCGATGGATGAGGGAAAAATGCAACGTACCCACCCCCTACCCCCCCTCCTCGGGAGGGGGCAAGTCCCAACCAACGCCCTTTCCTCATTCCGAGCGAAGCGAGGAATCCCTACGTAAGCGATAAGGCTCCGTAGGCCTGTAGGGGTCTCCTCCGCCGCGCCGCCCGATGGGCGGCGCGGCGTCGAGATGAGGAGAGGGTAAGCGTCATTCTGAGCCGAAACGGCTCTACGCAGTCCATGCGAGCAACTTTCCGAAGAATCCCCTGATACGAAGTCCAAATAATAAGGTGATGCTTCGACTTCGCTCAGCATGACGGATTGAAAAGCGACCCCCTCCTCGGGAGGGGGCAAGGGTAAGGGCGCGGAGACAAGGCCTACCCCTTTTTAAGGGGGAGGCTCCCGCTTTTGCGGGTAGTGGGGGTTCTGCTTCTGAATACTCCTCCCCCATCCGTCACGGCAAAGCCGTGACACCCTCCCCCTCGTTTGCGAGGGGGAGGGCTTTTTCGTTGCCTTCCCCCTTCCAAAGGGGGAAGCCTTGGCAAGGGCGAGGGAAAGGCCCGAGGGAAATCCCTCGGCCTCTTTGTTTTGGTGCTTTTGTTGGACTATGACTTTACTGTGCCACTGTTCCAATATTCCTTAAATCCTACTCCATATGCCGCAAACTTCCATTTATCCGCTTCAGCGGCATTATCGGGCGAATAATCGTTTGATGTTTGCACAGTAACTGTTGTTGCTGTAACCTTTAAATTATATGTTTGTTTCCTTGCCCCACTATCCAATGCACTGACGATAATGTACAACGAACTATTTACACGATTCTTACTTACTTCAAATGTCAAGATGTATACATCGCTCGTTGCATTACGTCTCTTGGCATACCACTTGTGGCTTGTAGATTCGTTCGTGCTACCACTTGTTCCGGTTGTGGATTTAATTTCTTGGCCAGGGAAATCAGTCCCAAATAATGGACTCTTCCCTGCATGCCATGCATGAACGCAGAGACCCGATGTAAAATATTGGCTATTTTCATTATATATAATCACAGTAACCGTATCTTTTGTCGTGGAAATCGTAGGAGCTTTTGTTAGCTGTAAGCTATCGTAGCAATCCTTGCCCAACGTTTGCGCTGTGCCCGCTTTGTTCTTTAATTCGAGCGGCATTGTGAATGTATAAGAGCCATTATAGCGCACAATTGCATTCCCGTCGCCACCATAGTTGTTATCCTGGTAGGTGAAGTAATCTTTCACATTGTACGATGTACTGCCCGTTGCCTTATAATTCCAATCACAATATCCGAACGCATTATTCCAATTATATGTCGTGGTCTTGGTTAAAGTGTATGACGCCGGCTTATACAAGAACTTGATCATGTCACCGGGGGTCAGGGATACGGTAAGCGTATAGCCGGTATGGCTCTTTGTGAACTTCTTCATCGAACCGAAGGTATCCCAACTTGAACTGTCGCTTGCCATATACCAACCGGATCCGTCATCTTCCCAATCGCCGTAGAACGTGACATCGTGAGTTACATTCAGCGTCCAAGATACCGCTCCCTTCGCAATCGTTTCGCCCGTGGAAGCCGTCCATTGTTTGAATGTATACCCTGCCAATGTCGGCTGTTTAGGAGGCGTCACGGTCGAATTGTATTTAACCGTTCCGGATTGCAAATTCGTGGTCGCCTCGCTGTACGACTTAAACGTCACGGTGTATTCCTGCGCTGTCCACTGGGCGGTGAAGGTGATGCCGTCCGCCTCTACTGTTGCGTTGATGTCGCTGAGGAGAAGCGTGTAGGTCATATCCTTGATGACCCGATCTGCGTTCAGTTGCCAGCCGTCGAAGGTGTAGCCGTCTGCAGTGAGCTGCTGAAGATCGATCTGTTGGTTGATCATGATCGTTGTGCCGCCGGGCAGGTTGTTTCCATGTGCTTCGCCTGCAAACGTGACCTGATATTCGGTATCTTCCCAAGTGGCCTTGAACTTGATCTCCCTCTCTTCTCCTGCGGGGATCAGATCCGCATGTTCGGCGAGGTTAAAGTTCACATTGCCCTTGATTACCAGGCTTTCTATTGTCACGCTCTGCCAACCTTGGAAGGTGTAACCAAAGACCGGTTTGCTCTCATCATCGATCACAGGCATTGCATGGCTGCCGCTTTGAAGCGTTACTTTCGTGATAGAGTCCGCCGTCTGCTGATGTCCTTGGGTATCGTCGAATACGAGGGTGTACTCGATCGCTTCCCATTTCGCCTTGAACTCGACATCGTCGGTCACATCGTACTTGCCGTGTGTGCTATCGCCGTTGTTATAGAGGATATCCTGATCTTCCCCGACATACCAACCCTGGAAGGTGTAACCCTTACGGGTAGGTTTGTCGGCAGGAATATCAAATTCGCCCGCCTCGACCTGCGTACCCGCAGGCATGCCTTCGGGTGCTGTGACCTCGCTGTCCGAAGTGAAGCTGATGCTAAACTTATCGGCCGCCGTCCAATGTGCGGTGACTGTGATCTTATCGCCGCTATCATCGAGGATCATCGCGTCCGTGAAGCGCACGGTTTCATTGTTATAAGTATGCTCTTTGACGCCTTGGATCGTCCAATAAGCGAATTTATAATTCTCGAGTTGCGGCGTGCCCGTAAGGTCGATCGTGTTCTTGTTATCGAGATCGACATATTGATCTTTGGGCATACCCGTGGCCGATGCACCGTCTGCGCCTTCATGTGCAAAGACGACATGGTAGGGATTCGCTTCCCATTGGGCGGTGAGGGTGAAGGACTTGGTGCCGCCCGCGAGGCCCTGGATGAGCTCGGGTGTGAGCTTGAAGGTCTGCCCTTCGAGGCCCTCGCCTTCCCAACCATTGAAGCTATAGCCCTTCTGCGAGAGAACGTAGGGTTCTTTGGAGAGGTCGATCTCGGGGCTGTCGAGCGTCACGGTGGCCGCTTCGGGCTTGGTGCCGTGCTCGTTATTGTCGAACTCGACCGTGTAAGAGGTTGCGGTGTAGGA
>CANREM010000023.1 GCA_947629675.1 uncultured Clostridia bacterium
GAAGTTAAGCTCTCTTACGCCGAAAGTACTTGGCCTAACGGCCCGGGAGGATAGGTAGCTGCCGGATTTCAGACAAAGAAAGAGAACGCCATACGGTGTTCTCTTTCTTTGTGTTTCGCGTCATCCTGCCCCGCCCGCACGTTCTGATCGTCATCGAAGGGCGGCACGAGGGGCAAAGCCCCGAAGTAGGCGAATTGACTATATACCATGTCTGTAACGGTTTATCCCCGAAAGATCCCCTGATACGAAGTCCCCTACCCCCTCCCGTTCGGAGGGGGGATAGGGGGTGGGTACGAATCCAGAATACGCCCCACCTCAGTCACGCTCCTGCGTGACAGCTCCTCCCACGGAGGAGCCATGTGTCGGACTTCGCAAAAAGGGATTCTTCGGAGAGAGGCTTTTGCGAACAGTCGTCTAAGCCCTTTCGGCTACTTCGCGCTAAAGTGCTCGTGCCGCGCTTAGTCTACAAATAGAAGCTTCGCGCGGGGCAGAATGACGCGGTTACCATAATTTGGGATTCTTCGTTTCGCCTCGGAATGGGGGCGCATATCGGCCCGAATGCAGCGGGCATCGTCTACGTCGTAAAATAAAGGGGCCTCCGCGCAACGGCGGAAGCCCCGGAAAGAAACAAATTCAGCCGAGGAGGACTTTATTGATCTTGTTGGAGAGGCGTACGAAGGCCTCGGCATCGTCGGTCCCGATGATCTCGACGATGTGGTGTACCATCTCGAGGGTGCGCTCATGCACTTCGAGGTAGGCGGGGAGGTTCTCCTCGACGGGCCTTACGAAGGTGGTGCGGCGATCGACTTTACCCTCGAGCCGCTCCAAAAGGCCGCGCCGGACGAGCGAATCGATCGTGCGGTTGACGAGAGATTTGAGCATGCTCGTCTCCGTCACGATGTCTTTGAAGGAGACGACGCCCTTCCCGTCCTCGCGGAACTTGCGGTAGATGATGTTCATGATGATCGCTTCGTTATATTGCAGACCGTCCGTCAGCCGCGTATTCTTCAATACCCCCGTGAGCCGCACCCATGCGGCGATGATGTTCTCTTCAAGCGAAAAATTTTTGTCCATTTTTACCGCCTCCAATTTTCTATTATAGTACAAGGGGAAGGCGTTGTCAAGATGCGTTTTCACAAAATTTGCACAAAACTTGCATTTTTTTGGGGCGGATGCTATAATGAAGTCCGGGAGGCCGTCCATGAACAAATTGCAGCTGATGAAGCTTTTTTCCGAGTATGAAGAGCTCTCCGAAGGGGATTTCACCCCCGAGGAGATCGAGGAATATGCCGCCTATCTCGAGGGGACAGACGCACCTCTATCTCCCCGCGAATGGAAGGAAAACTACTTCTCCTTCTATGACGACGTCAAGGATAAATCCTTAAAGAAGCAGGATTGGTGAGAAACGCACCACCCATGTCCGCATACAAGTTGTAGAAAACATGCCGCCCATGTCCAAGATAGAAGCGTCTCTTTCGGACATGGTAGCGGCATTTTTGTCTTTCTTCCCATAAACTTTTCGGAAAGGGCGCATACTGCGGTCATGAAGATCACGACCTATTTTCTTTCCGCGCTGCTCATCCTCTTCGGAATTTTTGCCGCGGTGTATGCTCTTACGGGCTTCGATCTACTCCTCTTCCTTTGCGCGGGGAACGGGATCGTCTACCGTGCCATCCTGTCGCTCTCGGGCGTTGCCGCGCTCTGGCTCCTCTTCTTTTTTGTCGCCTTCCATCCCCTCAGATTTTTATCATAAAAAAAGCCCGCTTTTTTGCGGGCGGACGCTCATGAAAGATTTTCGAGTACCAGCTTGTCGAAGTCCACGCTCTCCATAAAGTCGCGGGGGCGAAATACGACGTGGCGGAATTTCGCATAGTTGAAGAGGTGGGCCTTGAGTAGGACGGGCGTTGGAATATCAAGCGTATCGCAGATCTCAGTGAGATATTTGAAGAAATTCGCGTAGGTGAACTTCTCCTCGTTTTCGTACGTCGTCTGTTTTGCGATGCGATCCTCGCGATAGACCTTTGCCCAAATCTTCAACATACTGCCATTATAGCGGATTTCTTTGAAAAATGCAACTTCCCGCGGGCGGAAAAGTTCTTCGCGTGCGGAAAACAAGTTGACAATCGCGCGCGCATACGATATAATGGAGAAAAGTAGCCGTGATTTCTTTGGGATCACGGTCATATTATTAGATTTTTCTGCGCGGACAGCGCAAGGAGAGAGAAAAATGGCAGATCAGTTCTTTATGACGAAAAAGGGGTACGAGGAGGCGGTGAAGCAACTCGACTACCTCACCAAGGTCAAGCGTGCGGAGATCGTGGAGCGCATTCAGGAAGCGCGCAGCCACGGGGACCTCTCCGAGAACGCCGAGTACGATGCGGCAAGGAATGAACAGGCCGCCAACGAGGGCGAGATCGCCGAGCTTGACTACCGCATCAAAAACGCCGTCATTATCGAGGAGAGCGACGACACTTCCGTCGTGCATCTCGGCTCCAAGGTCACGGTCTTTGACGAGGAGCTTGGGGAGGAGGAGACATACACCATCATGGGCACCACCGAAGTGGACGCCATGCAGAACATCATCTCCAACGAGTCCCCCGTGGGCGCGGCCCTTCTTCGCCGCAGAAAGGGGGATAAGGTGACGGTCAAGGCCCCCGACGGCGACTATGTTCTGCGCATCGTGAAGATCGACTGAAGGGAGCTTTGTATGGACGAAGAAATTACCTTGCAGGAGGAGCTTGCCGAACAGGCGCGCATCCGCCGGGAGAAACTTTCCAAGCTCCGCGAAGAGGGGAAGGATCCCTACCTTGCGACCAGCTATCCCGTGGATACGGATTCCAAGGCGATCAAGGGGGACTTCGAGGCGTTCGAAGGGAAGGACGTCGTCGTCGCAGGGCGGCTCATGTCCCGCCGCATCATGGGCAAGGCCTCCTTTTCGCACATCTCCGACCGGTTCGGCCAACTCCAGCTCTACATCACGCGGCAGGACGTGGGCGAAGAGGTGTATACCGCCTATAAAAAGGACTTTGACATCGGCGACATCGTCGGTGTAAAGGGGTTTGTCTTTAAGACGCAGACGGGGGAGGTGAGCGTGCATGCGAGAGAGCTTGTTCTCCTCTCGAAGGCCCTCCTGCCCCTGCCCGAAAAATATAACGGACTTCAGAACCAGGATACGAAGTACCGTCTCCGCCACATCGATCTCATCGTCAATCAGGACGTCCGGGATACCTTCTTCAAGCGGTCGAAGATCGTGCGCGCCATCCGCACCTTTTTGGACGAGCGTGGATTTTTGGAGGCGGAGACGCCCATCCTTCTCCCCATCGAGATCGGCGCGGACGCAAGGCCCTTCAAGACGCACCACAATGCCCTGGATCTCGATATGTATCTTCGTATCGAGACGGAGCTGTACTTGAAACGTCTCATCGTGGGCGGGTTCGAAAAGGTCTATGAAATGGGCCGCATTTTCCGCAACGAGGGGATGGACGCCAAGCACAACCCCGAGTTCACAACGGTGGAGATCTATCAGGCATACATCGATTATCACGCCGTGATGGACTTCGTCGAAGAGCTTTATAAGTACGTCGCCTCAGAGGCATGCGGGACCCTTCGCATCGAGTACATGGGTACCATGCTCGACTTCGGCCATTGGGAAAAGCTCACCATGACAGAGGCTGTGAAGAAGTATTCTGGCGTGGATTTTGACAAGATCACGACCGATGAGGAGGCGAGGAGCATCGCCGCCGAGAAGGGCGTGGAGCTTGAAAAGGGGAAGGACACGAAGGGGCACATCCTTGCCGCCTTTTTCGATGCCTTCGTCGAGGACAAGCTCATCCAGCCCACGTTCATCTATGACTATCCCGTCGAGATCTCGCCGCTCGCAAAGCGCAAGCCTTCGGATCCGACGATGACCGAACGCTTCGAATATTTCATGATGGGAATGGAGATGGGGAACGCCTTCTCCGAACTCAACGACCCCATCGATCAGGAGAGGCGCATGGCGGAACAGGCCGCGAAGAAGCGCGCACAGGGCACCAACGCACAAGTGGACGAGGACTTCATCGACGCCCTCAACCACGGAATGCCCCCGACGGGTGGCCTCGGGCTTGGCGTTGACAGGCTCGTCATGCTGCTCACGAACAGTTCGAACATCCGTGACGTGCTGCTCTTCCCGACGATGAAGCCGAGAGCAAAATGAAGCTGCACATCGCGGACATGCTCCGTGCGCAATCCGCGGGGCACATCTCCTTTCATACGCCCGGGCACAAGCATGCGGGCGGGGACATCACGGAGCTGTCCTATTCGGACAACCTCTATTCTCCCCAAAGCGTGATCAAACGGGCGGAGGAGGACGCTGCGAAAATTTTGGGTGCCCACCGCTCCTTCTTTCTGACGGACGGGAGTACTGCGGGCGTCTTTTCCATGATCTTTGCCGTAAAGGCGGCGGGGGGAGAAAGGCTCGCCGTTCCGGAATTTTCTCATCCGAGCGTCTTTCATGCCTGCACGGCGATGGGGATGCAAGTTGTTCCAATTCCGCAGCGCGTGCGGTGGGGGATCCCGCTGCAGCCCGAAGAGGAGGAGGTGGCAAAGGCCCTTGAAAGGGCGGACGCGCTCCTTCTCACCTCCCCCGATTACTACGGATATTTCCCGCCCATGGCGGCGGCAAAAGAGCTTTGCCGCAAAGCGGGGAAGCCCTTCCTCTGCGACGGTGCGCACGGGTCGCACCTTCACTTTTGCGAGAGCTATGCGGGCAAATTTGCAGACATGTGGGTGGACGGCGTGCATAAGAGCCTGCCCGCCATGACGCAGGGAGCGGTCGTCTCCGCGCAAGAAGCATGGGCGTCGCGCCTTGAGGAGGCCGTCCGCATCTTCCGTACCACCTCCCCCTCCTACCCCATTCTGGCGAGCGTGGAATACGCCGTAAAATACCCCCGCAATCTTGCCATCGAAGAGGCTTCCGAGGCGTTCAAGCGCGGACATGGGTGCCTCGCAAATGATGATTGGTCGAAAATTTTAGTTCCGTTCGGGGAACAATCTTCTTCGGCGCAGGCCGCTTTGGAAGAGAGGAATATCTACCCCGAATTCAACGACGGGAATTTTCTCATGTTCTATCTCTCCCCGTGCAGCAAAGAGGAGGAGCTTGCGATCCTCGGCTCCGTCCTCGACAGCCTTCCGCGCGGGGAAGTCGGGGAGGACGCCCCGCAGGGCGGCATCCCCATCTACCGGGAGGGGCTGTGAAAACACTCATTCGCTCGACAACGGCATACAAGCTCTTTGCGGCGGACGCAAAGAAGGGGACATGCGCTTCGACGACGCTCATCCTCTTTCCGGATGCGAAGTATCTCCGCCTCTTTCTCACCGAGTGCGCGAAGGCGTTCTTTTGGGATAAGGGAGAGCGGGCGGAGCTGCTCATCGAGAAGGAGAGCTATTCGGACTGCCTCTTTTTCCCCGCCGTGCGCGACGGAAAATTCACGGTGGATGACGCCTCCCGCATCATCGACGAGAGCCTCTTGCGGCCGACGGAGGGGAAGAAAAAACTCTTTGTCCTCGACGCGTTTTCGGACGCCTCCCCCCTCGTCCAGAACAAACTTCTCAAGGTTTTGGAGGAACCGCCCGAGGGCGTCTACTTTCTCCTCGGGGCCGCGTACGAGCATTCTCTCTTGCCCACCGTCCTCTCGCGGGCAAAGAAACTTGCCGTCCCGCCCTTTGCCGAAAACGAGGTGGAGGACGCGCTCGCCCGTACCCATGTCGGGGAGAAGGGGATAAAAGAGGCGGCCGCGGCGTGCGGCGGGATCTTCTCTGACGCGGAGGCACTTCTCGCCGACGGGGCGGAGGAGTTTGCCCTCGCCGAGAAATTTTTGTCGGGCGACGGCGTCGAGGCGATCTGCCGCGGCATCACGGATAAGAAGGTCAAGCCGTTTTTTGCGGCAGTAAAACTCATCCTGCGCGATCTCATGTTCATGGAGACGGGTGAGGAGAAGTTCTGCGCGAGGCGGACGGAGGGGATGAAAAAACTCCAAGTCAGGCTTCCGCTCGGAGCGGTCGTAGCTTCGATCGGCTTCGTCACGGATGCAGAACGCGAAATAAGGTTCAATGCAAACCCCGCACAGGCGGCACTGTCGCTCTCCGTGCGGATCGGAAAGGAGTGCGAGAAATGGCAAAAGTTGTCGTTGTAAAATTCAGGGGAAATATCAAGCAGTATTATTTTTCGGCGGG
Organism: uncultured Clostridia bacterium; assembly: GCA_947629675.1. GTDB lineage: Bacteria > Bacillota > Clostridia > Christensenellales > Borkfalkiaceae > Gallimonas. The sequence continues at coordinate 6,214 of CANREM010000023.1, forward strand.
AGATCTGGAGATCAAAAAGGGCCAGCATGTCGTCGTTGAGACGACGCACGGACCGGAGTACGGCCTCGTCATCGACCCCGCATACGAAGTAAAGGACGAGGAGATCGTCACCCCCTTGAAGAGCGTTTTGCGCATCGCGGACGAGAGGGATGAGGAGGTAGTCGCGCGCGGACTTGCCCGCCGCGGAGAGGCCATGCGCGTCTGCCGCCAGAAGATCGAAGAGCACGGCCTTGACATGAAGCTCATCGACTGCGAATTCACCTTCGACGGGAACAAGGTCATCTTCACCTTCATCTCGGAGGGGAGGGTGGATTTCCGCGAACTCGTCAAGGACCTCGCCTCCTACTTCCATCTTCGCATCGAGCTGAAACAGGTGGGCGCACGCGACGAGACGAGGATCTTGGGCGGGATCGCACCCTGCGGCAGGGTGGTCTGCTGTGCGAGCTGTATGCCCGATTTCCGCAAGGTCTCCATCAAAATGGCGAAAAACCAGGGGCTTTCTTTGAACCCCGGCAAGATCAGCGGGCTGTGCGGGAGGCTCATGTGTTGCCTTTCGTATGAGGACGAGTACTACGCCGATGCCTGCAAGAAAGTCCCCAAGATCGGGGGGACCGTCTCAACGCCGGAGGGGAGGGGAACTGTCATCACGACGGATATGCTCAAGATGACCGCCCGCGTCAAGATCGAAAAGGACGGGGCGATGTTCTACCGCGATTATCCCGTCTCCGAGCTTGGGTTCAAACGCTGTGCCGAGCGGGAGGAGCATGCCGACCCCGACGACGAGAAGGACGCGCTCCCCGATAAAAAATCGGATGAGTGAGCAAAGAATTGCTTGAAAATTCTTTACGAAGCTGAAAAGTTATGATATAATACCAATAAGATATTTATGGAGGTAAATTCCTATGGCACATAAGATCACAGATGCGTGCGTTCAATGCGGAGCTTGCGAGGCGACCTGCCCCGTCGGTGCGATCGCGCCCGGCGATACGACGTATGTCGTCGATCCCGACGTCTGTATCGACTGCGGAGCCTGCGAGGACGGTTGCCCCACCGGAGCGATCACTGCCGAATAAGGTATGCGCATAAAGAGCGCGGGAGCGACCCGCGCTTTTTATATTATTCAAGTCTTATATGGAAGTTATCGAGCCTCTCCTCATCGGGGATTACAAGATCATACAGGACACCGAAAAGTACCGCTTCACCTCGGACGCGGTGCATCTTGCGCGCTTTGTGAAGGCGTCGAAGGGAGAGCGCGTCGCCGATTTCTGTTCGGGAAGCGGCGTCGTCGGCCTGCATTTTCTGGCGGAAAACGAGGGCGTGGAGCATGTGACCTTTTTCGAAGCGGACGAGGGGCTTGCCGAAATGAGCAAGCGGACGGTCGCTCTCAACGCGCTCGAGGATAAGATCACCGTCGAGAATGTCCGCCTGCAGGACATCCCCGCCGCCTATACCGAGAGATTTTCGCTCATCCTCGCAAATCCCCCTTACGAAAAGGGTGGCTTTCAAAAGGCTGCTTCCCACATCGCCCCCTGCAGAAAGGAGCTTGATCTCACGCTCGGCGAACTTCTCGACGCCGCAAAAAGGTGCTTGAAATTCGGCGGGAAATTTGCGGTCGTGCATCGCGCGGATCGGGTCGCAGAACTCATCTGTGCCACCCATGTCCGAGGTTTGGAGCCAAAAAAGTTACAATTCATCGCGGGAAAGGAGGGGAAGGCCCCCTATGCGGTCCTCCTTCTCGCCGTCAAGGGCGGAAAGCCTTCGGTCGAAGTTTTACCCACCCTCATCAATGCGTAGGAGATTTTTATGATCACATTCGTCGCAACCCCCATCGGGAATCTGAAGGACATCACGCTGCGCGCCCTCGAAGAGCTGAAGGCCGCCGACGTCATCTTTTGCGAGGACACCCGCCATACGATCAAACTTTTAACGGCATATGACATCAAAAAACCCCTCCTTTCCTGCCACAAATTCAACGAGCGGGAGGCGGCGGAAAAGATGATCGCTCTCTCCCGCGAGGGGAAGCGCGTCGCCGTCGTCTCGGATGCGGGGATGCCCGTCGTCTCCGATCCCGGGAATGTGGTCTGCAAAAAGCTCAAAGAGGCGGGGGAAAAGTATTCCGTCATCCCGGGGGCAAATGCCTTTCTCTGTGCTCTTGTTCTCTCAGCCTTCCCCGCGGACCGCTTTACCTTCATCGGCTTTCTCCCCGAGAAAAAGTCGGAAAAAAGGGAGCTTCTGCTCCGCTATAAGGATGCCCCCGAGACGCTCATCTTCCACTGCGCTCCGCAGGATCTGGACGAATACACGGGTACCATGTCCGAGATATGGGGGGATCGCAGGGCATGCGCCGTGCGCGAGATCACCAAGATCCACGAGGAAGCGAGGGAGTTTTCTCTTGCCGAAGGTTATACGGGCGAAAGGAAGGGGGAGTTCGTCCTCCTCGTCGAGGGAGCGAAGGAGAAGGGAAATCCGCTCTGCGCCCTTACCCCGCGCGAACACGTCAAGAAATATATGGACGACGGCATGCCGAAAAAGGACGCCCTGAAGGCGGCCGCCAAGGACCGCGGCGTCCCCAAAAGCACGCTCTACAGCCAAACCTTAGACCTCTGAAGTTGAGTGTTTTCCTCCCCTTTTACAAAAAATTTCGGAGAAAAATGGGGAAAGGGGTTGAAATGAAGGGAGGAGGGGTGGTATAATGAGAAAAACTTCCGAACGGGGGATAAAGCATAGTATTCCGCCGTCCGGAGAGGAAGAAAAAGAGGACGACCGTGGAAAAGAATAGAGAGCCGGGACTTCATGATGGCCACAGACAGCGCATGTTTGAGCATCTGTGCGACGGCGCAAAGTTGCAGGATCACGAGCTGTTGGAGATCCTGTTATTTTATGCCATCCCAAGAAAGAATACCAACCCCATCGCCCATAGCCTCCTAAATGCCTTCGGCTCCCTCGAGGGAGTGTTCTCCGCCTCAAAGGAAAAGCTCCTCGAAGTGAGCGGGATCGGCGAAGCGACTGCGACCTATCTTACCGCCCTGTCTACGCTCTTCTCAAGGCTCAGAACGCCGCAAGAGGGACCTCCCAAGATCTATAACGTCCACTCCTTCAATAAATATCTTGACAAGACGCTCAAGGAATGTGCGGAGGAAGTTCTACACGTCTATTGCCTTGACGCGGGGCATGCGGTCAAATTCGTAAAGACCTTCACATCCTGTCTTCCGGACAGGGTCGATATTCCCCCCGATGAGATCGGGCATGTCATTGCGACGCAGCGGCCGCATAGCGTCATCCTTGCGCACAACCATCCTAACCACCTGACGAATCCCTCCGCTGCGGATGACCGTTTCACGAAACAGATCCAAATGCTCTGTATGATCCACGGATGTACCGTTGACGATCATGTCGTTGTCGGCATCGGAGAACCGTTCAGCTATTTCCTGACCGGCCGCCTCCAGAAGATCAAGGATGAGTGTTACCGCAACCTCACCGAAGGCCCCTATCTGTATTGAGAAGGGGGCGGGCCATTGGAAGCACAACCCCACCCCTTCGATCCCCCTCCCCAAGGAGGGGGTATCAAATAAGAAAGCCTCCCCGGGATGAGGGGAGGCTGCGTTTTACGCGATCAGGCTCTTCCAAGTCTTTTCGAACTGTTCCTCGGACCTTAAAAGTTCTTTTGCGAGTTGGCGGATGTCCTCGTCGGCGAAGTCATCGGACATTTCCCCGAGCGTCGTCTTGAGTGCGGTGATGCCCATCACGGTGCCCTGCACCATCATCTCGGCGATGTGGGCGCGGGAATCATCCTTCAATGTGTTCATTTTGATGCCCATCCACATCATCCCCTTCTTGATGGGGTTGGGATTCTTGAGTTCGATCTCCCTCTCTTTTGCAAGAAGAGCGGCCTTTCCGCCGATGCGCTCATATTCCTCATGCTGGCGCAAAAGCTCCTCCTTGATCTCCTCGTCCTCCGTTTCGGGCAAAATGTCCGAGATGGATTGAATGGCATATTGGCAGTTGCGATGCACTTCCGCCAAAACTTCTTCGCTCTTTTTGATGTCCATAAATTTTCTCCTTTTGCCCGTAGTTTGCGAAAAAATCCGCTTTCTATGCGAAAAACCGCTTGACTTTTGCATGCGGGTATGCTAAATTTATCCTTGAGCCGCTAAGGACGGGCAATCAAGCGTTTACGAAAGTAAGCCGCCTAAGATATCTTGCGAGACCGGGAAGAGGAGGTAAAAGCGAATGTACGCAATCATCGAGAACGGCGGAAAGCAGTATAAGGTTTCCGAAGGCGATGTTGTCAAGGTGGAAAAGCTCAAGGCCGAAGTCGGCGAAGAAGTCACCTTCAACGTCGTGATGCTCGCGGACGGCGAGACCGTCAAAGTGGGCGAGGAAGCGAAGGCTGCCAAAGTCACGGGCAAAGTGGAAGCGCAGGACAAATTCAAGAAGATCATCGTCTTCAAGTATAAGTCCAAGAAGAATGAGCGCAAGAAGCAAGGCCACCGCCAGCCGTTCACCGCTGTGAAGATCGAGAAGATCGTAGGCTAAACTTGCTCGCCTTTGGGAAGGCACAGGGGGAATTTCCTCCGAACGATCAAATTAAGGAGAAGAAATCATGATTTTTATCAGATTATTCGCGCATAAAAAGGGTACCGGTTCCTCCCACAACGGCAGAGACTCGAACGCAAAGCGGCTCGGGGTCAAGCGTCAGGACGGGCAGGAGGTCCTCGCGGGCAGTATCATCGTCCGCCAGAGGGGAACGAAGATCCACCCGGGCAACAACGTCGGCATCGGCGGGGACGATACGCTCTTCGCCCTCAAGGACGGGGTCGTCAAGTTCGAGCGCAAGGGAAGAGATAAGAAACAAGTCAGCGTCTATTGAGAAATTCGGCCGCACCAAAGAAATGGTGCGGTCTTTTCTTTACAAAAAATTTTACAAAAAAATTTTCAATCATGAGAAAAAACGCTTGCAATGAAGGCGGGAATGTGGTATTCTATATGAGCTAACGGAAGTTTAGCTCAGCCGGGAGAGCACCTGCCTTACAAGCAGGGGGTCATAGGTTCGAACCCTATAACTTCCACCAATACAGTGCGGAAAGCTCATATGCGGGAATAGCTCAGTGGTAGAGCGCCACCTTGCCAAGGTGGATGTCGCGGGTTCAAATCTCGTTTCCCGCTCCAAACACAGCTCCGCACTGTTTTTTATTCGGCGCCATAGCCAAGTGGTAAGGCAAGGGTCTGCAAAACCCTGACTCCCCGGTTCAAATCCGGGTGGCGCCTCCAAAAAAAGACTGCCCTCAATCGGCGGTCTTTTTTGTACTGTTTTTCTAAAAAAATCAAGGCCTGCCCTTGGACATGGTAGGCCTGTTTTTTGTCTGGTTGGAATTTGAAGGGGGTCACTCTTCTTTCTTTTTCGGCTTTATCATGCGAAGGAGGGGGATGATGAGCGCGCCGATCGAATTGCCGAGGATGATCATCACAAGGTACCCGAATGCCTTGGCGGAGACGATGCCGGAGGTTGCAAAGTAGAACATGTCGGCGATGGAGTGTTCATAGCCGCTCAGGATGAAGGCGGGGATGCACATCAGGATGCCGAGGGGCGTCTTGTTGTTCGTGTAGAGGTCGATGGCGAGATAGACGAGGATCCCGCAGAGGATCGCGCGCAAAAGCCCGAAGCCGTACCCCTGTGCGAGCTTCCCGCCCGCTTCGCCGCAGAGAAGGGCCGCCGAATCTTTGAGATGGGGGAAGATGAATCCGATGAGGTACCCGAAGGCGACCGTGCCGATGAGGTTGCCGAGGAGCGCGAGGAGAAGGACGGAGATGTCCTCTTTGGAATGCTTTTGGGGAACAAGCCCGATCTTTCCCGTGTAGAGGGCGTAGCCGCGCATGCAGATGGCAAGCAGGGCCATCGAGAAGAGAACTGCCCCGATATATTGCCCGTAAAAGGGCACTTCCGCCCCATCCGTAAGGCCGTAGCGGCAGGCGAGGTAGACGGCTCCGCCGAGGGAGATCATCATGCCGCCGAGGATCCCCTCCGCGATCCGCTGTGCAATGGTCAGGGCACTTTCTTTGAATGTCTGCTTGTTCATGTTTTTCCTCCGTATATGTGGTTTTACTTACAAGGCTCCTCCGTGGGAGGAGCTGTCACGCGGGAGCGTGACTGAGGTGGGGCGAATTCTGAAATCGTACCCACCCCCTACCCCCCTCCTCGGGAGGGGGTCCTTCACTTCCCGGCGAAGTGCGAGGTGAGAATATTGAGTTCCTGCTCGTAATTCATGCCGTACTTCTTGTCGGGCACCTCGCGTGCGGTGCGGAGAATGGAGCGGTAGCAGAACTCGACGGTGAGCTTTAACGCCTCCTTCAGGGGCATTCCTCTGCCGATACAGCCCGCAAATGCGGAGGCGAACACGTCGCCTGCGCCGTGGAAGGATCCCTCCACCTTTTTGAGCGGCATCCGCTTTTCCTCCCCGTCGAAGTAGTGCAAAAAGTACCCGTCCTCATCGTCCGCACCCGTGATGACGGGGTGGGGGCAGAGCAAAGAAAGTTTTTTGAGGGCGTTCGATGCGTCTCTCTCCCCCGTGAGCAAAAAGGCCTCGGTGTCGTTGGGCAAAATGTATTCCGCGAGCGCGCAGAGTGTACCCATGTCCGAGGCAAACCCTTCATCAAAGCCGCGGTAGAACTGAAAATTATCCCCCAAAACAGGGTCCACGATGAAGAGGCCGCCCTCTTTCAAAAACCGTCTTTTTACCTCTTTGACGAATTCGATCTGGCTGCGGCTCCCGAGATACCCGCTCAAAATGACATCGTATTTGAGGCCGAGCGTCTCCCAATGGTCGCAGATCTTTTTCATCTCGTCGTCGAGGTTCAAAAAAGTATACCCCGTGAATCCTCCCGTATGGGTGGAGAGCAGGGCGGTCGGCAAAATGTCCACGGTCGCCCCGCAGGCGGAGAGTACGGGCAGGGCAACGGTCAAAGAACACTTCCCCACGCAGGAGATGTCGTTGATGGCGAGAACGCGCATGGGTTCACCTCGAGATCAAAATCAAGACATATTATATCAACTTTTCCCGCAAAACGCAACGCAATTTACAGAAATGCTCCTCTTTTGGAAAATTTTTTAATTCACAATGTGATTTTTCTTTACAGCGACGTATTTTTTCGCTATAATTTATTTCACAACAAAACTTATCCGTGAGGCAAATATGAGAAAAAATCTTGTCGTTCAACTCATCTACCGCATCATCCTGTGCTGCGTCTCCTTCCTTGCATGCCTGCTCTCTTTGCGCATCTTCTATGCCGGGCAGGGCGGGCGGCCCATGAGCTGGGAGATCTTAAAGTATTACACGAATCTTTCCAACTTTGTCGTATTCGTTGTCTCGCTCGCGGTGACCATCGCCACCGCCGTCCGCGTCCTGAAGGGGGAGCGCGAGGGATATAACCGCATCCTTCTGACCTTCAAGTTTATGACAACGGTCATGATCCTCGTCACTTTCCTCGTCGTCGTCTTTCTCCTCAACAGCCCCGCAAACGCGAGCTATTGGCTGGATGTGGGGAACATGTCCTATCACTGCCTCGCGCCGCTCCTCTTCGTCTTTGACTACATCTTGTTCGAAAAGAAGGGTACCATGTCCGTGTTCGCCCCCCTGTATAGCCTCATTTTGCCACTCGTCTACGTCGTTTACATCTTTATTTTGGGCGCGACCGTCGAGAATTTCGAATACCCGTATTTCTTCCTCAACGTTCGCGAGATCGGCTATGGGAGCGTCTGCCTTTGGGTGCTTGCCCTCGTTGCCATCTTTACCGTACTCGGCTATCTTCTGTGGCTGTGGAACCGCTTCGGAAAGTTCGGCGGCAAGTGGAAGTTCGATTTCCACGGCATCCGTCACACCCGGCGGGAGCACGAAGAGGGCTGAAGGCAACAAAACTTTTTTCAGCGGGCGGGAAATAACTTTACACCGTCCCGCTTTTTTGTTATAATTTGTGGGTATGAAGAAAGTCATCGAGATCGAAGATCTCTGCTGCAAGAAGTGTGCCGAGCGGGTGGAGCGCAAACTCCTCCTTTTGGAGGGGGTCGAGGGCGCGAAGGCGAATTTCAAGAAGGGCGTCGTCTTTGTGGAGACCGACCTTCCTGACGAGGCCCTCTCGACATGTGTTACGGATGCCGGTTTCACCGTAAAGAGCATCCACCCGCGCAAGGGCATTTTCGGCTGAGAAACACACCCCATATAAGGAGTTTTTATGTATAGAAAGGTTGATACGTCGCTCGATTTCGTGGAGCGGGAACAGGAGATCGCAAAGTTTTGGAAGGAGAACAAGATCTTCGAAAAGTCCATCGAAAAGAACGAGGGAGGGGAGGAATTTTCCTTCTTCGACGGTCCTCCCACCGCCAACGGCAAGCCGCACATCGGGCATGTCCTCACCCGCGTCATGAAGGACATCATGCCCCGCTACGAGACGATGAAGGGAAAGCATGTCCTCCGCAAGGCGGGCTGGGATACGCATGGCCTTCCCGTGGAGCTGGAGGTGGAGAAGAGCCTCGGAATCGACGGCAAACCGCAGATCGAGAAGTTCGGTATCGAGCCCTTCATCCAGAAGTGCAAGCAGTCCGTCTGGAAGTATCAGAGCGAATGGGAGAAGATGTCGGACGCGGTCGGCTATTGGGTGGATATGGAACACCCCTATGTCACCTATCACGACGACTATATCGAATCGGAGTGGTGGGCACTCAAGCGCATGCACGAGATGGGGCTTTTGTATAAGGGGCACAAGATCGTCCCCTACTGCCCCCGCTGCGGGACAGCACTCTCCTCGCACGAGGTCGCACAGGGCTATAAGGATGTGAAGGAGAACTCCGCGATCGCCCGTTTCAAAGTGGAAGGCAAGGAGAACACTTACATCCTCGCATGGACGACGACGCCGTGGACCCTTCCCTCCAATGTCGCGCTCTGCATGAATCCGAATGAAGATTACGTCGAGATCGAGGCGGAGGACGGCACGCATTACATCCTCGCCGAGGCCCTCGCGGGCAAATTTTTCGAAAACTTCCAGGTGGTCGAACGCCGCAAGGGAAGCGAATACGAGGGTACCATGTACGAGCCTCTCTTCGATTGGGCGAAGGGGAGCTTCCGCGAGAAGGCATACTTCGTCGTCTGCGACGGCTATGTCACGCTCACCGACGGCACGGGCGTCGTTCACATCGCCCCCGCATTCGGCGAGGACGACTACCGCGTCGGGAAGAAGTACCGTCTCCCCGTCGTTCAGCTCGTCAACGAGCGGGGGTGCTTCGACGATCGCTGCCCCGAACTCGACGGGCTGTTTGCAAAGAAGGCGGACAGCGTCATTTTGGAAATGCTCAAAAGCCGCGGCCTTCTTTTCAAGAAACTTCCCTATGAACATAGCTATCCCCACTGCTGGCGTTGCGATACGCCCCTTCTCTACTATGCGCGGGCGAGCTGGTTCATCGAGGTCACGAAGGTGAAGGACGCCCTCATCGCGGCCAACCGTTCGGTCAACTGGATCCCCGAGACCATCAAAGAGGGGAGGATGGGGAACTTCCTCGAAAACGTCATCGATTGGGGGCTTTCCCGCGACCGCTATTGGGGCACCCCGCTCCCCGTGTGGGTGTGCGAGGACTGCGGCGAAGTCGTCGTCATCGGCTCCAAAAAGGAACTTTGCGAAAGGACGGGCGCGCCCGAAAATATCGAACTGCACCGTCCCTACCTCGACGGCCTCACCTGCACCTGCCCCCGTTGCGGCGGAAGCTGTAAGCGCACGCCCGAGGTCATCGACTGTTGGTTCGATTCGGGTTCCATGCCCTTTGCGCAGTACCACTATCCTTTCGAAAACAAGGACCTCTTCGAGGAGACCTTCCCCGCGGACTTCATCTCGGAGGCCGTCGATCAGACGCGCGGATGGTTCTATACCCTCCTCGTCATCTCGACCATCCTCTTCGGCAAGGCCCCCTTCAAGACCTGCATCGTCTTGGGGCATGTCAACGACCAAAACGGCGTCAAGATGTCCAAACATAAGGGGAACGTCGTCGATCCGTGGACGGTGCTTGCAAAGCAGGGCGCGGACGCCACGCGGTGGTATTTCTACACGAACAGCGCGCCGTGGATCCCCTCCCGCTTCGGGGCGGAGGCCGTCTCCGAGAGCCAGAGAAAGTTTCAGGGGACGCTATGGAACACCTACGCCTTCTTCACCCTCTATGCCGGAATCGACGGCTATGACCCTTCGAAATACGACCTGAAGAAGTGCAAGCTCTCCCTCATGGACAAGTGGGTGCTCTCCAAGCTCCACACCCTCGTCGGCGAGGTGGACGGCATGCTCGCCGCATACAACATCACGGACAGCGCACGCGCCATTCAGGATTTTGCGGACGCACTCTCCAATTGGTATGTGAGAAGGGGCCGCGACCGCTATTGGGGGCCTGAGATGACGGAGGACAAGGCGGCGGCCTATACGACGCTCTATACCGTCCTTCTGACGCTATCCAAACTCATCGCGCCCTACATGCCCTTCATGGCGGAGATGATGTATCAGAATTTAGTGCCCGCATTCTTCCCCAAAGAACCCATCTCCGTGCATCTCTGTGACTACCCTGTCGCGGACATGGTATGGGTGGATCCCGTCTTGGAGGCGGGCATGCAGGACGTTTTGAATGTCGTCGAACTCGGGCGCAGCGCGCGAAATTCGGGCAACATCAAGAACCGCCAGCCCCTCAAAGAGATGCTCGTCGCCTCGGACAGAAAACTCGGTATCGAGGGCGAACTTGAGGCGGTCACCTTGGACGAACTCAACGTCAAGAGCCTCAGATTCCTCTCGGGCGGAGAGGAGCTTGTCACCTACAATCTGAAGCCGCAACTGCGCACCCTCGGCCCGAAATACGGCAAAAAACTTCGCCTTATCAGCGAATTTTTGCAAAACTGCAACGCGGCGGAGGTGGTCGCCACCGTCAAGACGGGCGAGCCATACAGAGTGGATCTCGACGGCGAAGTGGAACTCTTCGAGGAGGATCTGCAGATCTTCACCTCCTCCGCGCACGGCTACGCCACGGCGCAGGGGTACGGCATCACCGTCGCCCTCAATACGGAACTTTCGGAAGAACTTTTGGATGAGGGCGCGGAGCGCGAACTCATCTCCAGGATCCAGTCGATGAGAAAGGAGGCGGGCTTTGAGGTCACAGACCGCATTGCCATATACCATGTCGCAGAGGGGCGCGCAAGAAAAGTGCTTCTTCAGGGAACGCTCGCCAAAGACGTCCTCGCGGAAAAGATCGAAGAAGGTCCGCACGACGGCTTCACGAAAGAGCTGGACATCAACGGCGATAAAGCCACCCTCACCGTCGTAAAACTGTAACGCAGCAAAATTACATCATGCAAAACGAAGCCTCCCCTCATTGCGGGGAGGCTTCGTGCGTATATGTGCGTATAGGGGATGTGCGGGCGGGGCAAAAAGACGCTTACCGCCCCCGACCGCGTTTAATGTTCACTCGATCATCGGTCTTATGCGGAGGGGAAGACCGATCTCTTTTGCAAGGCGGGTGCAGGCGGCGATCTCCTCCTCGCCGATGCAATCGACGACGGAAAACCACGCATTCACGCCGCATTTCTTGCAGTCGCGGGCGAAGGCGAGAAGCCCTTCAAACGCCCCTTCGACCTTGGGGCGGCAGAGCGCGTTGTACTTCTCCTTTGAGGACGCGTTGAGGGAGATATTCACCCCATCGAGCTTGCTCTTGAGTTTCTCCGCGATACCCATGTCCGCGATGATGGCTCCATGTCCGTTGGTGTTGACGCGCGTCCGCCCGCCATTTTCATGCACATAGTCGCAGATTTCAAGCATCGCATCGAGGCGGTAAGTGGGTTCGCCGAAGCCGCAAAAGACAACTTCGTCATACCGTTTCGGGTCGCCGATCCCGGCGACGATCTGCTCCATCGTCGGCTCCCCGCCCTTCAGCCAAAGAGGGTAGCCCTCGTACGTCTCCTTGCCGTTGCGCACGCAGAAGGTACAACGGTTCGTGCAGCGGTTCGTGAGGTTGATATAGAGATTATTACCGATTTGGTAGGTGTAGGTGTCCTTCATAATTTTATTGCAATTTGGGAAAGAGGGTGCGGGCGTTCGAGGCGATCTGCGCCTTCATTTCGTCAAAGTCGATGCCCTTGAGACTCGCGAGTTTTTGCACGATGACGGGGATGTTCGCAGGGCTGTTTTTCTCCCCGCGAAAGGGGGAAAGGTAGGGGCTGTCCGTCTCGGAAAGAAGCCTCTCCCTCGGACATGCTACCGCCGTTTCACATGCGCGGCGTGCATTTTTGAAGCAAACGACCCCGCCGAGCGAGATGTAAGCTCCAAGGGATAGGAAACTGTCGAGGTTCTCGCAGCCGTAGCTGTAGCAGTGCATGAGGAAGCCGCCGCGGAGCGATTTTTCCTGTTCTTTTAAGATGGCGAGGGTGTCCGCACAGGCGTCGCGGGAGTGGACCTGAACGGGGAGATGAAGCCGTCCGGCAAGTTCCAATTGCTCGGAAAAGAGCTTTTGCTGCGCCGCGCGGTCATACCCCTCATAGTGGTGGTCCAGCCCGATCTCCCCGACGGCGACGCAGGTTTTCTCCCCTGCGAGGGCGAGAAATTCCTCCTCATCGTAGGGTTTTCCCGCGCTCTCGGGGTGGATGCCGACGGTAAAAAATGCCCCTTCGTGCACATTTGCAAAGTCGCGGTGCATGCGGCTGTGGGCGAGGGTGTCGCCTGCGAGGATGACCGTCCGAACCCCCGCCGCCTTGATTTTCTCCCACTCGGCGGGGAAGTCGTACCCCTCCTCGGCAAAGTGGGCGTGGACGTCGATCATCTGACTTTCGCCCCGCTTGCGATGAGGTTTTCGGGGGTGAGAAGGGTAAGGTTGCCCTCCGCGTCCTCGGCGCACAGGATCATGCCCTCGGAGAGGACGCCGCAGAGCTTGACGGGCCGAAGGTTGGTGACGACGACCACCTTCTTCCCCACCATCTCTTCGGGCGTGTAAAATTTTGCGATGCCCGAGACGACCGAACGGGTCTCCTCGCCGATTTTAACCGTCTCATGCAGAAGTTTTTCGCTCTTTTTCACGCGCTCGCAGGCGACAACTTCGCCGATCTTCAGTTCGACCTTGGCAAAGTCGTCGATGGTGATCTCGGACTGCGTATCGGGGGATCCTTCGGGGATAGACCCGCCGTTTTCATTTGTCCCATTCGGCTCAGGATGACGCGAAGAGACGGACTGCGTATTAGGGGATCCTTCGGCAGGCTCCGGATGACGCGCGGGGTTAAACGCGTCATCCCGAGGGGCATCGCCCCGAGAGGATCCCCTTGATGAAAGCGCGGACTGCGTATTGGGGGATTCACTCGCCCCCTGCGGAGGCTCGGAATGACAGGTTAATTTTTTGACGAGTTTTTCCACTTCGGCAAGCTCTTTTTTGACGTCGATGCGGGGGAAGATGGGCGGGATCTTTTCGATGGCCGCGCCCTCCTTCAGCGTCCCGAACGAAAGGGTGTCGAAGCCGGCGTTCTCGTCACAGGAGAGACTTTTGAGGATCGTAGCGGAGGCCTTTGTGAGGAAGGGCTTGAGCATCACCGCACAGATGCGCACCGTCTCGGCGAGGTTGTAGAGGACGGCCCCGAGACGCGCCTTCTTTTCGGGATCTTTGGCGAGGACCCACGGGGTGGTCTCGTCGATGTATTTGTTGGCACGGTCGATGACGGCGAAGATGTCTGCAAGAGCTTCGGGCGCATTGAGGGCACCCATGTCCGCGTTCACCCTGTCAAAAAGCGTCTCACACATGCCGATAAGTTCCCCGTCCGTTCCCTCCGAGGGGCCGCGTGCGGGGAGTTTTCCTTCGAAGTTTTGGGCGATCATCGCCTGTGTGCGGGAGACTAAATTGCCGAGATCGTTGGCGAGATCGGCGTTGATACGGCCGAGAAGGCGTTCCCCCGTGTATTCTCCGTCGCTCCCGAAGGGAATTTCGCGCAAAAGGAAGTACCGGACGGCGTCCGTCCCATAGCGTTTGACAAGTTCATAGGGGTCGGTAAGCTCGCTCTTTGCCGCCTCCTGTTTGCTCTTGGAGAGCTTGTCTCCACCGATGAGGAGCCACCCATGTCCGTAGACCTGCCTCGGGATAGGCTCTCCGAGGGCCATCAGAATGGCGGGCCAGATGATGGCATGGAAGCGCACGATCTCCTTTCCCACCATGTGCAGCTCGGCGGGCCAGAATTTTTTGTAAAGCTCGTCCTTTTCCGTCCCGTAGCCGAGGGCGGAGATGTAGTTGGAGAGGGCGTCGATCCACACATAGGCGGTGTGTTTTTCGTCGAAGGGGAGCGGCACGCCCCACTTCACCGTCGTGCGGGAGACGCAGAGGTCCTGAAGGCCCATTTTGAGGAAGTTGTTCACCATCTCGTTGACGCGGGACTTGGGCTGCAAAAATTCGGGGTTGTCCTCGTAGAGCTTCAGAATGCGGGGCGCGTATTTGGAGAGGCGGAAGAAGTAGCTCTCCTCCTTTTGCAGGGAGACCTCTCTCCCGCAGTCGGGGCACTTGCCGCCCTTCAGCTGCGACTCCGTCCAGAATGCCTCGCACGGGGTGCAGTAGTAACCCTCGTATTCCGCCTTGTAGATGTCGCCGCTCTCAAAGAGTTTTTGATAAATTTTTTGCACGCATGCGACGTGGTCCGCATCGGTGGTGCGGATGAAACGGTCGTAGGAGACATCGAGCAGCTTCCACATCTCCTTGAGCTTTGCAACAAGGGGATCGACAAATTGCATGGGCGTGATGCCCCGCTTTTTCGCCTCCTTCTCCACCTTTTGGCCGTGTTCGTCCGTGCCCGTGAGGAAAAAGACCTCTTCCCCCTTCATCTTGTGAAAGCGCGCGAGGGCGTCGCAGATGACGGTGGTGTAGCAGTGGCCGATGTGCCAGTTGCCGCTCGGATAGTAGATGGGCGTCGTGATGTAGTATTTGCTTGCCATATGGTACCTCTCGAATTTTCATTATAACGCAGTTCGGCGAAAAAGTAAATGTATTTTGTGCCAAA
>CANREM010000024.1 GCA_947629675.1 uncultured Clostridia bacterium
GTCACGGTGGCCGCTTCGGGCTTGGTGCCGTGCTCGTTATTGTCGAACTCGACCGTGTAAGAGGTTGCGGTGTAGGACGCGGTGAGGGTGATGTCGGCGTCGAAGGTGGAGTTCGCGTCGTAAGTCTCTCCGCCATTCACCCACTTGCCCTGTTCATAGCCGACCTTCTCGGGCACTGCGGGCCAATCGGTGACCTGCGAACCCTTTTCGATCGTGACGACCTTGTCGCTGCCATCGTCGCCAATGCCCTTGAAGGTGACCTTAACAAGCTTCACCCAAACAGCAGTGATCGTGTTTTCGCCTGCGACCAGCGTGACCTCGGTGCCGCCCGCATGAAGATTCGCTTTATCGCTGTTGAGCTGCCAACCCTTGAACTTATAGCCTTCCCATGTAGGGTCGGTTTCGGGCAGTTTGACCTTGATCGGGTCGAGGGAATTCTCGGACTTGCCTTCGGGAAGCTGATAATCCGTGACATATCCTGCTGCCTCGCCAAGACTATAAGTGTAGGTGTAAGTGTTGATCTTCTTTGCCGTAGGAGTGCCGGAACCATTCCAGGTGATACGCCATGTACCCTTGGAGCTGAGTTGGACGTTGCCATTACTTGCTGTTCCGTACCACTTGCCGTCGTACCAGTCAAAGACTTTGAATCCGACTGCTTTTTCTACCGTGACGTCGATGGTGTATACGCCGCCCTCATGCTTCATCTTGTACTTAGCAATTTCTTCCTTCTGTTGTGCGATTCCATACGCCCATTCGAGATTCGTCGCATAGCCATTCATCCAGTTATTCATATCGCCGCGGATGTATGCTTCATGCTCGGGAGCGGATTTCGATTCGGTCTTGTAGTTGAGTTTCCACAGTGTTAGCGTACTGCCAACCATAGCATAGAAGTGGCCGGGTGCAGACTTGCTAATATAGAACTCAAAAGTATACCAACCGGAAGTCGACACTTTGATATTGTTGCTATCATCTTTTGCATCTGCAAGACCTTTCGCGCTGTTGAGCGGGGAAACGTGGGTCCAATTGATTTCGAAGGTATAATCCCACTTCCCGGCAGATTTTCTGATGATCTTGAAGATGTTGCCGGACTCCATGTAAACCGTCTTGCGGTAGATCGTGTATACTGTCGTGCCATTGACGTAGATCTCATCCTTAACGAGAATGAAGGCATTGTAGTCAACGTTGGCTTGACTATCCTTATAAGTCGACTTTGTAGATTCCGTATCGACCCAGGATTGCACCTTGACACCCGTGTTTTGAGTACCGACGAGAGCAAACATCTCTTCGTTGAGCTGATTTTCGTCGATATGATACTCTGCCGTGAGGGTGATGTCTGCATCGATCGTCTCGGTCTGTTCGTACTTCTTGCCGTCTTTGAACCAACCGTCGAAGATGTAGCCCGTGTAGGCATGTGTACTCTTCGGTCCCGTCGGCCATGTGCCCTCTTTTACAGGGCTTTCTTCATAAGATGTACCCTTATCGATCTTGACCGTAGTGTTCTGTACCGGGTTCCCCTTCTTGCCGTTGGTGAATGTCAAATCCATGAAGGTAATGGTGACCTGTTCGACGAAGGTACCCGTGAGGGTGAGTTCGCCTTCGACGGGGCTTTGCTTTTCGAATTTCACCCTGCCATTATACCAACCATCGAAACGGCAGGCATCTTTCAGCTCGCTCGGGAACTCCTCTGCGGGGATGGCGGTGCCTTTGACGACGTAGACCGTCTTGTTCTCGCTGCCGTCGATCTCGAAGGTAACAAGGATCTTTGCTTCCCAGACGGCGACGAGCTTGACGTCGGCGGTCACGGTGAGATTTTTAAGGGTTTCGTTGCCCTCCGTGCCCTCTTGCTTCCAGCCGAGGAAGTGCTGCTCCGTGGTATCTTCAAGGATGTAGTCGGCCAAAGTGAGGTCGAGATCGTCTTGATATTCGACCTTTACGCTCTGGGTCTTGAGTTCGCCATATGCACCATTATCGAAGGTGACGGTGTATTGATGCTTGGTCCACTCTGCCTTGAAGGTGATGACATTCTCGTTGGAAATGACTTGGGCGTATTCAATCACGTCGGCGAGGCCGATCGTTTCATCTGCATCGTACTTGCCACTTTCGCCGAGCGTCCACTTGGAGAAGTCGTAACCCGTGCGCGTGCCCGTCATTTGCAGAAGGGTGATCTGCGCATTGTCGCCGCCAAGGGAATAAGATTTCCCGTCGGTGGGAACCTGAATTTCCTCGCTTGCGACGCCGTCCTCATAGACGACCTTATAGATCTTTGCCGTCCACTTCGCCGTGAGGGTGATGGTGTGGGCGTCATCCTGAGGGGCCGCGGCCTCGATGAGGGCGGCCGTAAGTGTGCTGTACTTCTGCTCGCCATACATCCAGCCGTCGAAGGTGTAGCCGTCCTTGGCGGCGGGAGCGTTGAAGGCGTTCTCTGCCGCGGTTTCGAGGGTGACCGACAAAGTCGTGCTTGCGCTTCCGTCGCTCTGAAAAACGATCTTGTAGGTTATAGGCTGCCAAACGGCTTTGAAGGTGGTCGTTTCGGAAATCGCGAGCGTGTCGTCGGGCTGATGAAGCGTTGTCTCGGGATCACCATCCTTGTGCCAACCCTTGAAGGTGTAACCCGTGCGGTCCTGCTTCGCCGGGAAGGTGATCTCGTTGCCGGAATAGACCGATACGGAGTCGGGATTCTGCATTTCGCTAACGCCGAAATCGAAGTATGCGGTGACCTTGCCAATTTCTTGCCAGCTCGCAAAGAAGGTGATGACCTTCTTTCCTTCGCTATCCTGTGCTGCTTTGATGATCGTCTTATCGAGCGTCGTGCTCTCCCCTGCATAGAGGGTTCCATTCGCGTTGCCGAGCCTCCAGCCCTCGAACGTATGCGAGGTGAGGCCGGAAAGCTGCTGCAAGGTGATCTGTCCTGCTTCGATCGTGACATGCTCTATGTCTGTAACGCTTTCGGGCTGAATTTTGCCTTCCATCTCTGCGGGGGCGTTCACGTCGAAGCGAATGGTGTATTCGATGACCTCCCAATTCGCCTGAACGGTGACTTCAAAGCTACCCTTGAGCGCGGTGATGACTGCTTCGTCGAGCTTGAAGGAGGTACTAACGTTCTCCTCGTGGCCTGCGACCGTCCAGCCCGCGAACTTGTAGCCCGTGCGGGTAGGCTCGCCTTCCGGCAATTTAATGTCGGCACCGATCTGGTAGGAACCGCTGTCGACGAAGGAGCCTTCGCCGCCGCCAAGATCGTATTTCACGGTGTAGTTGTTCTGCGTCCACTTCGCGGTGAAGTTGAGGGTGACATCTTCGGTGAAATCAAGGCTGTATTCGCCCGTGAGGGGGTTGCCTTGGCCGTCGAGGAGCCAACCGTCGAACTTGTAGCCGACGCGAGCATTGGGCGTGGGAAGGGTGATGGAATCTTTGTTCTCGTCGGCATAGGTGACGATGTCTTCGATCGTCTGACCGCCGTAACCGACGTTGAATTTCGCCGTCACTTTCTTCGCCGCATATTGGCAGGTGTCGCAGACATGGTCCCCGCCGAAGTCGTGCGTGCCCTTTTCGATTTCGGTGCTGCACTTCGAGCAAACGTGCCAATGGTGGGTCGCGTCACTATGCCAATCGCTCTCGTCGTAGGTGTGGGCGTCGGCTTCGTAGGTGATGGAGAAGGTGACCGTGTATTTGACTTCGTCCTCGTCCAATTCGATCTTATAGTCCAGGGTGTAGCCCTCTCTGCAGGTAGGCGTACCCGTGACCTGATACCTATTATCGCTCAGGGCGGGAAGAGTGAGGGTGACCTCTTTCTTGTCGCAAGGGACGTCGCCCGACCCGTGGCAGGTGCCGATTGCTTGCCCCTCTCCTTTTTCGGTGGGGTTCGTGATCTGCCATGTGTAGTTGTGGGTGTGTTCGGTCGCGGGATTCGCCGTGAAGCATCCTTTGCTCACGGTAAGCGTGAACTTATACCAACCCGTGGAAGAAATTGCGTAGTTCCCTTCGTTGTTACTTGTTCCGCTCAGACCATACCACACGACCGTGTATCCGGCTTCCCTCTCTCCGACCTTGAGCGCAGTCACCTTGATGACTTTGACTTCAGTCTTTCCGTCAGTAGCATGCGATTTATTTATATCTAAATAGAAGACTCCGGTATATGTGTTATTCGAACCTTCGAGCTTGTAATCGGTGATCTTTTGCGCCCATGCAGGATCCGTCATGAACCCGGTAAGGTAGTAGCCTTTGAATTCTTGTTGGACATTCGTATAGATTTGGAGCGTAATGATCTCAAAGGAGATCTTCTTACCCGTTTGATCGACTGTGAGAACGATCTTATACTGACCGCTCGCTGTGGCTTGGATATTTCCCGTGCTGCTACCGTCGCTGGACTTGAAGTTCGTTTTGCTACCCGTGATATCACCGTAGGAGAAATATGTACCTTCTGCCCACATATTCCCCGGATTCATATCGGAGACGATCTTGAAGTTGTCTCCCTCAAAGATGTCGATCGAATCAAAGGTATAGACGGTATTGTCGCCCGACATGGTCTTTCTCATGCGGAATTGATCGACGCGGGAGCCATAAGCACCGGACATGCTCAAATCGCCTGCGCCATTGCCCGTGAGGTAGAAGTTATAAGTGCATTGCTTTGCGGGGATCTTCTCCCACTGTGCGGTGAACGTCGTGCTCTTCGTCGCGGTGTATTGTTGGTTCTGTGTATACGTGTTGCCGTCCGCTGCGCATTCCCAACCGGTGAAGTTATAGTCCTTTCTCTCGGGCGCGCCGGGAAGGTTGACTTTGGGGTCGTTCGCATAGACCGTAACAGGCCCTACAGGGGTCAAGCCCTCGTCCTCTGCGTCGCCGAGGTTGAAACTGAGGGTGTACTTCTCATAGGCACCGCAGGTCTCGCAATGGCCGTCTACAAATTCGTGCGGCTCTTTATTCGTATCTTCTTCATCGCAGTTTTTGCAGACCTTCCAGTGATTGTCGTCGTCGTGATTCCACTTCGTCGAATTCTCGAAGTCGTGGCCCGTGGCCTCGGTCTCTACGGTGAAAGAGATCGTTTCGTCAGTCTTGAGTTTGTAGGTATCCTGGCCGGCAGCCGTGCAGGTCGCGGGCCGGGTGTGTTCTACTGTGTAATTGTCGCCCTCGGCGTCGAGTGCGGGAAGAGTGACGGAAAGGGTGTGGCCTTCATCCCCCTCTTGGCACTTCGTGCAGGTCTTGGTCGCCGTGCCGGCTTTCCCGATCGCGGGCGGATCGATCGTCCAATTGTCGGGATAGCTGTGGGCGAGCTTTGTGAGCTTGAGCTGTTCGGGGGTAGCGGGAACGACGTCTTTATCGTGGAGGAAGTCCTGATCGCACCCGTCGCAATGGTAGTGCTTTGCCACGCCCTCTTTGGTGCAGGTGGCGGGCTGTTCGGCAACTTCTTCGTATGTGTGCCCGTTGGCGGGGATGACAGTTGCCTGTTCATTTTCCCACTTTTCTTCGCCCTTGTTGTCTTTGTAGAAGTTGTTATCTTCTTCGTTTTGGCAGGTGTAGTAGTGCTGATTGCCGGGATCGGTGCAGGTCGGAGCCTTGTACTCATGCTCCTGCATGTTGTGCGGCTTCTTGGGGATGACAATGCCGTCCGTGATCTCGTTGTGATCTTTATCGAAATACTTATGGCACTTTGAACACTGGAAGTGTTCCTTCTCGCCCTCTTCAAGGCAGGTCGCGGGCTTCCCGGGATGCAACTCACCGTAAGCATGCTGATCGTTGAGCTTGACAGACTTGGTCTTGGTGTATGAATGCCCGTTGTAGTTGACTTCGGCGGTGTAGGTCGTCGTATCGGCACATTCATCCGAAGAACTCGTCTTTTCGATCTCGTTGTCCACTTCGGTGTGCGTCTCTTCCTTGCAGACGGAGCAGGTGAAGGTCGCCGTGGCCTTGGTGTAGCCTTCCGTGTCGTTGCCTTCCCATGTCCATGTAGGCTCTTCGTCGAAGGTGTGCGGGACCATATCCACATCGACGGTGAAGGTGATGGCCTCGTTTTCTTGGAGCTTGTAGGTATCAACGCCCTTCTGCGTGCAGCTGGGTAGCTGGGTATGGCCGATGGTGTATTTATCTTTCTCGGAAAGTTTGGGGAGGACTTTGGTCTCGATATAGCCATCGGTTTGGTCGCAGTCCTCGGCGGTGCAGACGCGCTGCGCGCTGCCTTCCACATCCGCGGTGGGCTTTAAGGTCACTGTCCACTCGTTGCCGAACTGGTGCTGATGGGGTTCGACGGGGGTATCATTCTTCTTATAACCGCAGACGGAGCAGGCACCCTCGATGCCCTCATATCCGTCGGTATCGTGCGCGGTTTCTTGGAGGTGCTGATGGCAGACGCTGCACTCCTTCCAATGGTGTGTATCGTCCTTTTCCCACGTTTGGCCTAAGCTGTGATCGCCTGTGGCGGGGGTGTTTACGGTGAAGGTGATGTCGCCGTATTCGGAGTGATAGGTGTAGGTCCGCTCGCCGCCCGCGCCGCAGGTGGCAGTATCGGCGGTAATGTTCTGATACTTGTCTTCCTCGGAAAGTTTGGGAAGCACAACGGACTGCTTCTCGTGATCCTCGCCGCGGGAGCATGCCTTCTCCGCCTTGCCCTCTCTGTCTGCTTCGGGCTTTGTGATGACCCATTCGCTCTGCGTGTAGTCATGCCCGAGCTTGCCGATCTTGAGCTGTTCTGCCGTAGCGGGCGTTGCAGCGGGCTTGCCGTCTACTTCGAGGAAGTCCTTCTCGCAGACAGAGCAGTGATAGTGCGCACGCGTGCCGTCCGCCGTGCAGGTCGCGGGCTGTTCGGCGATGAGGGTACCGTAGCTGTGCCCCGTCGTGAGGACGTCCACCGTGAAGGAAATGGAGGTCTCCGCCTTCAGGGTGTATGTATCCAAACCGTTCTCCGTGCAAGAAACGGGATTGGTGTGTACGATATTGTAATTGGCCTCGCTGAGAACGGGGAGGACCTTGGTCTCGGTCGGCTTGTCGCAACCCTCGGCCGAGCAGACGCGCTGCGCGCTGCCCTCTTTGTCCGCCGTCGGCTTTTGCGTCACTTCCCATTTGCCGTAGTTGTGGGTGTGGGATGCGGGCGGCTCTTCGTCCTTCGTCCAATGCAGATAGATGTTCGTATCCTTCTCGATCTTCTGCGAAAAGTCGAATTTCGTCTCGCCGTCGGCAGAAGTATACCAATCGTAGGTATAATCTTCCCTTTCCTCGACGGTAGGTTTGTCGTCATTCGCAATGACCGTGCCCTTTTCATGGTGGTCATTCTTCCCAAGCTCTGTCTCGCCGTCGTACCACGTCACCGTGACGTACTGCGTCGGGGGTGTCTTTACCACTCCGCAGGCCGTGATGCCGACTGCAACGGCAACGACCATCATGAGCGAAAGTAACATGCCAAGCCATTTCCTGAGTTTCATTATGAAACCTCCTTAAATTTCAAAACGCTCCCTGCGCGTACGCACGGGAGTACCCGCGCATGCGCGCTTTAGAATGGAAAACGCGCTCCCGTAAGGAGAAACCCCGAACAAAGTGTGATTTTTGTTCGAAATTCCCCTCTCGCAGCGACACGCTTCCTATTCTATATTTACAGTTTATCACAAAAAATGTGTGCCGTCAACATGGAAGGAAAGATTTTTTTGTTTTTTTCTATAAAAATAATATTGAAATTCACATTTTGTACAAAAATTTTATGATGCGTATGAGGGGATCCTTCGATCGCTTCGCTCCTCAGGATGACGCGGACGCCCCACCCCCATCCGTCACGGCACAGCCGTGCCACCCTCCCCCTCGAAGAGGGGTAGGGCCTACCCCTTTTTAAGGGGGAGGCTCCGCGTCAGCGGTGGTGGGGGTTCTAAGGCTCTCCGTGGGAGAAGGCGGCAAGGCAAACGCGTTCCTTCGGGATGACGCGGGTGGATTTTTTTAGATAGAGAAAGAGGGTCGCCCGTGGTGGACGGCCCTCTTCGAGTCGGTTTGCGTCAGTCGCCGGATTTGCCCCAGAATGTGGGACGTGCAGTCGTCTTGCACTTGATGAGGCCGGCTGCGACGAGTTCCTCGGTGGTCTGAACGGGGATCTCGGCTACCGTGTGGAAACGAGCGGACTTCGCGATCTGCTCTTTTTCCATGAGCTGGGCAATGAGTTCCTTCGCATACTTGAGCGAACGAGGGTTGCGGACGCGGAGCTTCGTGGGGACCTGCGCGTACTTCGAAACTTCTGCAACACTCTGCGTATGGTACTTGGATGCAACTTGCTCGGGATCGAGTGCAAGATAGAGTACGAGCGTCTTGCCCTTGATCTGCAATTTCGCGAGCTTTGTTCTTCCCTTATTGAAGGAATCCGCCGACCAGCTGAGACGGCTCTTGATCCCCCTGAAGGAGACGAGTTCGGTCTTGATCTCATGATAGAAATCTCTCACGGTCTCATCGGCTTGCGAGATGCGTGCGGTGAAGCTACGGTCATAGACGACATTGTTTGCTTCGGGTGTTTTCATGTTTTCCTCCTTAGATTCAACTGCGATGATCGCAGGTATTTCAGGTTTTTCGTTGCCCTCTTCGACGGGCGGCTCTTCTACAGGAGCTTCCTCAACGGGAGCTTCTTCGGCAGGATTTTCCTCGACGGGTTCCTCTTCTGCAGGGGCTTCCTCAACGGGTTCCTCTTCGACAGGCTGCTCTTCGGAAGAAACTTCCGCGACGGCCTCCTCTTCGGCCTCTTCTGTCGGCTCGTTCTCCTCCTGCGCATTCTTCTTCTTGAGAAGGACGAGGAGCAGGGCAAGCGTCACTACAAGCAGCACGATGATGATCGCGATGAGTAGCCACATCCACCAGAGCGAGGCGGCCTTGATATCCTTGAGTGCGGCGATGCCGAAGGCGGAGAAGGTGTTCGTCTGGAAAATGAGATAGTTGTGACCGTTCCTCGACCCATTCCCGATGGGAAGGATCTGCACGCTGCCGTCCTCAGAATAGTGTGCGACGGTCAGCTCTCTCCCCTCCATGCCGTCGGGAATGCGTATCCAGACGCTCAACAGGCCGACGTCATGCACTTGCGTGCCGCCGAGGGTGAATGTGATGTCATACGCCGCTCCGAGCGTCCCGCGCTTGCCTATAAGGACGGCGTTGAGAGATTTTTCCATGGCGGGGAACTCGCTCTCGGCGATCGGAGTGATGGTCGCAGTCTTGCCATTCAGTTCGGTGTTGTACGGGTTAAAGATGTAGACATCTTCGTTGAGGTTGAAGATATAGTCGGTGTCGCCGCTTATACCTCCGCCGCCCGCCTCGTCGATCGACCAACCGAGCGAAAGCGTGTTGCCGTTGGTAAAGTCGAAGTTATCGGCTTTGACGCCCTCCTTCAGCGAGAAGGTCGCCACGGCCGTATATTTGCCGGCCTCCGTGTACCGTTCCCCCGTATAGGTGACCTCGATATCCTCGGCGGCGGGACCGTCCTTTGCGGGATCGGGAACTGCCTTCAAGGTAACGGAGTGTTCGGCTCCGTCATAGACGATCTTCGCGGCAAAGGTGCCCTGACCGTCGCTCTGCCATACGTTGTAGTCGCGCACATCGATCTCATACTTTAGGATCCTGAGTTGCGCCTGCGTCGGGAGTTTGACCTCATAATGTGCAGTATCGACGGCTTCGCCTTGGGGTTGAACGGAGATGGTATAGGTGCCGGCATCGAGTGCCTCATTGACCTCCTCCGTGCCTTTCGTCCAAACATAGCCGAAATATTTCGTCAGATCGGCGGGAACGCCGTCAAGGACGACTTTCCCGAAATGGTCCTGCTTATCAAAGGTGACATCCGCGGTCCCCTTCCAGCGGTAAGCGGAGAGATCGACCTGTATCTTTGTGATCTCAAAGGTGAAAGGTTCCACCCCCGTGACCTCATGATCGTCGTCCTTTGGCTCGACGGTGACGGTGTATTTTCCGACCTCATCCGCCTTGTCCTCCTCGGACATGGGTACCTCGTCCTTCGTCCATACATAGTGGATGAGGGCTGCATCCACCGCGGAGACGCCTTGAAGCTCGACCTCGCTCCTGTGGTCCTTTCCGTCATATTCGAACCGGGCGGCAGGGCCTTTCCATGTCGCAGACGAAAGGTCGATGACCTGCTTCTGCTCGCGGTAGATCCCGACGGTAATATCCTTTTCGGGCATCAGTTCGACTTTGGCGGGAACTTCGGCCGTGTCCGCCGAATCGAACCAATAGGAACCTTCCTCCATCTCACCGCCGAACTGCGCGATCTCCGCCCCGGCGGGGAGGAGCATCTCGCGTGCCGAATTGCCCTCTTCATCGAGATAGGTGATCTTGTAAAGCCCCTCGACGGAGAGGTCCACGCGGAGGGAGACGGTACGGTCGAAATTGAAATATTCCTTGGCGATATCAAAGTAGGATGCGAAGTCGTACTCTGCCAGCCTGTCGATGTCGAGGGACTCGAGGACGGTGATCGCCCTGTCGATGATCTGCTCGACGCCGACGGAGCCGGAGACAACAAATTGCCCATCGCCCCGGTAGAAGTCGAGCGCGCACTTGTTGCCGATCTTTGCGGGGATCTCGCCGAAGAGGATCTCGGCCTTCTCCATGCACTTATTGTAGAAGTCGGCGTCATTCTTCATCTTGTTGATCGCCTTGCGGGCGACCTTCAAAAGGTATTCATGCCCCTCGAGGAGGTCATAGAGATAGTGATCGTTCGCGGGATCGGCGGCAAAGTCGAGAAGTTCGTCAAAGACCGCCTTGACTTCGGCGAAGGTGTGGTCGCCCAACTTCTTTTCCCCGAGAAGGGAGAGAAGGGTATCCTTCGTCTCATCGCTGAGCTGTGCGGTGCGGATGAAGCGGAGAAGATAGTTCGCCGCCGCCCGAGGCACCCGGACGACTGCGGTGGGCAAACCGTCTGTGCGGGTCACATCGACGTACCGATCCACGAAGCGGACCGCCTCCATGAGGGAGGTGGCGTCGCCCTTGAGGCCGAACGTCACATCGAAGGTGAAATTCCCGTACGTCGTATCGATACCGATAGTATAGTCGAAAAGATGTTCGAGCTGTTCGGGAGTGTAGTCGACGATCTCTGCGGGGCGGGGAAGCTGCTTTAAGAGCGTCTTGACGCCTTCCGTCAGAATATTTTTGTTCTCCTCGTCGCCCCGATAGACGGCGATCCCGTCCACGGTGACGCCGGTGAGGCGGTCGATGATGTCGCCAATGCCGATCGCAGGCGCACCGCCGTTATCCACGACTTCCTGCACGAGTTCGTCCGTCTTTTGGACGAGCTGATTCTTCATCTCCTCTTGCTCCTCGGGAGGAAAGACTTCATTCACGGCCGCTTCGAGACGGCTATTGACCTCTTCCCGGAACTCCTCATAGCTGCCGCCGGAGCTTTGATAGACGTCGGCTGCCTGTTGGATGAGGATGTCGTATTCGCCGTCGAGATACTTTTTAAGTTCCTCGGGATCGGAGAGATGTTTGTCTATGTAATCCTTAATGTCCTCCTTCGTGAGGCCGTTGATATCGAAGCCGTCCGGAAGGGCGATGCGGCGGGAAGCCGAACGCACGGGAGCGTCGGGAAGGGGGGAACGCATGATCCCCTTCACGAACAGGTCGGTAAACACCGATTTGAGCGTAGAGGCAAGCCCTTTGACATCGGTCGACGTGGAATAATCGGTGATATTCGCGTCGATCAAAAGGTTGACGGAGGGCGCGGCCTCGTCATAGACGAGTGTATAGTAGCCGCCTTCGTAGGTCTTTGCGGTCTCGGGAGCTGCTTCCTCCGCGTGGGCGCGCACAAGCGACATTCCTCCGAAAACGAGGAGGAGGGCCGCAAGGATCGCTGCGAACGCGAGTGAAATTCTTTTGATCGTTTGCTTCATGATGAATGATCTCCCTTCTCTGTCTTTGCGGACCGCACGAGATCTCCGCGGACGGCAAAAACACAGTTTCATCGCTAATATATTAAATTATCTGCGCGCGAATGTCAACAGCATTTTGACATTTTTTCGCATTTTATCGAAAATATCCTACGATTTTCCCTCTTTTTCGCCACCTTTTTCGCCATTTCGCGCCGAAGAAGCGTCCCCCACTCCCTCATTTTCGGGAGCGGATGGCATCTCCCCCTTCTCCGCTACCCCTTCGGAGGGAGGCGTTTCCTGCAAGGATGCGGCGGCCCTTGCACGGCGGCGGCGGACTTTACGCACGATGAAAAAGGCGATGAGAAAGCACCCCGCGGCAAAGAGGATGGGCAAAACGATCTCCGCCGTCAGCATCATGATATAGAGTTTGCTCGGCCCCTTTTCGGGCGGGGCGGGGAGTTTTTCCCGCGCATATACAGCGTTAAAGTTATCGTCCTTCGTGCAGACGCCGATCTCGTGGTCCCATCCCGTGAAGGTGAAGCTGTATTCCCCGTCCGAGGGCTTGGAGGGATCGGCGGGCGGAATGATCTTTTCGCCATAGCGATAGGTCTGCGTGCGCACGGCTTTCCCGTCGGAATAGAACACGACGGTGTAGACATGGTATGCCGCTGTGATGCCGACGGTGACATCGCCCTCGGGCATGGTAAAGGTGTTTTCCGTCAAGGGGATCTCCTCGCCGTCCTCGCCGACAACGTAGATCGAGCCAAGTTCCTTTCCGGCGGCAAATCTGCCCACTTCCACCGTCACCGCATCTCCCGGCTGTGCGAGACCCTCCTTCGCACTCGTGGAAAAGGGCGCATCCTCCGAAGGGGTCAACACCACGGAATACATCGTCCGAAGGATGAACTCCGCATCGGAGGGCATGGAAAAGAGCAGCTCCTCCCCCTCCGTTCTGAAAGCAATGCGGGAGCCATTCCCGTCAAAGAGATAAGCATGCGCAGGATCGATGTACGCCCTTGTGCGGACGGAAACGGTGCAATCCGGCTGCCCGCCGCCGAACATCGTGCGGAAATGATAGGAAGAGCGTGCCCCCTCGTCCGAAACGGCGACGGAGAGAAGGAGGGAACTTGACCCGCTCGTCCATACTGCCTGCACCGCCTCTTCGGAGAAAAGGAACTGCGTGCCCGAGAAGGAGAGGGTGACTTCCGCCCCATATTCGGATGCGCGTTCGAAGAGCGCGGAGATGTCGATGGGAAGATAGGCGGCCCCGACGTCGGAGGAAAACCTGCCTTCCTCATAGGTGACGGGAAGCTGTCCCCCCTTCCAGACGAGAAGGGAGGAAGGCTCGAAACATGCGTAATAACGCGCTTCGACCTCGGACATGGGTGGCAGATCTTCGCCCACGGGGTAGAAATTCTCCCCGTCGCTCCAGCCCGTGAAGCGGTAACACTCCGCCCCTTCGCCGCGCCTTTCGGGAATGCCGTCAAAGAAGGGAGACTGCCCGTACTCGCAGACGTCCTCATACACCTTGCCGTCCACTTCCCAGCGGACGGGGAAACTTTTCGCCGTCTCCGAAAAGGCGGGATACAGTTCGTATCTCTCCCCCGCCCGCAGAGCGGCGGCATCGAAGGGGACGCGCTCGCCGCCCACATGGAGCTGCCATCCGGAGAAGGTGCAGGAATAGCCCGTTCGCGTCTTATAGGGCGCGAGTCCGGAGGTGTCGGGAAGTTCGCCCTTCCTGCATTCTGTCTCATAAAATTGCCCTCCGTCCTCCGTAAAATAATAGCGCAGGGTGGCAAAATCACCGCTTATAAACTTTGTGCAGGTCGCCCTTGCGGTCAAAATATAGTCCTCCTCCCGCGGGGCGCGCACACTAAGCCTCGGGAAGGCCTCTGCGAGGGCAAGCTCGGTCGGGGTCGGAAGGAATGGCTGCGGCTCGATCGGCTCCACTACTTCTTCGGGTTTTGCAGGCTCTGTTACGGGCATGGGTGCCTCGCCCGCCGTCTCGACGCGCTCCGGTTCAACGGGTTCTATCGGCCGTTTCGGCATCTCGCCGGGGGCGGGAACTTCCGTCGGCCGCTCGGGAAGAGCGGGAAGGACGGGGACGCCGCCCGCGAGCGGCTGTGCGTTCTCCCCGTCCGCGGGGATATTCGCACCGATCAGAAGATCGGCGGGCTTGTAGCCGTCGATGCGGTAGGAATCGTCAAAATCATACCGCTTGCCGCCGTGAAGATAGGTCTTATCATAGTTGGCGACAGGCCCGTCGGTGAGATAGTTGCAGATATAGAAGAGCTGGGCAAGGAGGATGCGGTACTGCGGGATGCGGTCCCTGCTCTCGATGGCGGCGCGCACGATCTTCTGGCGATACAGCCAATCGAGCGAGCGGAAGAGTTCGCAAAAAGCGTCGCGCGCAGCGTCCGCATAGCCGATATAGAAGGAATATTTCTCCTCCGCGGAGGCCGTCCTCAAGGCATGATATTTGGGGAGAATATCCTCCCGCAGGATGCGCGTCGCGCTGTCCGCATGTTGGACGGGCGCGCGGTAACTTTTCGAATAGTTGATGAGAGCGTCGCTGTTGTCGAGGACCGTGGAGACGGCATTGCCCATGATCGCGCTGTAGAGGGTGCGGGGCGAATCGTCCCCCTCCTTGATGTAGGCGGCCTCCTCGATGAAGTCGAGGTAGCGGATCTGTTCGAGGGCCACGCGCTGCTCGGGGGAATCGAGGCCGGTGACGAATGCCTCGTAATCGGCCTCATACTCTTTCAGGGCGGCGAGATAGTCGCGATACGCCTTGAGCGCGTTCTGATAGGCGACGATGTCCCTTTCGTACTGCTCAAAGGCCTCCTTCTCCGCGAGATAGCGTTCATATTCCGCGAGATAGGCGCGGTAGGCGGCGTCGCGCTTCGACCAATCTCTGTACGCCTTGAGATATGCCTCATATTCCGCCGCGGCGGCCTCGTATTCTTCTTCCGCCGCGAGATAGGCTTGATACGCTTTTAAGTCCGCCTCGTATTGCGCACGCTCCGCAAGATAGACCGTTCCCCCCTCGCCGTCCTCTTCGATCCTTTTTTTCAGGGCCGCACCGTTTTCATATGCCGCCCGCGCCACCTCATTGATCTTTGCGGCGGGGATCGTAAAGGTCGTTTCATAGAAAATTTGAAGGCTATCCTCGGACACGGTAGCCCCGTCGAGCGTCAGAGAGTAACTTTCCCCTACCTTATCGAAGGGGATCCCATGGGCGGAGACGGGGGTGAATACGACCTCTTTTCCGCTCCCGGAAAGATAGCGATACGGCCTCGCCGTGACGGAAACGCGCTCTCCCTCGCTTGCAATTTCCGCATAGGAGACGGGCACGGCGTCGCTGTATCTGAGGGAGAACAGGCCGCTCTCATTCAGCCAATCGGCCTCCGCCTTTTCCACGGGGGCAGAATAGACCTCTTGCAAAAGGTCGGCTGCGGTGCAGTTCGCTCCCGCATATCCCCGGAGGGAGAAGTCGAACTCCGCGCTCTCCTGCGCAGATGCCGTCTGCGTGCGAAGCGCAAGCGGCACGGCGGCAAAGAAAAGTGCGCCCGCAAAGATGCAAGATGCTTTGATCGCACGCTTTTTCACGGCTCCCCTCCCAAAAAGATTTCTTATATTATAGCACATTCCATGGAAATTGCAAGAAAAAACCCCGCTTTCGCAAGCGAGGCTCTTTGAAAATCAGCTCCGTCTCTTTCGCGCAACGCACAGGGCGACGTAAATTGCGACGAGAAGTACCACCGCCGCGATGAGAACGAGGTAACACGCCCACGTGGGAACCGACTTTCCGAAGAAGTCGAGCGTGCAGTCGAACCCCCGCCTCAGCCCCTCCACCGCCGCCGCGGGCGCGCCTTCCGAAGCGAGTGCGTCGATCGCTCCGCCCATGAGATGTTCGTGCAGAAGGCCCGTTCCATAGGATCCAGGCAGGAGCATCAGGATCTTCCTCAGCCACGGGGTGAGATTGCCGAAAGGCATGTATGCCCCGCATAAAAAGCCGTATGCCGCCGAGACGGTCGCCTGCACCGCCGTGACGCCACCCTGCGAGCGGATGAAGTGACACACGAGCGAGGAGAGCGCGGTCCCGAAGAGGGTCAAAAGGAGGGTATCCGCGATCGTCAGAAAGACGTCGCCGACGGAAAGGTGCCACCCTGCGATCCCGATATAGATAAAGCCTGCCCCGAGCGCGGCATGGCAGATGACCGCCGTCACCGCAAATGTGGAGATAAAATAGGAGAGGGCGAGGATATGGCGGGAGACGGGCGAGACGTTGAGGTCGTCGATCCTGCCCGTCACCTTATCCTGCACCATGACGAGATTGGCGGTAAAGGCGATCGTCACCGCGCAGACGGCGAGAAGGGAGGAGATGAGCCACCCGCTCGCGATGCTCTCGACCGCCCCGCCCGAGATCGTAATACCCGTTTCCCCGACGATGCTCCTGATCGAGTCGCGGTAGACGTTCCCCAAAAATGCGATGAAGAGGAAGAGCAGAATGAGGGGCGCGAGGAGGGACGGGAAGAAGACGCCCTTGTCGCGGAAGTATATTTTGGCGTTTCGCGCAATGAGCGCGCGCAGCGTTTTGAACTCTTTCATGCGTTTTCCCCTCCGATGCGTTTTCCCGTGACCGCCAAAAAGACGTCGTCCATTTTCCCCTTGGTGAGTTCGAAGTCGCAAAAGAGCTCTTCGTGCGCTGTGATGAGCGCGCGTGCGGCAGTCGGATCTTTCACCTCGATGCGGAATTTCTCCCCCACTTTTTCATAGGGCATGGCAAGTTTTCGGACGTCCTCTTCGCGGACATGGTATAGGGTAATGAAGTCTCCCGTGTATTTTTCCTTGAGGCGGAGCGGGGTGTCGTCCTCGAGGATCTTCCCCTCGTCGATGATGACGATACGGTCGGCGTCCGCCGCTTCTTCCATGTAGTGCGTCGTCAAAAAGACGGTGACGTTTCTCTCTTTGCGAAGGCTGTTTACCGCCTCCCAGATGCCCTTCCTCGTCTGCGGATCGAGGCCCGTGGTCGGCTCGTCGAGGATGAGGATGCGCGGACTATGCACGAGGGCACGGGCGATGTCCCCCCTTCTGCGCTGCCCGCCCGAGAGCTTGGAGACCCGCCGTTTCAGAATGGGCGCAAGGTCCAAAAGGGCGGTGAGTTCTTTGAGACGCGCTTCAAACGCCTTCCCGAAGATCCCGTAGAGGGCGGCGCGATACTTGAGATTGTCGAGGAGGGAGAGCGAGCCGTCGAGCATGCTCTCCTGGAAGACGACGCCGAGGGTGCGTTTGAACGCTTCCCGCCCGCCGAGCAGCTCCCCGCCGATGAGAACGCGCCCGTCCGTGGGCGGCTCCTTTCCGCAGAGGACGGCGATCGTCGTGCTCTTGCCCGCCCCGTTCACGCCGAGGAAGGCGAAAAATTCCCCTTCCTCCACGCAGAAGCTGATGTCGTCCACCGCCTTCACATCGCCATAGTATTTTTTGAGATGTGAAATTTCGATCACATTCATATGTACTCCTTACAGCATCGCAAACCCGTACCCCACAAGGGGAGAGAGAAAGATGATGAGATAGATCAACGTAATATGGGGTTGATATTCTATGTAAAACTGACGAAAAGTGAGCCGCCACGGGTGAGGGATCAAAACCCAGCCGACGAGGTCGAATACGATGCAGATGCCCGCCCATATAGCGCCCGTAATAAGCGCCTCGGCCGCAGTCGGCGTGGCGAGCCCCCGCATGTAGAGCCAGCCGAAGAGCGGAAACAGCACAATATTATATAGGGGATGCCACGGCTTGGTCGCCTCATATCCCTCGCCCATCGAATGCCCGTCCATCGGCTTCATGTGCAATACCTTTATATTGAACACACAGTGCGCCACGCCAACGCATGTTACGGCAATATAGCACACCCAAAACCACAGCATACTCGTACCGAAATTTTGCATATCTTCTCCCCCTTATTTCTCCCAAAAGCGCGGCCGCTCGGG
>CANREM010000025.1 GCA_947629675.1 uncultured Clostridia bacterium
GCTTGCGCGCCGCTGGTATTATGAGGGCTTACAGCCCGAAGCTGAAAAACCACCGGCTATGCCGGTGGATATTTATTTCTATTCTGCCGCGACAGGTGGGGAGTTAAGACCTGCCCCCTTTGAAGGGGGCGGGTGGCGAACGAAGTGAGACAGGTGGGGGTTGAACCCTTGCCCACCCCTCCGAGGGGTGGGTGTCATGCCGCGTGCGGCATGACGGAAGGGGTGTCATTCCAAATCACGTCATACTGAGCCTGTCGAAGTATCACCGCAGCAGGCCCTCCCCCTCATTTCGAGGGGGAGGGTGTCGCGGCTCTGCCGCGGAAACCGCGTCATTCCGAGGGGCATCGCCCCGAGAGAATCCCCCCATACGCAGTCCGCGACAGGTGGGGGTTAGAGCTGCCCCCTTTGAAGGGGGCGGCTCCGCCGTTAGGCGGTGGTGGGGGTTGCACTTCTAAACACGTCATGTTGAGCTTGTCGAAACATCACCTCATTTTGTCATACTGTCCTGCCCGCACGTTCTATGTTGCCGAAGGGCGACACGAGGGTAGTCGAAACATCTCTTTCCGCCCCCCTTCGGCAGCGTTTTCGATAAAAATGCCCGTCTAACGGGAAAATTTCTTTATTTTTTTAAGAAAATTTTTAGAAATCCCTGTGAAATTATTGACAAAATTTTACATTATTCTACAATTAAATCAAGAAATGAACAATTTTTTCGGGGTGAATTTCAATGAAAGTAAAAATCTCTGTCATTCTTGCCGCAATTTTTGCACTTTTTTGTTGTTTTCTCACCGGTTTTATCATCTCGGCGACAGCAAGTAACAAAGGCCATGAGGTCACGATGGAAGAGATCTACGCGAAAGCGCGTTCTTTCGGTTACAACGGGAGTATGGAAGAGCTTGTCGAGCAGCTGAAAGGCGAACAGGGCGAGCGCGGCGAGCAGGGGGAACAGGGCGTCGGCATCGAGCGCGTGTACCTCAACGAGGCAGGCGAACTCATCATCGTACTCACGAACGGTTCTCAGTACAATCTCGGCGTGGTCCGCGGCGAAAACGGCAAAGACGGTGCCGACGGCAAAGACGGCGCTGACGGGAAAGACGGGATCGATGGAAAGGACGGCGCCGACGGGAAAGACGGTGCAAACGGAATCGACGGAAAGGACGGCGCCGACGGGAAAGACGGTGCAAACGGAATCGACGGCAAGGATGGCGCCGACGGAAAGGACGGTATTGACGGCAAGGATGGCGCCGACGGAAAGGACGGCACAAACGGGATCGACGGGAAAGACGGCGCCGACGGCAAGGACGGGGTCGGCATCGAGAGCGTCTATATGGACAGCGAAGGGAATCTCATCGTCACCCTCACGGACGGCACGGAATGCAATGTCGGCAATCCGAAGGGGGAAAACGGAGTGGGCATTGCCGATATCCAGAGCGGAGCGGACGGCATGTTGACCGTCTTTCTGACAGACGGTACGAGCAAGCAATTCGGCCCGTTCCGCGGCAAGGACGGCGAAAACGGCAAGGACGGTATAGACGGGAAAGACGGGAAGGACGGCATAGACGGCAAGGACGGTGTGGACGGAAAAGACGGAAAGGACGGTGTAGACGGCAAAGACGGCAGGGGGATCAAGCAAGTCAAGATCACAGAAAGCGGCGAGCTTGTGATCGTGTTCACGGACGATAGCGAACTCAACCTCGGCACGATCCGCGGCGCGAACGGGAACGACGGCACAAACGGTACAAACGGCAAAGACGGTATAGACGGGAAGGATGGCAAAGACGGTATAGACGGCAAAGACGGAAAAGATGGGGAAAACGGCAAGGACGGGATCGGCATCAAGGGCGCGGGCATGAACGAAAAAGGGGAGCTTGTGCTCTATCTTTCGGATGGTTCCGAGATCGATCTCGGCGTGATCCGCGGCGAAAACGGCAAGGACGGCGAAAACGGCGCGGACGGGCAGAACGGCAAAGATGGCGTCGGCATCAGCAATATCACGGTCAATGCGGCGGGCGAACTCGTCATCACGCTCACGAGTGGAACGGAGATCAATTTGGGCGCCGTCCGCGGCGAGAAGGGCGCGCGCGGCGAACAGGGCGAACAGGGCGAACGGGGCGAACGGGGTGAACAGGGCGAGCAGGGGGAACAAGGCGAACAAGGCGTGGGGATCGAGAGCGTCTCATTCACCGAAAACGGCGATCTGCTCGTGACGTATACAGACGGATCGAGCAAGGAAGTTCCCTTCCCGCGGTGCGCCCATAAATTCCGCGAAACGGAGAGTCGCAAACCCACATGCACGTCATTCGGCTATACCATGTCCGTATGCGAGGTGTGCGGAGAAGAGAAATATGTATTTGAGGAGGCGCTCGGGCATACTTGGTCAAAAGGGCGGGAAGTGCTCTTTGCAACGTGCAAAGAGACGGGCATATCGCTTCTTGTCTGCGAGACATGCGGTCTTGCGACGATGCAAGAACTTCCCACCGTCGATCATCAATACGAAGGAGGTTCTTGCGTCTGGTGCGGCGAGGAGGAACCGCGCTCGTTTCAGTACTCCCTTCGCCCGGACGGGACTTACTGTCTCGAAGGATTGGGAAACATCACGGATGTTACTTTGGATCTTGCAGAATATTTCCCCGAGGGAAACCTTACCGAGATCGGCGAGGGCGCCTTTAAGGGCAGTGCGATCCAGAGCGTGAAGATCCCAAACAGCGTCATGTCGGTGGGCAAGCGTGCCTTCGCGGGCTGCGAAAGCCTCGTTTCCGTGACGTTCACGGAGGGCGGCGCAGTCACGATCGGGGAGCAGGCGTTCTACGAATGCCGCGCGCTTTCCAACGTGGAGTTTTCGGGCGTGAAGGAGATCGGCGACGAAGCGTTTTTTGCCACCGCGCTTACGGAAGTGAGTTTTGCGTACGGCTTGGAGAAGATCGGGAGCGGCGCGTTTCGGGACTGCCGCGCGCTCGGATCGGTGACCTTCCCTTCGAGCCTTACGGAGATCGGAGCGGGCGCGTTTGCCTCCTGCGATGCGCTGAACACGGCGTCCTTCGACGATCCGAACGGCTGGACATGCGAAAGCGGTCCTCTCGACCTTTACCTGCCCTCCACGGCGGCGGACTATCTCAAATACGCCTATACCGACTCCCCGTGGCACAAAGAATAAAAATATTTTGGAACGATCGCAAAATATGCTTTTACGGCCGTTCCGTCCTCAAACAGGCGGAGTTCGGAGAGAGCTTGGCTCTTGGACGAGTACGCCCGCAACTCTGGGCTTAAAACGCGCCTCATTTTCAAACCGCAGAGGAGTTTCTGTGCGCCGAATAAATACAGAAAAATGAATTTTCAAACATGACTTCCATTGTCATATTCGGCATGTTATAATAGAAAAAAGGATATCAGTGTGTTATGAAATTTAATAAAAGCGCGTTAAGTCAAATCGAATTTATCTCTTTGGAGCTTGAAAACTGTGAGAGCTATGAAATCGACGGCAAGGACATTCTCGATTTTCAGATGTCCGAGATCCGTATGGGAGCGGGAGACAACGGCGAAAACGAGGCCGACGACGGCCGCCTCACTATTTCAAAGCGTGCCCTCAAAAACCTGAGCAGTTTTGCGACGCAGGAATATTCCGACGGGACGACGGGACTTGATCATGACCCCGAGGAAATTTTTTATCTCTATAACCGTCTGATCAATCACTGTGACATATGCCAAATCTATGTTCGATTCAAGGACGGGGGAGACATCTTATTTTTTGTCCCTTACGATCCGCTTGAAAGCAGTTTTTCCGGAGTGGAGGTCGATCTGTCCAACTGTCCATCCGCCGAGTTTGACGAAAACGGCGATCTTCTCATCCTCTTCGGCGCCTCTTCCCATGCCTATCAACGAACGGACGACAACTATTTCGATTTGATAGTCGGGCTGAAAGATAAGATCGCTCGCCCGCTCGCGAAGCCGTTAGAGGTGAGGGTCACCTCTCTATCCAACAGACGGGACGGCTTTCTTTGCCCGCGGCTTTTTCTCGATATGCGGCTTGCAAATAACGGCTGTTCGGGCAAAAAAATGTGCCTCGTCTTTGAGGACGTAAAGGATTTTTCCTAAGGATATATCCACAGATCTTATTTCACAAAAAATTGTCTTTTTGCATTGACTTTGCCTCTCCATTATGTTATACTATATCATAATATTTTGTAACGTTGTAACAATTTTTGTGGAGAGGGTGGCAACATGCCTATCATGCAATCGGATTTCCAACCGCACAGGTGCACTTTTCTCCTCTTCCCCTCACGCAGGGATGTTTGGAGGAAGAACGCTCTCCCCGCACAGCGTGCTTGTGTCTCCCTGGCGCAAGCAATTTCCCGTTTCGAGGGGGTCTGTCTAGGGACAGACAGAATACTTAGCGTCGGTTTTACCGTACCCATGCAGTACAACGATGTTTGGGTGCGCGATACGGGGCCAATTCCGACCTCGGACGGTCTTGCCGCCTTTTGTTTTAACGCCTGGGGCGGAAAAGAAGGGCTTTACCGCGATTGGGAGAAGGATTCCTCCGTCCCTGAACAGATCGCAAATTTCCTCTCCCTTCCTCTTGCGCGCGCTTCTTTAACGTTGGAGGGCGGAAACTTGACGACGGACGGAGAGGGGACATTGATCGCGGTGCGA
This sequence comes from uncultured Clostridia bacterium, assembly GCA_947629675.1. Taxonomy (GTDB): domain Bacteria; phylum Bacillota; class Clostridia; order Christensenellales; family Borkfalkiaceae; genus Gallimonas. Next base: position 4,651 of record CANREM010000025.1, read on the forward strand.
CCTTCCATTTTGAGCAAAAATCGCAACCGAGGTATTTCGCAGGCGCAGGCGGAGGCGGAATTTAGTGCCTTTTTGGGAGCGAAAAAAGTCATTTGGCTCGATGAGGGTCTTCGATACGACGAAACGGGCGGCCACGTGGACAACCTCTGTGCTTTTGCAGCTCGCCATGTTCTTCTGCTTGCATGGACGGACGACCCCGCCCATCCGCAGTACAAGATCGTCCGTCGTACCAAAGAACTACTGTCGCGGGAGCGGGACGCATCGGGAAACCCTTTTGAGATCGTATCCATCCCCCTGCCGCGGCCTTTCCTTCGCACAGAGGAGGATTGCGAGGGTCTTGTTCTCGCCGATGGGAGCAAGCGCCGTACGGTCGGCGAGCCAATACAGGCAAGTTATATCAATTTTATCTTCGTGAATGGCGGCGTGATTGTGCCGCAGTTCGGACTTCCAGAGGACGAAGAGGCGAAAGAAGCATTCCAAAAAGTTTTTCCGTCGCGGGAGATCGTCGCGTTTCCGTCGCGGGAGATCGTGCTCGGCGGGGGCGGACTTCATTGTATTACGAGAAATTTATAAAAGAGGGAACATATGAAAAAAATCGCAAAAGAGTTTGAAGATCTTCTGGTGGAGAGCAGCGCTTTGAAGACGGGGGCAGAGGCGGACGGCGAAACAGGGGAGGGGACCTTCCGAATCTACAAGGATCGCTCCTATTTCGGCGTGAAACTTCTCAACGACCTCATTGCAAAGCGGGACGGCGACTACAAGAAGGGCGACCATGTATACCACGGGTTCTATCTCAATGACCGCAACAAGGATGTCGGGCTTTTAAGTCAGCTGTACGGCGCATCGGGGCTTTTCACCCTCGTCAACCGCTACAATGTCATGAGCGCCATCAAGAAGGACACCGAGCAGGCGGATCGTCTTCTCCGCGGCATCAAGAGCGCCATCTACGATGTGCTCGACTATGTGGAGGAGAACGGCTACGACCTCAATCCTTACATCGACCAAAGAACGAATATTCATCTCTTCCATGATGGAAGGAACTGCGAAAACATGTACATCGGCGCGATGACATGGGCGCTTTCGTTGTTTGTCTCCGCGCTCAAAGCGCTCCGTACAAATTCCATTGATTTCAGACGCAACGCCGAGGATAGAGACGAGGAAATCAAGAACTTCAAGCTCCGCCTCTATGTTCAGATCGAAAAGATCATCACTTTTTTCCTCGAAAATGTCATCGAGGGGGAGGATCGTTTCGGCTGGGGATACGCAAATGGCTGTATCGATCCGTCGCTGTTCTTTACTTATTCCGTCATCGAGGCATATTCCGACTTCGAGGACAACGCCATATCGGATCGCGACGACGAACTCCTTGCCTATCTAAATCGCAACAACTCCAAGACAGACATTCCGCTTGAAATCAGATACCGCGACCTGTGTTACAGGATCGGCGACAGGACATGGGAGGTCTATAAGGACTACTTGAAGACGACATTTTTCAGCGATAAATTCGCAGGAGGCGTCACTCCCATCTCCCCCGCCGAGATCAGGAATACAAGCCGCTCGTCCGTCCTTTTCAACACGATCTATGTCATTTTCATCCTGTTCTACTCCTACACGAACACGAGAACGCAACGCTACGATCTCCCCGGCGAGGTGCGTAGCGAGGCGGAACTCGAGCAGATCATCGGCACCATTACGCGCGGTCTTCAACTCGTGCAGAACTTCTATGACGACCTGAAAGCAGAGGGGAACGAGAACATCGTCGACAAGCACATCATCAGCTTCAACCAGCGCAACGTTCTGGTGCCCGAGTTCAGCAAGATGCTCAACGATGAGTCCATTCAGGCGTCTTCCCTCCTTCCGATGCTTGTGAAGGCGAACAACCTCGTCGCTTATTACATTCTGAAATTCCCCCAGCAGTCCATGACCGATCTCTTCGACGAGGCGCTCTCCGTCAAGGTGGAGGGCAAGTGGCTTTGGGAGAACCGCCGCTTCGATCTTCTCTCCACAGAGCGCTACATTGAAGCGCTTGCGGATTATTTCGACTACTACGACACTTACGAGAGAAACTACGCGAAAAAGATCCTCGACAGCGCTACGATCCGCGCAGAGGAGCGCAGAAAACTCCAAAAACAGAACGAGGAACGATTGAAGCACGAGGACGCAGAGCGGCAGAAGCGCTTTGAGCAGAAGATGGGGGAAGCGCGTATCGAGATACGTAAGGAGATCGAGCGCGATATTCGCAATGAGTACACGATCGAACCGCAGATTGAGCAAAAGATCGTCCGCATGATCGACGCGAACATGGAGCGCGTATTCAGGACATACATTGTCGAGAGCGTGGAGCATATCTCGGGGGACGAAGAACTTAACTCCTTTGAGTCCGATTTCAAAAGCGCTCTATCCGGACTTATGCGCAGCGGATTTGCGGAGACGCTCAACGAAGTGGAAGAGGACAAAGAGCTTACTTCCCGCGAAAAAAAGGAGAAGTTTGAAAAGGAACTCATGCTCGACTTCAAGGACTTTATCAAAAACTACTTCGATTTTGTTGCCAAGAATCTTAGCCAATACGAGAGAAGACGGCTCTCCGACCTCATTTTCGGAGACAATAAATAGAGTTTAACGGAGGAAATACGAACGATGAACGCAAAACTTATCACATTTTATTCCTATAAGGGCGGTGCGGGCAGGAGTTCGACGGCGATCAACACGCTTCCCTTCCTTGTCAACACCCTCGGAGCGACCGCCAAGCGTCCGTTGCTCCTTCTCGATATGGATCTCGACAGCGCGGGCATGACTTATCTCCTCGGATGCGACACCTATTTTCAGAACCACTACGACGTCAAGCAGTTTCTCCTCAACGAGGAACGCTGGCCCGATGCAGTCACGGAGGATCTTGCCTCCCATGCGCTCCTCAGCAAATTTCTGCCTGTCGGAAATTTGATTGGGGTGGAGAACGGCGCAGTGCTCTTCCTCGGTGACAACGACGAGACCCCGATCGACAACGAGCAAATGGACGGCACAAAGGAACTCACCCTCAAAAAGCTCTTCCGCTTCTGCCGCAAGAATAAACTTCCCGGGATTGTGATCGACAGCGCCTCGGGTGATCAGTTCGCCGCCGTCCTGTCCGTGGAACAATCGACGGACGTCGTCTGTTGCATGCGCCCCACCTCCCAATTCCGCATCGGCACCTTCAATTATCTCCGCCGTCTTGCGAATAACAACACAGAGAGTCATTGGTTCTTGCTCCCGACCGTCGTTCCCGAACAGGACGTTGAGATCGACGGGGAATACCAGAAAAACAATGCCATTCGCAATATCTTCCGTCGCTGCGAGCGCTTACAAGAGAGCGGCATGGATATCGCTACCGATTTTGTCACGGAGGACATGTTCGGCATCAACGAAGTTCAGCGTTTCATGTGGCAGGAGGGCGTTCTCTACAAGATCGCCCAGAGCGGGGAACTGAAAGCGGACGAACAAAAGGCATACGCCCGCTATCGCAGACTTGCGGAACTCATCGCAAATAACGGAGACTGACTATGGGTACGCGATTAGCCGATATTGCAAAGGAAGTCGAAGAGGAGATCAAGGATAAAAACCTCAAAGAACTCATCTTCAAAAACGACGTGGTCGACGCAGCGGACGTCAAGGGCATCGATGTTTTATACCGCATGCTCGTCTTTGCATTCACCTTCTCGCTCGCCAAATATAAATACGACATGCGGGAGGGGAACATCCACACGACGTTCCCCAATGCAGAACGCGTCTTCGAGTCCTTCTCTTGCATTTTCAACGGGGAGGATGTCGGCCTCGATCTCATCATTTACATCTTGACCGAGATCCAGCTCGATGTCCTCAACCACGACAGGCGCTCTTACTTCTATGGGATCTTCGGAAACCGCGAGGATTCCATCCAGATCCCTATGTTGCGCGGCGTTATCAAGACATGGCTCCACAGTGCAAAATTTGCCGAGAAGGACAATGCGAAGCTCGCCCAATATTTTTCCGGGCTATACCATTCCCTCGATCTTCTGCGCAACGTGGAAGTCATCCATGACGGCGACGCCTATTCCTTCCGCTATCTCCCCACAGACGTCGTCATCCCGGGGTTCGGCCTCATTTGCACGGACGAGGAGAAGAATCTCTATTATCTCAATTCCTACGAGGTGGTGGAGAATAATCTCGCACGGCTCACCTATCATTCCGTCGACGGCGGGGAGGTGCTTCGGACAGTCCTCCCATTGAAGGAATTCAAGGAGAATTCTTACATCACGAATAATGAGACGGCGCCGAAGTCCATCTTCGCAAAGTCTCTCTTCTCGCTCGACTTCAAGTACATCAAGAATCTCTCCCTCTCCGTCTCGGACACCATCACGAAAGCGACGAAGGAAAAGTTCTACGAGAATTATTCCCGCAAGCACGGAGAAGTATTTGAACAGCTCGGTTACCGCTGTTTTGAGGATGTCAACTGGGACAATGTGCTCACCATCCTTATGCTCGAAGAGGGGCCGTCCGAACTTCTCGAATTCATCCTCGATTCCGATGGTTTTTATTTCGAGAAGATCCTGCATAATCTTGAAATTCGCTACAACAAGGCAGGGTTCGCCGACCACATCAAGACGACCTATGAAACCATGCAGCATAACCAGATGGAGCTTGTGCGGCGGTATCTCGACGATAAATCTTCCATCGTCAAAAACATCATCGCGATCAACAGGACGCTCATGGCAAAGAGCATCATCGACGGCCTTGCAGAGCTTGAACGCAGCGCGAAGCGCTCGAATACGCAGTTCGTGGAGAGTCTTCCGATGCGCATCCACAACATCGATAAGGTCATCATGTCCGATGAGTCTATGGAGAGCAAGGTCATCAAGATCAACAAGGCGCTCGAGAAGACCTTCCGCCACATCATTCCCTTCTACTACGGTCTTATCGCCTATCAGGAATGCAAGGAGGACATCTTCTCGCGCATCGATATGAGGGGCATGAACTCGGCGGATGGGGAAGTCGATAAGCAGGCTCTCCTTGCGAAATGCGAAGAGCGGTTCTATGAAGTCGCGGCCGCAAAGAGCGCGGAGATCTCCCGTCTTGCGATCGGTCAGCTGATCGAACTCTTTATTCGGTTCGCGGCCTCTTTGGTGAGGATCGACGGACACAAGACGGTCGTTTCGGAAAAGGGAAAGCTCCTCAAAGGCGTTATCGGACGTTCGTATCTGTGCTCGGTTCGTACGCTTCGCAGCATCATCAGCATGCAGGAAGACGGCTTCGATCGGGATGTCTCCGATGGCGCGAAGGGCAACATGGCTTCTTTCATCAACAGCATCAAGCATTTCAAGCCGGGGGACGCGACTGTCAACATCGTCACTTTCAAGCGTTTTCTTTTCCATGTCAAACAACTCCTTTACTTCCTCATCTACAATGAGGATTATCAACGCGAGATGGTTCTCGGTCAGCAGATATCTTACGACCCGATCTATCCCTATGTCGTGCGCTATTCCGAGCGCAGTGAAAACCGCGACGGTTACAATATCAATAGCTTTGCGGTTTTCTATACTGAAGACACGGGGGAGAAGGAGATCAAGATCCTCTCCGAGCGTGCATATATGATCAACGAAAAATACTACTGCATTCCCAATGTGACGACTTCCAACAACCGTTGGTGGATCGAACCTTTCCTCATCAGTTGCCGCCGCTATGACAGCATCGTGAACAGCACAGACCCCTCGACCCGTCAGGAGGAGAAAGACGAACCGTCCGAATAAACACATCAACAAAAGAGGTGACTTATGCTACATGTGATGCTCGACGCCTATGGGTCGGGATCCCCGAAGCTCGACGACCTTAAAGCCATCTACGAGACGATTTATAAAGTCATCAATGCGCTCGGTCTCAAAGCCGTGATGCCTCCCATCCTCGTCCCTTACTACTACGGAAAAGTGCAGGAAGACGACGGGATCAGCGCATTTATCTTTTTGAAGGGCGGACATTTTACCATCCATACCTTCCCAAAGCGCGAGTGCTACTTTGTCGATCTTCTGTATGACGGATTTTTCAATGAGGATAAATTGGCAGAACTGCTTTCGCGGGAGCTTCCATTCCAGTTCAAACATGGCAACACCGTCGACCGCAGATTTCCCATCGACCCGCAGGTCGCGCAGAAAACGATCGATGAGTCGGCGGACTTCGGCCCGCATTATTTGATTAGGAGCAAACAGCCCATCGACTGGAACATCGACGGCATCTTCCATTTCCTCGACGCCCTCCCCGCGGCGATCGGAATGGACGGTATTCTGCGTCCCGTCGTCATCACGGATAAGATCAAGGGATATTCTTTCTGTTCGGGGATCAATGTGATCGCGCAAAGCCATGTTGCCGCGCACTACGAACTTGCCTCGAAGCTTGCCTATATTGATGTGTTTTCGTGCAGTTTCATCCATTGTGAGAACCTGCTGGGCGCCGTCGAGAGCCACATCGGAGTTCCCTGCGAGTGCACACTCATCAGCAGAGGCAGTAAACACGCCTACAAGATCACGGATCGTGCAGAGATCGCCAACCGTTACAGCGGCTGGCAGAAAGTGATTCGCGGAGAATGAAGATGCAACAGAAGATCATACGACAATTCACGGATATCATCTTTCCGTTCCATTACGATACGAAAGGCGTACGCATCTCTAAGGCCTCCTACATAAATGCCAAAGGGAAGGAGATCCCCCTCTTTGAGCAATTCAGTCAGGAGAGCCATCAGTTGCGCCGTGGTCTCGCAGAGCTCATGGAGATGGAGGGCGGCTCGGCAAAAATTGTAAATTGCTATCGTATGACATACGGCGCGCGCGCCTATTTCGGTCTTCCGCGCCGCGCGGATGTGCCTCTTGAACTCACCATTCGCACTAAGACGGAAGGAAGGAACTGCCCCGTCTGTATTTCGGGGATCAGGGTCTATCTCTTTGAATCCGGCGTTGGTCTTCTCGACCTCGAATATACCTATTTGAGCGAGCGGATGGAGGACTATATCGACTGTAATTACTTTCTCTGCGAGCGCAAAGCGGAGAGGAGCAGCTTTTCCTTTACGGCAAAAGAAAATGTAGACGGTGTCCTCACCTCGGTCACTCACACGTTTGGTTTGCATGAGTTGCTTGAAAAGATCTATACCGAGATCGGGGTCGTAGAGGACATCAAAGGTTGTGGCGGCCCGCAGGATTCGGAGGGGAAGGGCATTGTGTTTTCCTATCTCCTTCTCGACGGAAAGCCCGACGATTTAGATGAGCTTCTGTTTCACCTGCGCAAGAACTACAAGGCTTCCTATCGCTTCCCACTCACGGAGGGCAAAAATCCCTATATTTTGCGTCAGTTTGAAAACTCTTATTGGACTGCTTCCTACAATGGCGCCATCAATCTCAGCTTTTTGACCGGAGAGGCGGACACAGACGATTTTTTCCGCGACGCATTCTCCTCCAAACTCAAAACGACATATCTGACTCTATTTTTGCATGTTTTGCACCAGAGATTTGCACTCATGAAGTCAATTGGCGAGATGGGCAAGCTCGACAGGCTCTCCCTGGACTACACCGTTATGAACGAACAGCTCAAAGCGGCAAACGCCTGCCGCGCAGACGCCGTCAATCTTAAATTCCGCGCCTTCTTTTTGTTGCCCTCCGAAGTCGAACATGTGAATGACTATTACGCGCTACTCTACCGAACCTATAAGATCCAGACCCTGTATACGAGCTTTTCTCGCGATTTGAACTCAGTACAGGAGACGTGCGAGATGTATGTAACGCGTATCAATTCCCGCGATGAGAAGTTCCATGCCCGACGGAAGGCACGCATCGGCGTCTTTGTGGCCATTCTCGGCACCGTGGTCGCCGTGTTCTCCATTCTCAACTCCTCTTGGAGCATCTTTGAAAAAATCTTCGGCGAAACATTGTCGTTCTGGTCGGTGCAGGTGCTCGCCGTGGTCTTTGCGTTGCTGGCGCCTGTCGTGACCGTTATTGTGGATGTCATCGGACAGATTCGAGAGATCCGAAAGATGTCGGAGGATCTACGTGACGAAGTGGAGGATCATCTCGTCGAGGACGACAAGTTGCGAAGATCCCGCGTGAAATCACAAAAGAAGAAGAGAGCCGCTTCCCGAAAGGACGACTGACTCTCATCCCGATCAAATCGCTTCTTCAAGCCGCAGGCTCTGCCCGCGGTTTTTTACTGCTTCGGCTAAAAATCCTCGCTGCACGGCATAGCCGAAGGGTGACATTGTAGGGATCGCACAAATAAGATCGGTTTATAGAAATTTTAAGAAAGATGATCGGAAAAAGGCTAAAAAAGTCATAAATCTAAAACGGGATTCCCGAAAAAAAGTAGAATTTTTGTGGGATATAGCAGCGCAAGCGGGAACAGCTTGTAACCGCAAGTCACTCTGTTTTGTAGTTTTGACTCTTCCATAGAAAAAGATGATCCAACATTCTTTGAATCACAAAGAAGTTTGGATCATCCCAATTTGGCTGGGGTAGCTGGATTCGAACCAACGAATGACGGAGTCAGAGGCAAATCGTTCACCTTGAAAAATCCCATATCTTGTGGTTTGAT
>CANREM010000026.1 GCA_947629675.1 uncultured Clostridia bacterium
TTTCCGAAAATTTTTTGGGAAATTTTTAAGTTTTCCACAAGGGTGATATGCGGCAGAGCGGAAAAGCCGAACGCCCCAACAACAGAAAAGGAAAAACGGCGGCGAAAACGGGGATATTTGAAATGTGCCGACGAGCAAGAGAAGGGCGGATCGCCAAGCGGTTCAGCGGCGGCCGCCCTTCCTCGCGGCGTTCAAGGTCTGTTTTTCCGCCTGTTCGTTCGGTTGCAGGTGTGAGCTTGTCCGCGCCGCGTAGCGGCGCGCTTGTCATAGACAAGCTCACGCCTAAATGCCAAATTGACTGTTCTTATAAAATGTAACGCGTTCAAACTGATTGCAGGATAGACAAATAAATGCTATAATGATTGCACGAAATTGCAAATTGCGAGAATATGACAAATGGAAACATACGATTTCATAATAGATTTTTACAATAGCTATGATGAAGATTGCCGTTTAACCACAAAACATGGAGCAGTTGAGTTCCTTACGACAATGCGCTATATAGAAAAATACATACGCTCCGGGGCATGTGTGCTTGAAATCGGTGCAGGAACGGGGCGGTATTCTCATACGCTTGCCCGTCAAGGATATACGGTGGATGCGGTTGAATTAGTCGATCATAACATAGAAGTTTTCCGTAAAAATACTTTGCCGAATGAAAAAATAACTATCACGCAAGGAAACGCTTTGGATTTATCATTTATTCCTGACAATAAATATGATATTACCCTCCTGTTAGGACCGCTATATCATCTTTACAACATTGAAGATAAGCGACAAGCTCTTAAAGAGGCTATTCGTGTCACAAAGCAAGGCGGTATTGTTTTTGCGGCATATGTTATTTCTGACGGCAGTGTAATTGATGAGGGATTTCAGCGAAAGAACTTCAATGTTGCGGATTATATCAAAAACGGCCTGTTGAATGGCAAAACATTCGCCGCGAAATCGGAACCAAAGGATTTATTTGAGTTTGTTCGCAAGGAAGATATTGATGAAGTAATGTCCGTATTTCCTACAACTCGATTGCACTATGTCGCCTCGGATGGATTTTCCAGAGTTCTACGAGAAACAATAGCTACGATGGACGACGATACTTTTGAGCTATATTTGAAATATCACTTTGCTATATGTGAACGGGCGGATATGGTGGGTGCTACATCTCATGCGCTCGATATTTTCAAAAAGGGCTTTGAATTATGAGAAAAAAGCGGGGGCTGTTTGTCCTCGCTTTTCGCATAAAAAGTGGAACGCAAGTTATGTTCAACTTACGTCCCACTTGGCGCAGAGAAAGGGATTTGAACCCTTGTATACATTCCTGCATAACACGATTTCGAATCGTGCGCGTTCAGCCGCTCCGCCATCTCTGCAGACCAAACTCATTTTACAATAAACGCCGTAAAAATGCAACAATTTTTCGCGGCGTTTGAAAAATTTCTTAATTGCTCATGCGGGCGGGAGGATGATGCAAAAGATCGTTCTCCCGTTTTTGCGGGAGTAAGAGAGTTCGCCGCCCATCCCGTGAACGAGGTCACGGCAGATATACAGTCCAAGGCCTAAATTTCCCCCGACCTGTCCCTTTGTCTCATAGGGGGCAAAGATGTCGCTGTCGTCGGACGTCAATCCCTTGCCGTCATCGGAGACGGTGATGCGGCAACGCTTCCGCGAGCGCGTGCTTGCGAGATAAATATTCTCGCATTCGGCATGTTCGAGGGCGTTGAAGATGAGATTATTGAGAACGGCGACGAGGGTATTCTTGCGGCAATAGACGATATTTTCCGACGTTTGCAGGTGGAGCAGCACATTGTTCGCTTCGCAGTCGGGGGAGAGTGCGTCATAGACGCTACGCAGAATGGGGGCAATGTCATTGGCACGCGCTTCCTCCGGGGAGAAGTTGAGTTTGGCATATTTCTGCAATTCGACGAGGCTCTTGTCCACCGAATCGATCTTATTTTGAACCGTCTCGAAGGTCCTCTTCCGCACGGGGTCTCTTTCTGCCGCCCCGAGCTCGGAGATATAGTGTTCGACGCTGACGATGGGCTTGCGCATATCGTGCGAGATATATCGCAGGATCTTGTCGCGTTCCTCGATGACGGCGCGGAGATCCGCCGTTCTGCGGGCGACCTCGTCGTGAAGGTTGTTCGTGAGATATTGGCTCGTCCGCTCCGCCGTCACAAACTCCTTGAAAAAGACTGCGATGGTCACGATGAGGATCAAATAGAAGAAGTAGATCACGGGCATGGTATAGGTCGTCAACGTCCAGAGGGGAATAAAGGGGATGACGACAGAGGCCTCCGCGGCGAGGACGGGGAGGACGACATCCAATGCTCCGCATCGCTCTTTGAAGGCGGAATATCCCGTGACGGCGAGGACAGACGCCGAGAGGAAGATGCTAATGACGATCCTATAGATATGGAGCGCGGCAAACGCAGCGGGCGGGACGACCGCCATCACGACGTGCAGGGCGATATTCACCCCGCCGATCGCGGCAAGTATAGCCCAGACGGGGAATTTTTTGATGCGGACGCGCATCACGATCGTGGGCGCAAAGATGATGAAGGAGAGGCCGAGCATCCCCGCAGCCGAGAGGAGGTAAGGATAGGTCGTCGAACCCCAGAGGAGGATGCGCGAAAGACAGGTGAGGAACACGCCCGCCATCGTACCCAACTGCGGCAGGAAGGAGAGCGTGCGCTTCAGGAGGCACAAAAAGACAAAAATGCCGAGCGCGATCCCCGCGACGACCGCCCCCGCCGTGGCGAGGGAGAGATTGCCCCCGACAAATCCGCGCACCTCGCGCTCCGTCCCCACATAGGGCGTCCCGCGCATGCCCGAGAGAAGATGCCCCGCCGATTCGAAGTGGATGGTGACGGTGTGTCCCTCTTCCACCCCGTGTCCGATCCCCTCGACGCGCCTTCCGTACAGCGTGACGTCGATGTAGATCCCCTTGGTCCCGCTGTCGTGTTTCTCCATTTTGCCGGTGTAATTTTCGTTATAATCGATGAAATTGTAATCGGAGAGAGAGCCGGCCATATCCACGATGGTGTTGTCGAGATAGACGACGCACGCCGCAAAGACGGTGGGGATATAGACGGTCAGATGCAAATTCCCGTCCAGCCCGAGATATTTTTCTTTTACTTCACGGAAACGGGCTTTGGCGTTCTCGGCGTCCGCATCGACGTGCGAGATGACGAACTGATAGGTCCCTTTCCCGGGCGATGGAACGTGAGAAGTGAGTTCCACGAGCTCCCCCTTGGGAAGGGTCTTGCTCGCAGGGAGGACGTATTCTCCCGCCGTATAGTTCGCATAGGTGAGCGAGGCGAGACCGTCAAAGTCCCCGATGCGCACGGCAGCCACAGGCTCCCCGCCGTTATAGCTCGCCCAACTCTCGGAGAGGGACGCGGCGGGCGGCATGCTCATCCCCGTGAGGACGGAGGTGATGATGACCGCGGAGAGGAGGATCGTAGTGCAAAATACGAGAAATGCCCGGTGACGTTTCAAATTTCTTATCATGATCTTCCACCGTCGATGAAGCTGTATCCCTTGCCGTATTCGGCGACGATGAGGCTCTTCCCCGTCGCGGCAAGAAGTTTTTGCCTAAGATTTGAGACGTGATAGCGGATCGCGTTTGACTTGAGGCTCGGCTCCTGCCATACCCTCTCATAGATCTCGTCCGTACGGAAGAACTCTCCCGCGTGTTCCATGAGGAATTTGAGAGTATTGAATTCCGTTCCCGTGAGACGGATCTGCCTATCGCCGTAGAAAACTTTGCGCGTCGCCGCATTCAGGGTCAGCCCGCAAGCGGAGATCTCCGCATCCATTGCGGGGAGCAGGCGGAGGGAGAGCCGCGCCTCAAGCACGGGCATGGGGCAGGGCTTTACGACGTAATCTGCCGCACCCGAGGAAAAACCCTCGAGCATGTCGTATTCGTCGGAGAGCGTCGTCATGATGATGACGGGCGGAAGGGGACCGGAGCCGAAGAGTTCCAGCCCCTCGCCGTCGGGCAGGATGAGGTCCAGAATGACGGCGTCGAACTGCCCGCCCGCAATGGCGGCCTGCGCCGCGGCAAGGGTAGCGACGGCGACGACCTCGTTTCCCCGCCTCAAAAAATAATCTCTGGTCTCCTTACGGACGCTGTTATTGTCCTCCACGATGAGGAGCTTTCTTCCCACAACTTGTCTTATCATGGCTTCAGTATAACATATTTCGACAAAATGTCCAAAATTATTTTTAAGGTAAATTGTAAGGAATTGTTAGTTTTCTTAAAAAAATCATTCCATTTGATGAAAAATGTGCTATAATGGGAAAAAGGAACGCGGCCGAAGGGAAAATCGGACGGAAACGTGCCGAGAATTTCGCGCAGGGAGGATGAGCATGTATAACTTTTTCGGAGTACAATGGGATGTCAGGAGTGCCGTATTCTGGATCGTCGTCGCACAGGCGATCTTTATCCTGATCGCAGCGATCGTCATCGCCGTTCTCATCGTGCGCATCGTCAAGGCGAAGAACCGCGCCAAACGCGCCGCTTTGCTCCCCCGAAGGAATACACCCATGGTACTGTATCGGGGTAGCGACGCGGCACCCTACTGCGTGACCCACGTCTATACCACCCCCGATTTCTCCGATTCGGTCGAAGAGTATGTCGAAAAAGTCCTGAAGCGCACACGGGAGAATGCGGACTCTGCACAACAGCGCGTCAACGGCGGACAGGTCAAGTATTATACGAACATCTACACCGACACCGCTTCCTCATACACCGTCCCGCCCCGCTCTCCCGGCAAGACCCGCTGAAGCAAAAAATCACCGATTTCCGACGAGTTTCCTCGTCGGTTTTTCTTAACATGCGAGGGTTGACCACCCGCGTCCTCCTGCCTAGTCCTACGATGTCATCCCGAAGGGCGCAGCCCCGAGAGGATCCCCTCATACGAAGTCCAAGGCTTCCCCCATCCATGGGGGAAGCTGTCACGCTCCGCGTGACTGATGAGGGCACCCGCGTCCTCCTGCCTAGTCCCACGATGTCATCCCGAGGGGCGCAGCTCCGAGAGGATCCCCCTATACGAAGTCCGTCACCCCCTCCCTCGGGAGGGGGGCACCGCTTGCCCCCTCCATGGGAGGGGGGTAGGGGGGGTGGGGTGTCCCGCGTCATCCTGAGGGGCGCAGCCCCGAGAGGATCCCCTCATACGAAGTCCAAGGCTTCCCCCATCCATGGGGGAAGCTGTCACGCTCCGCGTGACTGATGAGGGCACCCGCTTCCTCCTGCCTAGTCCTACGATGTCATCCTGAGGAGCGGAGCGATCGAAGGATCCCCCTATACGAAGTCCGTCACCCCCTCCCTCGGGAGGGGGAACACCGCTTGCCCCCTCCATGGGAGGGGGGGTAGGGGGGTGGGTTGACATTCCAAACCGTCATGCTGAACGTAGTTGAAGCATCACCGCAGCAAAGGCTTCCCCCATCCATGGGGGAAGCTGTCACGCTCTGCGTGACTGATGAGGGTAGGCTCTCGCTGTCCCTGAAAGGGAAAGTCCCTGCGAAAGGGGGTGGGGCGACCGCGATATCCCTCTCCTCATCTCGACGCCGCGCCGCCCGAGGGGCGGCGCGGCGGGAAAAGTTTTTAATCTTACGACCAAAACGTATCTTTTATATTTTCGTAGTGTCTGTCTTTGATTGCTTGCGGGGTGTTATCCAAAGATGGAAATTCCTGTAAAATTTCATTGCACAGGCATTCTAATAGCGGCTCAGCCAAAATATCCCGATATTTGCCCCTCAAAGCACGGTTATACCAATCAATTAAATTTGATTCCGTAACAATGCTCTGGATATGGCTTCGCCATCCGATTTGACTTAAAAGTGAAAGGATCAAGCCCTTTTCGGCATCCTTGCATACAATGACGACCTTATCGCTTGACACGCTTTCGACAATACTTTCAGCGAGTTCTTCGTCCAACGATAGGTGCTTGATTTGGATCGCCGGTCCCCAATTGGAATACATGTCTAATCCTCGGTCGGCGGCATTGGTTACTCCCACTCGGTATACGCGAGCATTTTGCACATAAGTGGGGGAGGAGCAATCTATACACATGACCTTCTTTGAAAAGTCCGTAAAATCCGACAAAATTTCGTAGCGGCCGGCATCGACCGACACTTCTACTTTCAGGTCGAGGGCATCTACAAGCGTGGTAAAAAGCGCGTATACAACGATTTCATATACTTTATCCACACTTCTTTTCAGCCCCGCTTCTTTCCAAAAGGAGTCGATAAAATCCTTCACAAAAAATGTATCTCTGTTGCTTTGATGGCAATACTTTAATGCCTCTGCCAATTGGGTGTGTTTGTTGGTAAAGCGATTATAAATATATGCTTCCACGGCACCATTCGTACTGCGATTTTCCTTGCCAAGTTCGTTGATCATAATGGGAGGAACTGCATTGGCGTTGAATAAGTCATCCTGGAATCGCGCACTGCTTGTGCATTTTCTGCCGAGTAATTCTTGGCAAATATCATCTCTCCATTTCTTGCTCTTGTTCCGATAATCTTCAAGTTTTAGCAAGTCAATGTCCTTGTAAACCCTGTCCCGATATAAAATTTCTGCGATTTGAATGGGTTTATAAAGATGTACCCGCGATTTGCTGATCACGGTGTCCAACGCCTTTTTGGCCTCTTCCCGAGTTGGCATTATTCTTTTCCTCCGTAATAGTTATTGAATGCTTTTATCATTTGTTTTGCCACCGCCTCTATAACGGGAATGGCGACAGTATTCCCGCATTGCTTTTTCATTTGCGAATAGGAGACCACAATTTTATAAGTATCGGGGAATCCCTGTATCCTCAACATTTCCCTCTCGGTAGGACGTCTTTCATCATTGATCAAAATATAGTTTGCCGATGCCCCTGCGCGGAGCGCGGAACTATAAGGATGGGGTGTGATGCTCCCCGCCTTATTTTCATGCGAAATATATGGTTTCGGAAAATTCTTATCCTTGATCCTTTGCAATCTTGACTGCTGTATCTGTTCGTTGACATAATATTTTTGCGGGACATTGTTTTCAAAAATTTCATTCAGCGTTTTACGCTTTGCGACGGGGATGGGGGCGGGGAATTCAAATTTTACATCATCCAAGAAACCTACGATGATGATCCGTTCTCTCTTTTGCGGTACACCATAATCAAGTGCGTTAAGGACCTTTGCATGCACATGATATCCTAATGCTTTAAGATGGTCATAAATGATCCTGTACGTCTTGCCGGCATCGTGTGAGGCCAAATTTCTCACATTTTCCAGCATAAAAGCAGGAGGGCGTTTTGCCTTGAGTATTCGTTCTATATCAAAAAAAAGCGTCCCGCAAGTTTCGTTTGCAAAACCTTCCTGTTTGCCCATGATCGAAAATGCTTGGCACGGGAAACCGCCGAGAAGTATATCAAAATCGGGAATGCTGTTCGCATCGATTTTTGTAATATCTCCGGCCGGCATTTCTCCGAAATTAGCCATATAAGTTTTACAGGCATACGGATCGCATTCAGAGGAGAATACGCATTTCCCGCCTGCATGCTCGAAGCCAAGACGTATTCCACCTATGCCCGCGAATAAATCAATAAATGTAAAGTTGCTCCAGTCTTTTTTCATTTAGTAGTTACTCCTTCCGTTCACTACCTTATGGCTTCGGTGTATCAAATTCCATTATCGAATCTACTTTATCATTATAACAAAAATCAAGAGGAATTGCAAGTATCACATACTATATAAAAACAACAAATAGCACCTCTCCCTCGGGAGGGGCGTCCCTTGCCCCTCCATGGGAGGGGAACGTCTCTTGCCCCCTCCGTGGGAGGGGGGTAGGGGGGTGGGGCGTCCCGCATCATTCCGCGTCATCCTGCCTCTCCCTTCGCGTCATCCTGAGCGGAGGCGAAGCCGAAGTCGAAGGATCCCCTCATACGAAGTCCAGTCCAAGGCTTCCCCCATATGAAGGGGGAAGCTGTCCGTTTACGGACTGATGAGGGTTGAGCTTCTAAATTCGTCATGCTGAACGTAGTTGAAGCATCACCTTATTCTTGCTGTCCCCGTAGGGGAAAGTACCCGCGAAGCGGGGGAAAGGGTTTTATAACCCCTCTGTCATTAAAGTGACATCTCCCCTAACCTCCCGTTGGTACAAAAAAAACGACCCAAATGGGTCGTTTTTTGGTGCGCCATAAGGAACTCGAATCCCTAGCCTTCGGTTCCGTAGACCGACGCTCTATCCAATTGAGCTAATGGCGCGTCTTGCGGGGAGGGGATGTCTCGCCCCATGCCTCAAACACCTTGCTATTATATCCGCTTTGAAAGTTTTTGTCAACGTTTTTTTGGGCAAAAAATAAATATCCACAGATTTTTTCAAAATGTGGAAAACGAAAATGCGATTTTTCCGTCAAACATGTGTTTTTTTGTCGAAACGTGGAATTTTCGGGGACAAATGTTGATAAATTGTGGAATTCTTCTCCGAACTTTTCAAATTATTACACCGGAATGAATATTGTTCAACCCGCTGAAATGGGGAGTTATTGACACTTTTCCACCTAATTTTATGAAAAAGGGCGGAATTTTATGACTTCCCGCCGTGGAAAACTTCCCTCAATTATACTTTGTATGCGACTTGAAGATGAGGGCCATCAGGAAGGAAAACACGACCGCCGCCGAGACGCCTGCACTTGCCGCAGCGAGGGGGCCTGTGAGTGCCTCGAAAAGTCCCTCGCGCGCGCCCTTCATCGCGCCGTTTGCAAGGAGATATCCGAACCCCGAAATGGGCACTGTCGCGCCTGCGCCCGCAAAGTCCACGAGCGGCTGATACAGCCCGAGGGCGGTGAGTGCGACCCCTGCGAGCATGAAGATGACGAGGATCTTTCCCGCTGTGAGGTCTGTAAAATTGATGACGAGTTGGGCAACGGTGCAGATGAGTCCGCCGACCGCAAACGCCTTCAGAAACATGAATACGATCTCGAAATATTCCATAGCTATGTACCTATCCTTGGACATGGGTGGGGGAAATTTCGTCAAGGGAGGCTTTTCGGGCCAAATTTCAACGCTGCAGAACGACTGCATGGGCGATGCAGGGGATGCTCTCTCCCTGCCCCGAGGAGATGGTGGAAAGGAGCGCGCCCGTCGCAACGAACAGGATGCGGCGAAGGCTTCCCGTCATGAGCTTTTTATAGAGATAGGAGCAAAGTACGACGGCGGAACAGCCCGCACCGCTTCCCCCCTGAAATTCATCCTCGATGACGTTGTAGACGATCTCGCCGCAGTCCACGTGATTTTTGGAAATATCCAATCCCTTTTCCCAGGTGAGGTCTTTCAGGATCCTGCTGCCGAGCGCGCCGAGGTCGCCCGTCACGATGAGGTCATAGTCCTCAGGTTCCTCGCGTGTCCCGCGGAAGTGGGCAAGGATGGTGTCGCACGCCGCAGGTGCCATGGCGGCCCCCATGTTGTTGACGTCCGTCACGCCGAAGTCCACCACCTTCCCGAGGGTCGCCGCCGTAATTTTTACCCCTTCGCCCTTTTGGGAGACAAGCACGCCGCCCGCGGCCGTGACCGTCCACTGGGATTGCGGAGGGCGGGTGCAGCCAAGCTCCAAGGGATAGCGGTACTGTCTCTCGGCGGAGGCGAAGTGGCTTCCCGTGGCCGCGACGACATTTTTGCAAAAGCCGCCGTCGATGAACGCAGCGGCGACGGCGAGCGATTCCGCCATCGTGGAACAGGCCCCGTACACCCCGAGGAAGGGGATGGAGAAGTCGCGGGCGGCAAAACTTGCGGAGATGATCTGGTTGAGAAGATCCCCCGACACGATCATGTCCACCTCGTCGCGGCGAAGCCCCGAATTTGCAATCGCCCCGTCGATGACGGTGGAGAGCATCTTGCATTCCGCCTTTTCGAAGGTGCTTTCTCCGAACATGTCGTCCGAGAGCGCGCGTTCGACGTACCTCCCCACGATCCCCTGACATTCCTTCGGCCCCGCAACACTGCTCGTCGCGACGATGCGCGGTGCCCTCTTAAACCAAATCGTCTGATTGCCCATACTCTCTCCGCCCTCAGTTTTTGCAATCAAACGAGTTTTATTTATAAGAATGCAGGGGGTAAAGGCCTCCCGCGTCATCCCGTCATCCCATCCGCATCATCCTGAGCGTCGCGTCATGCTGAGCCGAATTGCCAATACGCAGTCCATGCGAGCCTCTCCCCGAAGCATCCCCCAATACGTAGTCCGTCACCCCCCTCCGTGGGAGAAGGGGGGTGGGGTGTCCCGCATGTGTCAAACGTGTCATCCCGAGGGGCGCAGCCCCGAGAGGATCCCCTCATACAAAGTCCATGGGTGAACCGCGTCATCCTGAGCGTCGCGTCATGCTGAGCCGAATTGCCAATACGCAGTCCATGCGAGCCTATCCTCGAAGCATCCCCCAATACAAAGTCCGATGTGCCACCGCGTCATCCTGAGCGTCGCGTCATGCTGAGCCGAATTGCCAATACGCAGTCCACGCGAGCATATCTCCGAAGCATCCCCCAATACGAAGTCCGAAAATTTTCCCTTACATCTTGACAAAGTGCAAAATTTTTGGTACAATCGTTCGCGATGGCGAACTCAAAAAGGAGATAAACATCATGTATGATTTCAAATTAAAGGTAGAGGGGATGCACTGCGGCATGTGCGAGGCGCATGTCAACGACGCTGTAAGAAAGGCCGCACCCGATGCAAAGAAGGTCACCTCCTCCGCCGCGAAGGGGGAGACGACGTTCTCCGCCGAGGAGGACTGCCTCGAGGCCGTCAGGGCCGCCATCGAGGAGATGGGCTATCATGTCCTCTCCGCCGAGACCCTTCCGCACGAGAAGAAGGGATTTTTCGCGCGGCTCTTCAAAAAATAAACCGGGCATCCGCATGCGAAGGGGGAAGAAATGAGGACGCACGAATCGGAAGAAATGTATCTCGAGACCATCCTGCTTCTCAATAAGAAGGGGGGAAGCGTGCATGCCATCGACATTGCGGGGGAACTCGGCTATGCGAAGTCGAGCGTCTCGCGCGCCGTCGGGCTGCTCCTCGGGAAGGGGTATATCACGGTGAACGGCTCGGACGAGATCACGCTCACCGCCCGCGGAGAGGAGAAGGCGTCCGACATCTACGAACGCCACCGCGTGATCACACAGCTCCTCATGCGGATGGGCGCGGACGAGAAACTCGCGGAGGAGAACGCCTGCCGCATCGAGCATGTCATCTCGCCCGAACTCTTCGAGATCATGAAGGGGTTTGCAAAGAAATAAAAGAAACCCGCCGGCATAGCCGGCGGTTCTTCATTTTCGGGCATAGCCCTTGATTACTAGTCCGTGCGCCACGCG
>CANREM010000027.1 GCA_947629675.1 uncultured Clostridia bacterium
AACTGTTCTGCTGGTGCGCACCCAAACGCTGTCACGCCCAAACAATAAGACGTTGGCTTAATTCACAAATCAAAAATGAATATCGAGAAAATCAAACCTATACCGAAAACAATCGAAAAAAAGATCCGAGCATTGGACCAGCAGTGGTACGATCAAGTTTCCCACGTTCGCTTTTTCTCCTATCTCGTAATCCAAAAGGGCGAGCTTGTCAAAATTACCGTTGCCGTAAGGAGCCACAAGAAATCGTGGTACTTCAAACAGGTCGCCGTTCACGGGTTGCATAGCGAAAAATGCTATGTGAAGGACATGGAATACAGTTACTACGGCTCGGGCTTCTGCGTCGGCTGGTATGCGGAAGGTTTACAGAATTATCGCAGAAACTACGAAACAGGAATTTGGGATAGAGCGGATGCAAAATATTATGATCCGTTTGCGCCCGTTGTCAATCTGAACGTGATAGACAAATTTCCCGCATTCAAATACAGTGCCTACAAACTGTTCCACGGGAGTGATATTCTCTCCTATCTTCGCCTCTATGAACAATATCCGCAGGAAGAATATCTCTTAAAGCTCGGACTCGGGCGATATTGGGACAGCAAGACCATTTTGCAGCGAGCCGCGAAAGATAAAGCGTTTTGCAAATGGCTTGCGCGCAACAGGGAAAAACTGAGCGGGGAAAGATTCTACTATGTTTCCACCGTGATGAAAGCCTATACTACTGGGAAAGAGCTTGACGAAATACAAAACTTCGAGCAAAAAAAGAAAATGCTCTATCATGACGAATACATGAAGATCGTACGGAAATATTTCAAAGCAAAAGATCTGCTCAAGCTCTTTGCCTATACCGAAAAACAGCAAATTTCGTTATCACACTACCGCGACTACATGATCGCATGTGACTATCTCAAACTCGACATGACCGAAGAAAAAAACCTTCTCCCGCACGACTTCACGCTTTGGCACGACAGGCGCATTGAAGAATATCGCATACTCAAAGCCGCAGACGAGGCACGGGCGGAACAAGAGCGGGCGGAACGCATGGCACAGATGGAAGCCGAGCGCAACGAAAAAGACCTTGCAAGAGCCATCCAGCACAACGAACGCTATTTCAATTTTGTGCGCATTGCAGAAAAATACAGAGGCCTCCAACAAACCTATGGCGCATTCGTCATTATCCTTGCCTCGGAGCCTGCCGATCTCGTAAGAGAAGGCATCGCCCTCCATCACTGCGTAGGACACATGAACTATGATGAAAAATTCGCAAACGAACAGAGCCTCATCTTCTTCCTCAGAAAAGCCGATGCGCCCGATGTGCCGTTTTTCACTATGGAGTATTCCATTCGGCAAAAGAAGATCCTGCAATGCTATGGCAACAAAAACACAGGCCCGAACGACGAAATCAAAAACTATATTGCAGAATTTATGGCGCGGGTCACGGTGGGAGAAAACGCCGAAAAAGCGCGAAATGAAATTCTTACAATTTGCGATCCATGCTGTGGAAGCGGCGTAATGCCCCTTGCGGCATTGGACGTATTGAGAAGCAAAGGCGTGAACTATGCGAGAAATGTATTCATCGAATGTAGCGACATAGATATCCGATGCGTCTACATGACGTATTTGCAACTATCGCTTGCCGGCGTTCCCGCTATCATTAAACACCAAAACACTCTGACGATGGAAACGTGGGACGTATGGAAAACGCCCGCATTTGTCATGCAATACCCGCGGTTTTGTTTATACGACCGCTGAAACGCTTACAAACTTTTTATTTACGAGGAGGGCTTCGGTCCGCCTTTTTTTGTGCCGATCAAAGCAAAAAAGAATATGGGATAAAATCGGGGAAATTTTGGGGAAGAGTTTAGAGAGTGGCTACAGGGCGTGTGCTTGTCTAATACAAGCGCGCCGCTTCGCGGCGCGGACAAGCACACGCCCTGTAAACGCAACAAACAACAAAAATGTGGAAAACGAAACGCGGCGGGCGGGGCGTTCTCGCTGACACGCTACGAATCGCCCCGCATATTCCGCCGCGTAAACTTTCGTTTTATGCCCGATTTTTCTGTCTTGTATTCATTTACAGGACACAGTACATTTGAATGAGGTCGCTTTTATGCTTGTCCTGCAAAAACCGAAAGCCGTAATCCGTATAGTACTTCTTCTTGCCCGGCTTGCAATCCAAATATATCAACCTGCCCCCTACTAATTCGCTTGCTTTCAATATGTATTCCAAAGCTATATTTAGATATTTGCTTCCGCTCCCTTTGGGCGCATTTTCACTTCGGGCAAGTTGCCCTATCAAATATGCGGGGCAATTTTTTCGGCTCTCGTCTCCGGAAATTTCAGATATTACATCCTTTGAAAGTCCCTTATCAAAGTATAGCACCTTGAGAGCTATGGAAAAATACCCGTTGATCTGCAAAATCCCCTGCGCCCACTTTTCATCATCCACAATGAGATAGGTGCGCGTGAGACCTGCCCGTTCCATGGGGATCGCATCTTCCGCAAGAAAACGCATCACGTCTTTGGAATCTTCCTCTTCTGGTTTTACGCAGATAAACGTAGACAAAGCCTCTTTGAAAGAGGCTTCGTCGTATTCTTCCAATTCAATTATTTCTCGCAACGATTGAACCATATTGCACCCGCGTTCTTCGGAAGTGGATCCGGCTGGGAAGGTTGCAGAGTCTTATCCCGAGGCTGCTTTAATGCGCGTGCAATTTCCTCCGCTTTCTTCTGATCGCGGACAACAACATCTTCTTTGAATGAAACTGTCGCCATATTTAACCCTCCTTTTTATCATTTTATATTCCCCATGGGAATACCTGACACATATAGTATATACCCACTCGTAGGTTTTGTCAACCACTGCAGGCCACTTTTATCCCCTTTAACCATGATATTTTTGTTACAAATGGAAATTTTACTCCTCTAATTTGCCTTTCGTAGCTTTTTTATTGTCTCTTCCCCCACCACACCTATGTATTCTCCTTCATCCCAACATATAAAATCATCGTAAAGTAAAAGTTTTTTATCCTCAAGCCCGCACGGACATACAACGTCCTCGTCCATAATATCCGAAATGAAAAATTGCGGTAGCCCCTTTGAGTAGACGATCTTCTCGCCGCTCTTTTCTATATACTTCATAATATATGAAAGCGCATCGCCTATACGAACGTTATCAATGATCCGCTCAAAGTCACTCCTTCCGAAGCGTTCATTGAAATAAGTGTTTTGCACGGTCGTCGTGCGGCAGTGCGATTTGAAATTGTAATCGTTTTTCTCAACCAAATATCCCGGCATCATTCCCTCGGGAATATGGAAGATCCCGTGAAAATGTAGCCGCTGTTTTTCGGGAGATCGCTCCCACACACCAATATATCGCCAATTTTTTCTTGTGCAAAAATGCCCCAAACAGTTCTTTAATTTCTTGCGAAAGCTCTGCTCGGTGTGCTTTGCGCCGTCGTAGGTAAACGTGACAAAGTAATTGAAATCCTGCAAATTTGCCTTGCGCGTGAGCCTTATCCTACGGGCGATCAAATTGCGCTTTTTCCTTTCCAGATTGCTCTCCACATAATTTTTTGCCGCATCCTCCGTCTTGAAATACGGGCGCATTGCTTTCATAAGTGCCGCCTTGCGCTCACTATACTTTTTGTAGACATTTTCCTTGTAAACTTCATTGAAAAGCTCCCGTTTCGTCATGACGCGGACATCTCCCTGTTCATTGAGAATGCCGCCTGCGGCAGGCGGAGAAGGCGCGTCCGATATGGGCGCACCTTCCTTTGCCATGCGTTCTATGGGCGTAAGAGTCTCTTGCGCGTCATCCGTTTCCGAGGGGGAAGTTTCAGACATGGTATGCCCATTTTCCGTCACACCCTCGGACATGGTATCATTATCTTCGGTTATATCCTCGTTCGCGGCGGGCGGCTTTACCGTGATTTTCTCCTCATTCCGCTTTCTGCGAGGGCGGTATGGGCGCGTCGTATGGGGGATGGCAATGTAGTGGCTGCCGTCGAAGTAGACTTTACACTCGGGACTCGGCATTACGGCGTCACCCCCTTATAAAGTGCGTCTATAAAGTAGCTATGCTGCATCTTCAGCTCGTCCACCGTCGCCCGCTCCGTGGCGTACTCCTCATAATCGTTCAGCCCTACTTTGCTTTTTCGCGCCATGTCGTTGAAGTAGTCCGAGAAGCAGTCCGTGGAAAACCTGCGAGCATAGATTTTCTTGTTCATGAGGAAATACTTTTTGTTCTCCGCTTTGCCGTCCATCGTCCCGCGCTCTTTCTCGATTTTGAGAACGGAATAGCCGTAATTGTTACAGATGCGGATATGTCTGCGCCAAATCCACGCCGTCGTGCTTTTCAGAAGATGAACGAGAAGCGTATTATCTCCCCGACGGTAGCGGAAATCGTAATACAGGTTGATGAAGCGATTAAACGCCCACTCCGAGAGCATTTCCTCTATCGTGTAGAACGGATATGCCAGCTTTCTATCCGAACAGTCAACGATATGGAGAACGTCGGCAAGGTCGCGTGCGTCTGCACCCCAGCTCTCCGGTCGCTGTTCGTCGGTAAATACCTTAATAAACGGGAAATTGTCTACCGTCGCGCTATGGCGGCACATTTTGAGCCAAGCATTGAAAAGGTCGTTCTTTTGGTTGGTTTCCTCGTCCTTCTTTTTCTTCTCCTGCAATTCGAGGTTGTTCCCGCGCTCTTTGCCTACTTCCGATATGACGACGACCCCGAACTCAAAACTGCCTGCCTTCGGGTTGTTCTCCATAACTTTTTTGCCGAGACGGAGAACGTCAAAGTCCAAAATATGGGCGAATCTTCCCTCCGTTTCCGTATGTCCCGGGAAGAAATCGGCATACCATGTCGGGAAGTTGCCCGCAGAAAAGGTTTCCCCACTGTCACGGATAGAGTAGTTCGCTATAATAAGACTGCTCTGCATAACGAAGATGAAATACGCCTGCGCATAGGTAGACAGCACCTCAAACAACGTCGTATGTTTCAAAGCATCGTCATACACAAGCCCGTATCTTCCCACGTCATAGCCATAGAGCTGGAGGGCGGCATCCCCGTGATGCAAAAAACGGCGACGCTTTTTCTCCACCCAGCCCTTGACGGTGGCGAGATTGTAGACCGTTCCGTGTTCCATACACTTCCTCAATTCATCCTCAAAGGAAATCCACGGGAAGTATGGAAATTTCATGTCGTTCTCTTGCAAGATAGAGAGAGCCTTTTGTCGGAACATGACGGCTTGCGAAAGTGCCATATCCGTAATTGCCGTGGTTTTCTTCTTTCCCATGCTCCCGCAGGTGATAGAGACGATAGGTAGTTCATTGATAAATCCGCAGTTCCGCGCTTCCATGTGCCGGAGCCTGTTCACGGCAAACTTTCTCCGCCAGCGATTGAAGAGCCATAGGAAGAGCGGGAGAAGCGTCCACCACGGGAAGTAACGGAAGGCGACATTGAGGTCTATGAGAAGTTTCCCGAGCTGATGGAAGATATCGCCGACATTGAACTTGATGGCAAAGCAAAAGTAGAAGGCGAAGAACTCGACGGCAATGCTGATAAGGTTGAAATTGAAGAGCCAGACCATGATCCAGCAGATCTTGATCGCCCTATGCTCTCTGTAAAATTGCAGATAGCTTTCCGCATACCGTTTGAGGGGCTGATAGGTACAGCCCGCGAATTTCTTCCAAGCGCGAAGGGGAAGGGTGTCTCTGTTATGCCCGAGGTCGCGCCTGCGGTAAATGACCCGCATGATAAGATAGAAAATGATGATACAGGGCAGGATGACGGACAGCGCGTCTGCCAACCCCAAGAAAAAGTTTGCGACGCCTCTTCCCCATGCGCGGAAGTTGTCGAGGCTGACAAGAAGCCGAAAATATTCTCCTGCGTTTTGCTTGAAGCCCGAAAGGTCCTTCGGCACCCATGACGCCCAAGAGAAAACTTCGGACCCTTTTAGAACGGTGAGCGGGATATCATGTGCGATGCCGAAACTCTCCGCAAAGAAGAACCCCACCGAGAAGCAGAGATCCCGCATGCCTTCCAGAAATCGCAGATACGATCTGAAAAAGACGAACACCCCGAGCAATGCGAAGCCCAAGGATATGAGAACGGTAAGGGTGATATGTATTTTACGCATGGACCTGTCCTCCTGTGTAAATGAGATAGCTTATTAGAAGTGCCACGACTGCCACGAGAAGCACAGCCATGACGCGTTTCAAAGTTTTCATAATACCTCCATTCAGAAATTTTTCGCCGCAAATACGGTAATGTAAAAAGTATGACGGCTCCCGAAAGATATCGGGAGCCGCTTTTCTATTTTGCAGCCTTATCCTTCGGGGGACTCACCTCTTCGGGCGGCTGCTGTTCCGCGTCTTGCTTCTTTGCGCTTTGCTTTTTCTCCCGTCGTCGCTTGACGCTCTTCGATATGCCCTTGCCTGCCGCCACCACCGCCTTAAAGGGCAGTGCCACCACGAACACGACACCCTTTATGAGCCACGGGCAGAACCTTAATAGAAGTAAAAATATTACGACGATGAGAATGATCCCGAGAATGGCAAGGAGAAAATCGAGAAGCCCCGGGCGGTCCTCACGGATGGGGCCTGTGACTCCGCCCACAATGTCAATGGGACTTGCCACAACAGGTATTACGGTTTCCATGGTATCACACAGGAAAGTCAGCTCTATAATGTCAAATTTGAGAAAAACCGTCTCTCTGGCCATATATGTACTATCGTCATCGCCGTGGAAGTAATTCGCCCCGGGCGGGGGAAACCATGAGTACTCATAATAACCAGCCCTGCAATAGTTGCTGTAATAATCTGTTACGGCAAAACGCAGGAGAAAGATATTGTTCGCTTCTTTTTTCTCTTCATAGAACGCTTTGAAGCCCTCAAAATCCTTTTCCAAAACGCAGAGATTTTCCGCATCTTGTGTGTCTTGACCCGTAAAGTCACTATCTTTGATGAATCGAATCGGCTCCACGGAAGACTGTGCATCTTCTCCGAAGTCCCAACTCTTCCCCGTCCAAAAAGCCTCCCATTTCATACTGAATTTCTCATAGCCTCCCGCCGTCTTATCAAAAGACAATAAGGGGATCGGTTCATCTGCCGTAAAGATATGCTCCTGATAGCCTTTGGTACGTCCTTCGTCTACCTCACCCGCAAAAAGATAGCTCGCGGTATTGTGATCCGAGATCCACTTCATTATCTCGTCAGAGGATATGGCTTCTTCCTTAATCTTACTCTTATCTGATTTGAATACATAGCCAACAGGAGTTCGATCTACATCGTCGTCATCTTCAAAGATGGTATTGTTAAATGCCCAATCCGCAGAAGAGAAAACAAATTCCCCAAGCTGATTCTGGTCATAATTTGCATAGAGTTCAATTTTTGCACCGCTCCCATCCGTCCCGAGATGTGAAGCGACGTCATCATAAACGTCCTGTCTGTTCGTTACAATAATGGGCGAGGTTTTTTGCTCATTCCAGCAACACTTGACGCGATAGAGATCGCCATAACGCTCGTTGAACTCTTTGGGAACGGCAAAATACACACTGTCTAATTGATTCTGATGCCCGGGTCCATGCTCGTTGATATATGGAAAACGATACGTCGTGGAATGCAAATCCAACTGAATGGTTTCAAGCTCCTCCGCATTACATTCCAAAGTGCTGTCGGCATTTGCGTACTCCCCGCAACCATGCGCAAAACCCGTCCACTTGTAGGTGAAGGAGATAGGATAATCTTCGGGAAGCGGTGCGCCTTCGTCCCACAGCTGGATGGAGGATATATCGTATCGCCTCACGCTATGCAACGAGGAATAAGTCCGTTGCAAAGTGTAAAATTCAGAGGGATTCTTCAAACGGAATTTATAGAATCTGTTGTTCTCCGTGCAATCCAAAAAGCAGAGCTGGAATTGTTCATAGCTTGAAGGATTGCCCTCCGTATTATAGGCGCACGCCATTTCCACCGTATTTACACCCACTTCGGTCCGAAGTGGCTTTTCCGTAGGATTATACAAATAAAAATAGAGCGCATAATTTTCCGAAAGAAGCTCCTTCTCGGTATAGCAGTACTCCATGAACGTCACAAGAGACGCCTTCCCTACGGGATTTTTTGGATATTCCAAAGGACTGACGTCCCCGATGTCGTCCTCGATGGGTGTTTCGTCGTAGCTCTCCGCAGTGGCGGCAGATGCACGCATGGTGGGCATGGAAAATGCAGAGAGGCATACCATGCCCGTAAGTGCGCACGCGAGAAAAGCATATGCTGTCTTGATCTTGCTCACCCGAATACCACCCCCGGCGGTTCAATTTTCAATTCAAGATCGGTTGGCTTAAAGTCCCCGACGGAGAACACGATAGAGTATTGCACAGACCCGTCATAAGACGTCACGGTGAGGCGGTAGAGGGCTGGCTCGCGGATGATATATTCATCCGTGATGACGACCGTCCGGTCAGGGTAGAGCTTGGCAAGCGTCTCCTGCACGGTGGCGGGCGGGACAAAGGTAAAACCGTCCTCGCCCTTTTCGAGCGAAAAGGCCGCCGTGAGGTCGGTCCCGCCCTCAAAGGTGAACTTCTTCCCGTTCACGGTATAGTGGAACTTCGTTCCCTGCGATCCGCTCGCCTCGATCCTTACGGAGAAGTCACGCGCTTGCTCGTCGCCCGACGGAAACATATACTTTACTTGAAAGCTCTGCTCTTCCGCCTCGAAGTGCATACTGCTCTGTGAGGCCGTGATCTCTTCCCCGCCGTAAACGAGATAGAAGGTTTTGAACTTTTCCTTGCCGCCGTTGGTGAATTTCACGATGATGCCGATAACAGCCGCGAGAAGAAGGACGGAGAGGATGACCGACACCCAGAAGATGAGCCTGTTTTTTGTAGTTTTCTTCATCCACCCCTCCTCCTACTCAAAACACGTATGACGTAATGCTGAGCTTGACGTTCGTCGCCTCAACTTCGAGTCCCGCCGTGAGATAGTCCACGTCGCAACGGATATCGCCCTCGGCATACTGCTTTTCACCGTAGGTATAGGTGTAGTGCGTCGTTGCCGTGCCGTCGCCGAACGAGCTGGACCCGACCGTTGCGATCATACCCCTCAAAAACTTTGCCGAGGAACCGGTCGAATCGCCGAATACTGTAAGGAACGTGCTTGCGGGGTCCGAGAGGGTAAAGTAGTTTTCCAGACTGGTCCAGCCATTTGAAACCACGACTTTATTGTGAATGGAATAGCTCGCGGGCATGTCTGTCAAGTACTCCCTCTCGATGGTGGTTTTTGCACTGTCCGAAAGGGTAAGGGTGAGTTCATTGAATGAGAAATTTCCATACACCGTTCCCGCGCCGTATGTGACGTCGACCGAGTAGTATGTAGAAGTGTTGAACGACACCTGCATCGTCGTGAAGAACTTCCTCTCGTGCATGACATTCCGCGTCTGCCCGAGCCGCACCGTAGGGCGGGCAACATAGTCCACCGTGCAACTTGCCGAAATGGATGAATCTGCCTGCACCTGCGCCTCCAAGATGACCTGTTCCCCAAAGGCTTGCTTGCACGTCAAAGTCGCTTGCATCGTGTTCGCGTCGTCCACCGAGACCGACACATAGTCCTCCACGTTTTTCCCGCTCGCCCACATGCTGTCTGCGTCCAAGAAATGCACGCCCCAATAGAGCGCGGGGTAGGTCGTCGTAGCCGGCTCCACCGTTGCCGTGACCGTCACGGCACTTTCGACGGCTATGGGACTGATGCCGTGATCCGCATAGTTTTCAATGGGGATCGGCGTCATGGCAAGGGAGATCCCTTCCGATTGCATCGCATCCGAGACCACCATGCCCGAGGTAGAGCCTTCGGGAACTTGCTCCTCCACTTCCTCCGGTTTGCGGTCGAACCAACCGCAGATGATCCCGATCAACACGATGCCGATAAGGATGAAAGCGATAAGCGTGAGGATCCACTTGATGCTATCGCTTCTCTTGTGATACTGTAATTCGTCATTCATATTTTTTTACCTCCGAAAATTTTGAAAACTGCGGCCCGCCCGTAGCGAGCCGCAGAAAACGTCTTTACGCTTTTTTGCCCGCCGCCCGTTTTACTTGAGCAGCATTTGAAGGAGCGTCTTATCCGACGCACGGAAAGGCTTGATGGCGCATTCGTACACTTCGCCGTTCTCGTCTACCGTACGGATCCCGTAAGAGTTCCCCTTGACAACGCGGCCCGTTCTGTCGTCCTTGATCTCGAAAGGGGTAAGGAAAAGTTCTGCCTTCTCCGCATCCCCGAACACAAGGTCCAAAACGACGTACCCGCCGTTGTCCGGGGGAACGAGTGCGGCCCGCACGTCCTTCCCTCTGATGACGCCCTTGATGAAGTACGAATAGTACGTCTTATCGTTCTTTTCGTACGTTTCGCGCTCCACGAACAGCGTCTTGCCCATTGCCTTCGTCGTTTCCTTTTGATTTGCCATGTAATTGCGCCCTCCTTTTATGCGCCTTTCTTTTTGCCTTTTGTCTTGGAAATTCTGACCGCTTCCTCATAAGGCTTGCCCTCGCCGAGAGCTTTCTTGAACTTGTAGATACCTGCGTGATCGCTCTGGCAAAGCAGATACCCGGAGCGGAGTCCCTTGTCATACTCCGTAAGTTCTTCGCCCTCTTTGGGACCGAATTTGTGGATTTTCGACTTGCGTTCGTCCGCATAGCCTTTTGCACGCTTCGTCGGCTTCATCCAACGCCGCTCGTTGTAGTTCGTCGCGGGCGTCTCCGAAGGCGTCTCTTCTGTCTTTCTTGCCATGTTGATACCTCCATGTTAAAAATTATGAAATTGTGTGCAGACGGAAATTGATTACATTGGGCCCCTGCCCCGTACGCGGCGCGCGGACGGATCCTTTCCGCATCGCTCTCACGTCTTTTCCTTGCCCGTCTACGGGAAAGATTATAAAGTATCCCTCGGACAAATTTTAGAAAGCCGCGCCCAACCATTTCTCAAAACATTCCCACAACATTCCAAACAATCAAAAGGTTTTCCCAAACCGTTCCCTACTTTTGAAAAACAAAAAAAGAACGGCTGAGCCGTTCATTCTTCAATCTTGTTTTGTAAAAAAAGCAAAAGTTTTTTATGCAACAT
>CANREM010000028.1 GCA_947629675.1 uncultured Clostridia bacterium
GGGAGGGGGAACTAAAGGGGGTGGGGTGTCCCAATATGCCCCACCGCATTCCGTAATGCGGTATAGCGAAGAATTCCCCACCTCAGTCACGCAAAGCGCGACAGCTCCTCCCCAGGGAGGAGCTTATTTTGGGCGAAAAAACAACCTTCCGAGAGGGAAGGCTGTTTTTTTGTTGTGTTTTGTTCGCTTGTGGGGGTGTCGATTAGGAGTTAAACAGCTTTGTAAATTGCGATTGTACCATAACTACTTACGGAATCACTCTTATAACAAGCAAATATAGGAGGATTATTGCTGGAGTTATAAGCCAAGGTGTTTCTAGCTTTAGCCTCCGTGCTATTCTTTGATTGTATCGTCGTTTTATCCCCTGCGATTGAAATTGTCCATGAGCCTGTATTATCTAGTTCGTTTTTTGTCGTTAAATAATTACCGCTAGTACCGCCAGTGGCAGATAGATACCCCTTATAAGTATTATTTTCCCCATATACCACATAGAAACCAAATGTATTAGAGTAACCTGCAGCTCCATCTGTAAGTGTGATTATCTGTACGGCAACATCTGCCCCGAATTCAACAGTGTTGCCTTTATTTGTTATAGCAACAGATGCTCTATTGTTGCCTCTTTGGTCGGTACTCATCGCATAGCCCCCGCTAACGATGATAATTTGGTCACCAACTTTCAAGTCATCAACATTGGTCACTTTTGTCCAAGTGACTTCTCCGCTTACATCACCCCCCCCCTGCGCGGTTTTCGCTTTGACGGTGAGAGTGAATTCCTTGGTCGTCGTTTCACCATTCAATTCAATGGTAGCAACAAGTTTGACCTTGGCATCTTCTTCGCCTTCCTCGGGTTGGGTGATTTGGAGCGTCTTATTATCGACGACTTTTGCATTGGAATCACCTTCGGTGACTTCCCAAGTGATCTCAAAGCCGTCCAATGTAGGAAGTTTAAGATCGCTCGTCAAGTCCGTCTTATCGATCGTCAGATTCTCCGCCGCAGCTTTCACCTTGTCTTGATCGCTAACATCTTGGCCTTTGAACTCGATCTTGCTTATGGCAATGAATTTATTAGAACCAACAGTAACTGTAACATTAAAGATAAATTGATAGTAGCAATTCGTCCACTTTATATCAGTATCATTGATAATGGAAATTGTATTATCACCTGTATCACTGTGTTTCGCGTAAGTAAATTCTTTATCGCAAATCGATTTGGCACCATCACTGGTCGGGTTTACATTGAATACCTTAAGAGTGGATTTATTAACTGTTATAGATGTTCCGCTATCTGCTCCAACAGTGATCACAATTTCTTTTACTGTCCCCTCGATTGAAGACTTTCCTGTTAGTTTGCGGTCAGCACCATCCTTACAATTCTCCGATTTTCCACCTATACGCCAAGGATTTTCTTGGCTATTGCCTTCAAGGTTCCAAACTTTTTTATTAACGGTAATATCACAATTACTGGTATAACTATTATTTGAGCCTTTGGGCTTGTTTGTCTCGGTATCCAATGTATAGAGCGATATATCCTCTACTACCTTTGCGGGGACTTCGATCGTGATGTTCTCGCCGTCGTTTTCGGCCGTTTGGCCGTTGTAGCTCAACTTGACGGTGATATGGACTTCTTGCTGTGCAGTCCCTTTCGTCACGGTGAAGGTCTTGTTCTCGGCAGAGTAGGAGATAAAGCCCTTAACGTCGAACAAGTATTCCACGGTTATGCCGTCAGTGAGGCCGACTGCGTCGCCATAAGCGTCGAATTCATACTCGTCTTGTTCGAATTGACCGAAGAGGTTGGTGAAGGTATCCTGCGTGAACTTTTGAAGTTCTTTCTCGAGGTCGGGCAGGACGGTGATTTCGATCGTCCTTGTTATATCTTCAGCATTTCCGTCTTCGCCCATGTACATCAATGTGATTTCGATTGTCGTTGTCCCTAATTTCAACGGTTTCACCGCGCAGCTAAGGTCTGCTTGCAGTATTTGAATTGAGACTATACCCGCTTCAGGTTTTTCGGTTACTTCGATGTTAATATCCGCCGCCTCGTCAATCGTGAAAGTGAGGCCTTCTCCACCAAGTATCCATTCTTCCGTACCGTCGCCCGTGTAGAGTGCTGTGTAGGCATCTTCAAGTTTCTTCTTGGGGCTGTCGGAAGCGACGATCGTGAGCGTTGCCTGCCCGCTGACAGATTGCCCTTTGCCCGTATAATCGCCGTTATACGTGACAGTAATGGAGAATGTAGCGGTGCCGCTGTCTGCGGTGACCGTGATCGTGTAGACGCCCTCGGAAGTCGTATTCAGCGTGACCGTTTCGTCACTGCATGTGATCTCCAATGTGACGTCGGAATACTTGGAAGCAAGTTTGATCTCAGTGCTCGTATCGCCCTTGGTGAGAGCAAGTTGCTCTATTTGCTGCCGTATCGAATCGCGGGCATCTCCGAGATAGGTCGTGTAATTGAACGGCGTGACGGTGATATCGAACGTTCTTTCCGCCTCAAGGCCCTTATAGGTCGCTTTGACGGTGATCGTCGCTTTGCCGCCTGCGGGCATGCCCACAGCCTTGAGGGTGTGCTCTTGGACGGTGACAGCTTCGTCGCCACTCGTGAGCGTGAACACCATGCCGTCGGGCACGTTATCAAATAAGGAGAAATCAAGGTCAAGGGGTTCTCCTCCCTCGGCAAGCATTTCTTCGGTAGAATAGTACGTAAAGAAGAAGTTGGCGTCGTCGCCTTTCAATACGTTCTCGGGACGGTCGGCAAATTTCAGCCAATCGGTGAAGGTGGCGTAAACCTTTCCCGATTTCGCATTGTTATGCGTAATTTCTTGCTTGCCTTGATAATACTCAAGGAAGCCGCTGATCACGACCTTATCTTTGGGCGAGAGCGGATTCACACTCCCTTGCGGCAAGACGCCCCAGTTGACATTGTAAGAAGTTATGGAATCGGACTCTTGAGAATTCATCTCCGGACCGATCCATACATCGTTGAGGCCATGGCTATAAACTGTGCCAACACCGGTAACATAGCCTTCCACATAGACTTGTTTCTTGTTGTCCTTATTCGGGTAATAGTCGCCTTCGGTAGTCAATTTGGTGAAGATGACCTTTGCGTCGTCGACGGTGAAGGGGTCGTCCTCTTCGCCCGTGTGGGCGAGGCCCCTGTGGAGCTTGAAGGTAACCGTCTTCGGCAAAGTAATCTCGCCGACGGTGACCTCAGCCTTGAGGGTGACGGACTTGGTTGCGTTATATTTGATATCCGTCGGCAAAGTGATCGTGAGAGTGGTCCCTTCGATCTTGAGATTGTCGGTGTCATCGGTGGTCCACTGGATCTCGATGCCCTCGTGAGACGTTGTAAGGGTCTCGGTGAGCTTGCTATCGTAGTAGTATTCTCCGTCCTCAAGCGTGATCGAGTCGATCGCTTCCTGCGCCTTGGTGTAATCGGGGTCTACTTCGCCGCAATCACACTTGTGGGTGCCTTTGTCGTAGGTGTGAGGCGTATTTTCGGTCGCATATTCGCACTTCTCACAAACTTGATGGTGACCTTGCTCACCGTCGTTGACCAAAGTGGTTTTATAGGTGTGCTCGGTCTCTTTGGAGTGATGTTCGCAATCAGAACAAATCTGATAGTGGCCGGTTACGCCTTGATGATAGGTTTCGCCATAGTTGTGACCGGTCGTGTCGAGTTCTTTGCCGCAGACGCAGACGCTGGTGTGGGTCTCGCCCTCTGTGTTGGTGTAATGATCGTGCTTGTGCGCGGCCTCGTCGAGATGGATGTCGCAACCATCTGCGCCCGTGCAGGCGTGCCAGTGGTTGTTGCTTTGCTCGTCGTACTTCCACTCTTCACCCGCTTGAGCATTGTGACGGCTGCCCTCTTTCTCATGCTCGCATTGTTTGCAATATTGATAGTGCCGGTTTTGAGCATTATCGACCGTCCATTGATAGTCCGCCTTATGCTCGGATCCGGTGTCCTTATAACCGCAGGTGGCGCATTCTTTGTAATGCTGTTCACCCGTGCAGTTCCACGTGAGTTCGTCGTGAGGAGCCTCATCGATGTGGAGACCGCAGCCACCCGTACAGGTATACCAATGCTTGTCGTTGTCGTGAGCGCGTTCGCCCGATGCGGGAGCGTGGTGCTCCTTCACGTTGCCGCAAGCCTCGCACTTCAACCTGTGTTCGCCCTCTTCATAGACCCACCTGTAGTCGGCATCATGCTCAGAGGTCTCCCTATAGTCGCAGTCCGGGCATTCTTTGTAGTGCTTTTCGCCCACTGTGTTCCAAACAAGCTCACTGTGGGGTTGCGTCTTGGTGTATGACTTGCCGTCCTCATGCTCTCCGTTGCAGGTCGTTTGGCAAGTATGGTTTGCATCGCCGGCTGACGTCCATGCGCTCCAGGTGTGTTCTTGACGAGAGCCGACTTGTTCTTCGCCGCAGACCTCGCATGCTAACCAGTGATGCGTTTCATTGGACTTATGAACGGTATAATTGTGTTCATGTTCGCTCGGATATCCGCACTGCTCACATTGACCTTTTTCACCTTCATAGTGGAAGTGGTGGTCGTCTCTTGTGCTTTCATCTATCCAACCGCAGGTCGGGCATTTTTTCCAATGCTTGTTTGCGTCTTTATCATAGACGAGTTCATCGTGATCAACTTTGTCGCCTGCTTTGCCGCAGACATCGCAGATGAGCCAGTGGTCGGTAGCGTCATGGCCGTACTTCGCATTCGTATAGACATGCTCGTCATGGGGATGACTGCACTTTTCGCAGAGGCCGGTGCCCTTTGCAGGATCGTAGTTGTGGGGGGAATAGCTCTTATAACCGCAAGCGCATTCCTGATAGTGATTCACGCCGTTGTCAACGAATACCTTACCGTCGTAGGAGTGGGCGGTCTTTGCGCTTTCATGTCCGCAAGCGGTGCAGACCTGGTGGTGGCCTTGCTCATTGTCGGAGACGTATTCGCCTTCCGTGTAGGTGTGGGAGGCCTTTTTGCCCGTATATTGGCAACCGGAATGCGCGCAGATGACGCGGTGACCTTCTTCGAACTCCACCGTCTTGGCTTCAAGGTCATGCTCATCAACTTTGGCGTTGCAGACGCTGCAAAGCTGATAGTGCGTTCCTTCGTAATGCCATTCGAGGTTCTCAGCGGAATGCTGATGTTCGTAATGGCAGGTGCCGCAGGTGCCGTTTTCGTAATTGTGAGAGGCAGAATCAACGTGAGCGTGGCAATAGATACATTCCTTGTAGTGCTCCGTCGCATTGGATGTCCAACCATCGTTGTCGGCCTTGTAGCCGTGTTCATGATTGTAGATGGCAGTGACGGGGTCGCTGTCGGAGTAGGCCGTGCCGTCGCCCTTGGCGATGACGGAGATGGTCTCGCCGTCCTCGAGGGTGACGCTGCGGTTGGCGTCTTTGTCGATGGTCGTGGGCTGGCCGTCGCCGATGGTGTAGGTGTAACCCGTGGCGTTCGGGACTTCGTTCCAAGTCACTTCGCCCGTGTGCTCGTTGACCTGAAGTTCGGACATGGTGAGCTTGGTTGCGGGCGTGGTCTCTTCCTCGCCCCAGAACTCGATGGTGTTGATCTTGCAACGAGGCTTTGTGCTTTCTCCAGCTCCTTTAACAGTGGTAAATGTGAGTGTTCTTTCAGATTCCTTCGTGCCCGTTACAAGAATTTCGATCGCCTCATATTCGGGTGTAGCGGAATGCTTTTTAACAATTATAGTTTCTGATGTTTTTCCGTTGATCGTGTAAGCAACTGCCGTATTATCCGATTTATATCCGGCGACATAGATGACAACTTTCGTTACGCCTTCGGGAACGATGAAGGTGAATGTGCCAACATTGCTACCTGAACCCAATCTGAAGCAGCCATTGCCCTTGTTATCCCATGCTTTGGGGTAGAGTTTGTTGTTAAATGTGTAAGTTATGGAGAGGGAGTAATCGCCATCCGTTTCGGTGTATGTGGTTGGAGGGTCATTTTGTTTGAGTTCCTCGCCGTCCCCTACTTGGTTCCCCTCTTCTTTATTAGGGTCATCGGTACCAAGTTCGAAGGTGG
Organism: uncultured Clostridia bacterium; assembly: GCA_947629675.1. GTDB lineage: Bacteria > Bacillota > Clostridia > Christensenellales > Borkfalkiaceae > Gallimonas. The sequence continues at coordinate 6,041 of CANREM010000028.1, forward strand.
CGAGGAGCACGTCTTTCTTTTCGGGCTTGGGTGCGGTGTAGGTGACGGGTGCGCTCCAATCGCTATCGGAGTAGTTCTCGTCGTCGCCGACGGCCTTCACGTAGATGGTCTGGCCGTCTTGAAGTTCGACTTCGCGCGTGCCTGCGGGAACATCCTGCTCTACGCCATCTTCACCGATCTTGTACTTGTAACCCGTGGCGTGGGCAACTTCTTCCCAAGTGGCCTTGTTGCCATTGAGCGTGACTTGGGGGATCGGAAGCAGTGTGGGCTGAGGGGTGACCTGCGCGTGGTAGGTGACGGACTTGCCCCATTTACTTGCGGTGAAATGCTCGGCGTCGTCCGAGAAGGCCTGCACTTCGATGTACTGATCATCTTCGAGCTGATATTCGAGCTTCCCGCCTTCGAAGATGTGTTCGGTCGTTTCGCCGTTTACTTTATATTTATAGCCGATCGCGTTGTCGACCGCTTCCCAAGTGGCGAGGCCTGTTTCGCTGACGGAGATCTCGGGGGTGGCGAGCTGCGTAGGCTCGACGGGCTGCTGCTTGGCGGTGTAGGTTTGCTCTTCGCTCCAATCGCTATCGGAGTAGTTCTCGTTTTCGGCAACGGCCTTGACCTGCAATCTGTCGCCGTCTTTGAGCTGGATATAAAGGTCCGTCTGCTCGGACTGCTCTACGTCATTGACTTTGCAGATGTAGCCCTTTGCACCCGTGACTGCGTTCCAAGTGGCTCTGCCGTCTTCATCGATGGCAACTTCGGACATCACGAGCTTTTCGGGCGTCGGCTCGGTGTGGGTCTCGGTGTAAGTGACTGTGTTGCTCCATTCACTGTCGGTGTAGTTCTCGCCGTCGCCGATGGCCCTGACCTTGATGGACTGACCGTCCGTGAGGGTGACGCTCGTCTGCTGCGTGGAAACGGGCTGAGCGTCTTGGCCGCCTTCGGTGATGACATATTCGTAATGGTCTGCGTGGGCGACCGCTTGCCAAGAGGCGACATTGCCTTGGAGGGCGACAACGGGGGCGTTGAGCTTTTCGGGCGTCGGCTCGGTGTGGGTCTCGGTGTAGGTGACTTCATCGCTCCATTCGCTGTCGGTGTAGTTCTCGCCGTCGCCGACCGCTTTGACACGCAATTCGTCGCCGTCATGGAGCTGATAGGTGTTCCCTGTCTGCTTCTCCTGCGGGGTGCCGTTGACCTCGCAGATATAGCCCTCGGAGTGTTCATCGGCCACCCATGTCGCGAGGCCGGTATTCTCATTCACGTTCACGACGGGCTTATCGAGCTGAACGGGTTCGGTGACATGAGGAGCGGTGTAGGTCTTGGGGGCACTCCATTCGCTGTCGGAGTAGGCCACGCCATCGCCGACTGCCTGCACGGTGATGGTCTGGCCGTCCTCGAGGGTGACAGAGGTCGCCTCGGTCCGAACGGGTTCACCCTCCCCAATTTTATAAAAATAGGCGGATGCATGCGCAACCGCTTCCCAAGAGGCTATACCTGTAGTTTGATCGATGGTAACAACAGGCGTATCAAGTTTTGTAGGTTCGACAACGGGAGCGGTGTAGACTGCCATCTTGCTCCAATCGCTGTCGCTATAAAGCTCGCCGTCGCCGAGAGCTTTCACGGAGATGCCATGCCCGTCTTCGAGCTGATATTCGAGCGTTTCGCCTTCGAAGGTGTGTTCCTCTCCACCGTCCAGACGATAGAGGTAACCGCTTGCGTGCTCGACTTCTTCCCAAGATGCAACGCCTTCTTCGCTGACGGTGACGACGGGAGCATCAAGCTTTGTAGGCTCGGGCTTCACGGCAGGCGTCTTATGATAGGTCACAGGTTCGCTGTAAGGGCTGTCGGCATACTGGAAGGGGATCCCTCTTGCCATGACGACGATGGTTTCACCGTCCTCGAGCTGGACAAAAGTATTGAAGGTAGGGACCTCTTTCTTGTCGTCCACTTTGTAGACGTAGGAAAGTGCATGTGGAACTTCTTCCCAAGATGCAACGCCGTTTTCGGAGACGGTGACTACGGGTGCAGCAAGCTGGTTTTGCTGTTGCTGCGTACCGCCACCAGGGGTGGTGGTGCCGTCGATCTGGCTGCAAGCCGAGATCCCGAATGCCAAAGCGAGCGTTGATACGATCGTAAAGAGTACGATCCACAACTTCTTTCTCATAGACTCCTCCGTATTATATTTTTATATAATTTTTTGCGAAACTTTGCCCTATTTTGTTACCTTAATTAACTATTATTAAATTTTATATTTTTCCTTAATCTAATTATACCCCCCCCCATGGGAGTTGTCAACAGGTGGGGAAAAGAAACTTGATAGAAAATTGAAATTTTTTTGAGGGGATGCGGTGCGGCCATTGGAAGCACCCCCATCAGTCACTGACGTGACAGCTTCCCCCATGGATGGGGGAAGCCCTGTAATGTGGGGATGCTTCGACAAGCTACTTCGTGCCGACCTTAGATAAATAATGGAAGCTGCGGTCGGGGCAGGATGACGCGGGACGACGCCCCACCCCCCTACCCCCTCCCACGGAGGGGGCAAACGGACTGCGTATCGGGGGATTCTCTCGACCCCTGCGGGGTCTCGGAATGACAGGTCCCCCATTCGGGCGAAGACGGAGGAGACGCCCACCCCTCCCCCCTCCCACGGAGGGGGCAAACGGACTGCGTATCGGGGGATCCTTCGGTCGCTACGCTCCCTCAGGATGACGCAGTCGCCTATGGACTTCGTATGAGGGGATACTTCGACACGCGCGTAAAGCGCGGCTCAGCATGACGCGGGTAAGCCAGCCCTATTCCCGAGCCGAGGGCGAGGGAATGCCCTGTTGAAGATTTTGGAAATTTATTTTAAGGTGAGGAAATTTTTGGCGCGGAGGATGCGGAAGGTGAAGATGACCTCGGTGCCCTTCTTCCCCTCCCGCGTCGTCATGAGAAAGCCCCCGTCCGTCTCGAAAAACTCCTCGGCGACCCGCTTGAACTCGGCGAGTGCCGCCTCCCGCGAGGCCTCGTTCATCTCCGCTTTGTCCTGCTCCAAAAGCTTTAAGAGCCTTCCCCTGTCCCCTTTCAACGCTTCCACCTCCCGAGGATAAAGGGACGACGTTCCTCCTTTTCTTCATTCAGATAGCGTTCGGCAAGTTTCTTGAAGGCGCGGCTTCGCTCGGCGATGTTGTCGAGGAAGTAGACGTCCTCCTCGGGAATGACGGCGGCGACGGGGAGGCGGAGGGCGGAAGAGATCTCTTCGGAGGACAGGATCTCCCCCTTTCTCGCCATGTCCCTTCTCACGAGATTGACGGCGAGCAGGATCTCCCGGAAGCGGTAACTGCGCAGAATGGAGGCGACGCGGTCGGCGTCCCGCATGGCGGAGATGTGTGGGGTGGTCACGAGAAGGGCCTCGTCCGCACAGGAGGCGGCGCGGTGAAAGCCCTCGTCAATGCCGGCGGGAGAGTCGATGAGGATGTAGTCGAAGCGGGGAGAGAGCGTCTCCAAAACGAGACGAATTGCCTGCGGGGAGACGTAGCGTTCGGAGATCTTGTTGCTCGCAAGCGTATAGAGCGTGGGATAGCGCGGATGGCGTACAAGGGCCTGGCGGGCACGGCATCTCCCCTCGATGACGTCGACGATATCGTAGAGGGCCATGTTCTCGACACCAAGCACGACATCGACGTTGTTGAGGCCGAAATCGAGGTCACAGACGGCGACGCGGAGGCCCTTTCGCGCAAGTTGGACGCCGAGGTTGCAACAGACGGTCGTCTTTCCGACGCCGCCCTTGCCCGACGTTATCACGATTTTTTTTGCCATATTCCCTCCCGCGCGCGCTTTTTTGACCATGATAGCACACGGGAGGAGTATTATCACGGCGGGTTTTGTCGGTTTTGGGGAGAATGAGAGGGTTGCGGGGTGAGGGGGAGAGTGGTGGTGTGCGTCATTCTGAGATGATAGCGTCATTCTGAGCCGATAATGTTTATACGGCTGTCCGTAAAAGCACTCTCCGAAGAATCCCGAAAATGAAAACACGGACTTCGTATGAGGGGATGCTTCGAAGATGTGTCGCCGTGGACTGCGTATAAAAAGTTCGGCTCAGCATGACGCGGTTGACCCAGCGGACTTCGTATGAGGGGATTCTCTCGTCCCATAAAGGGCCTCGGAATGACGCAGTGACCAGAAGGGCAGGATGACGCGGGAAACGCCCCACCCCCTACCCCCTCCCACGGAGGGGGCAAGTGAACTTCGACAAAAAAAAAAGAAACCCGCCGGCATAGCCGGCGGTTCTTCATTTTCGGGCATAGCCCTTGATTACTAGTCCGTGCGCCACGC
>CANREM010000029.1 GCA_947629675.1 uncultured Clostridia bacterium
TGACGAGTGCGGCGCGGGTACGCCGCCGAAACGGTGAACAGATCCCCACGGGGATCCCACCGTCACCGAAAACCCATAAAGGAGGAACAGAAAATGAAAAAACACTACTTTGTCATCGACACGGAAACGAAAGGCGGAAGGGATTCCTTTGTCATCGCGGAAATGAGCGGCGAGAACTTGCTCTCGGTTGCCAGCCGCTACGGAGCAGTCGGCATGGAAATTTGCGAAACGCGGGAACAGGCGGAAAGCATTGCGGCAATTAGGGTTGCAAGTTACCGCCGCAACGGGACTTGGGTGCATGAACCGCTTTTTGCGTGAGGGGGTGAACAGAATGATAGCAAGCGACTACATGGATTTTATAACAAAGGTTGCCCATGCAATGCAGGACGAGCTGAACAACGGCAAGGCGGGGCAAGAGTTATCAAAAGAACTCTTGAAACAGGCGTTGACGAAAAACCCCGACATGACGGACGGAGAATGGCGGAAAATGCAGAGGGACTTCATGATGTACAGCTTCTTCCAGATCGTCAAAAATTCGCCCGAACTTCGGGAGGAGTTTTCCTCCCACTTGTGGAAAGAACTTCAAAGCAAAACCGAACAGCCCTGACGAGTACCCCGGCGGCACCGGGGCGAAACGGACGGGGAGCGCGTCTCCCCTCTCCGTCGGCGATAGCCAAAATAAATTTTTCGGAGGTAACTATGAACGGACAACTTGTTGAACAGCTCATCAAGGAATTTGAGCGAGATGAGGATTGCGAGGATTGGACTGGGGAGAACTTCTTCACGGACAACTTTCGCATTTTCGGAACGGAACAGCACTTCAAGACAATATGCACAAGGGCGGGCGTAAAGCCCCGCAAGACGCGCGGCGCGGTGCAATACGCAAACGGCGATGGCTTCACCCTCCGCCACTACAACGACGGAGACAGGATCGTTTTGACGGTCAATTACTACGCCTGAACAGAAGGAGGACAAAACATGATTTGCGTCAATCAACACTTAAAGGGACATCCGCATGACATCCCCGTGGAAGTCAATGAACAGACTTTCCCGAAACTTTTCTACGCCGGGAAGCAGGTACGCGAGATCGCGGTGTGGCAGGAGGGCGAGGACATCATCGTCCAGACGACGCTCGGGGATATGGAGATCATCATGCGGGACGTGCGGAACTTCATCGACAAGAGAGCGGAACAGCTGAACGCGGCGATTCTTGCGGGGCAACAGGCGGTAAAACAGCTTGCCGCTTTGCAGGACATGAGATAAAGGAGGACGGCGGCTATGGAATGGAAAACGGCATTGAAGTTATGCGAGGCGGCACAAAAGGCGGAGAGAACGGCGACGATCCATTGGAGCAGGGCGCAAATGCGAGCCGTCGAAACCCTGAACGCGGAGGACATACGCGCCGCCGACAGGGCATGGACGGCATGCAAACGCTTTACGACGCGGCGCCTTCGGTTGTCGAGGAGAATCCGAAAAGAGTTTGGTGTCTCCCCTCTTGACTACCACTACAACGGGGAACAGCCCGCCATGGGCGGCGAGAGCTGAACAGGAGGACGTGGGAATGACATACGAGGACTTTGTGAAAATCAATGACGGGTGGGAAACGGTCGGAAGAGCGTACGTTGAACTCGGACGGCAGGAGGAGGCGTACAAAATCGGAGATATGCTTGACCGCATCCACGAGGAATACCCCGACTATAACCGCCGCAGGCTTGCGGAGAAGTTGGGCTACTGAACAGCAGGACGGAGCGATAGCGGGAAACTCCTAAAACACTACCCGCCCCACCGCATGAGCGGAAATAAATTTACGAGGAGAACAGGACATGAAAATCATTGCACACAGGACGGACAACACAGCGTATGAGAAGCGCGTCAACGGTTGCGTGAAGTTTGCGGAGCGCAACGGCATCGACTTCTACTACACGGAAGGCGAGGGCGGAATGAGAAAATTCTATTGCCGCCTTCTCGGGACGCGGGACATCTTAAAGGACGTTGGCGGGAACTCCTATGTAACGCCCGAACAAATGGCGACTTGCATAGCGACGATCTCCGACCAAAAGCTGAAAGACTTCTGCACGGCAGAGGGCGAGCTTGCAAGGATCGAAACCGCTTGCGAGAACGGAACATGGACAAGCAACGCCGACATCTACTTCTGCGAGCTTATGGGGAAGCGCGAGCTTGCGGAGAGAGCGAGGCAGAACCGCGCCGCAATCTATGAACAGCGGGACCGCGAGAAGTACGAGGAAGAGCAGCGGCGACTTGCGGAACAGCGAGCCTATGAAGCCGCCGAACGGGAGAAGCGGGCGCGTTGGGCGGAACAGGCAGAGCAGAGCCTCCGCGTCGGGCACTATATCTCCCCCTCCGACTTTGAACTCTTGGCGGAGAAGTACGGCATAAAGCTCCCCGTGAAGTTTGTCGGGTGGTTACGGGAACATTGCGGAAGCATACGAATCACGCCGCATAGAGAACAGCTCCCGCAGGGCGTATCGTGGGTGAACAAGTACGAAACCTACTACCGCTACGACGGCAAGAGCAAGAGCAAGTCGATTTACGCCTATGCAGACGCGCTTGCGGATGCGGTCGGACTTTGAAAGTGAGGTGTATCATGACAAAAGAACAGGCGATAAAAAAATATAATCTTAAAGAAACGGGCGACCCTATTCGGATTGCAAGTGCGGTTAGAGAAACAAAAACTTTGCGATTTGTTTATGGCCTATACAAAACATTCGAGGGGGACGATGTTCCATACTTTCTGAAAATATGGCGTTATAGAGGAGAATCACTTTTTGGACACTCCCGCACGATTGATATTACGGAATGAAGGAGGAACAGCATGAACAACAACAAAGCAGAACAGGAAGAGCGCACGAGCGCGACGGAATGGTTGTGGTGCTTGCGGCACGAGGCGGAGGGTCGACTACTTCTCCGCCACGGGATCGAACAGCCCACGGAGCGGCAGATTGCCGCGTACATACTCTACGGAGAGAAATCACTGAACAGGAGGACAGTATGAACATAACAAAGCAGGTACAAAAGTGCGTCCGACCGTACACGCGGATTTGGAACATCGACGTCGTTATCTATGAGGACGACAGTCAAAAATCGCATTGCACGCCCACCCTCGAAACGCATTCATGCGGAGTGGAAATGCAGAAAAGCATTTTTGGGACGGCAGGCGAAATGAAAAAACTTTTGGAGCACTACCGCAACCGTCCCGAATACAAGATAAGCAAAAACCCAAGCAGAGGCGTCCACGGGGAGGCTTGCTACTCGATTCGGGAAAGATGAACAGCCGAAACGCTCCCCTATTCGAGAGCGTTAGAAGAGCCCCTCTTCGGCGATCCTACGGGCGCGGTCCTCAATGAACGTCCACGCCTCCGCCCCGAAATTCTTTTCGAGGGTCGGGCGGACGCCGAACCGCTTGGAGAGGACGACCACGGCCCACGCCCATGCGTCAATCTCCGCCTCTTGGCGGTTGTATTCCTGAACGGAGAGCTGGGCGGAATCACGATAGCCGTTAAACAGGTCGGCATGAAACGCTTGCCAAATATGGCGGCACTCATGAGAGAGGGCAAGCCAAATGAACGGCTCGTTGCCCCCCTGCGCAAAGGAACGATTGATGAGGAGCTCGGAGCCGTCGCTTGACACGGCGCACTTCGTCGTCGGTGTTGCGAACTCCGACGGCTCGGCAACACGAACCGACGGAACGGGAACAGACAGAACGCGGCAATTCCATTGAACAGCGGCGTTGACGGTTTTCATGAAGTCGGTCATAACAAGGCTATTATACAACAATCAAAAAGAAAAATCAATACCATAGGGGTTTTTATGAAGTATGCAGTTTTGATCTTGAAGGAAGGCGACACGGACAACAGCCCGCGTAACGAGCTTGTCGTCGAGGCAGAGACAAGAGAGGGAGCCGTTGAGGAAGCAGAACAGCGGTATAAAACGCTACTCTTCGGAAAGGACGAGAAATTCCGCGTCGCTCGGGTGCGCCGTCTCTCCGAAGAAGAGCTTGCCGCCCGTCAAAGCGACTACGAGGGCTATATGAACGGCGGCTACCTCAACTACTTCAACCCATTCACGGACGAAGGGTATCTCGACTGAACAGGAGGCAATCATGATAGAACAGACATTTTACAAAGGCTATGAAATTCGGCGGCACACGTTCCCCTATAACGGGGAACGGCGGCTCATCGGGTTCAGCGTGAGAAAGACGCTCCCGGACGGCACGGTTATCCCCTACCGTCGAAAATCGAAGAACAGAACAGCAACATTCGCCGACACGCACTTCGACACGGAACAGGAAGCAAGGGCGGCGATCGACGCGGGAGAAATCACCGTGAACAGCCCGCGAAAACGCAATGGTGAAGAAGCGTCCTTTTCTTTCGGATATTCGAGGAAGAAAAAGGCAAAATAGCAGAATGGGGTTGAAAATCAAAAACAAGGAGTGTATGAATTATGAATTTATACGAAAAATATGAACAGGCAAAAGACGAATATCTTGCCTCTTTGAAAATCGTGACAAAGAGCAAAGAGACATATCGGGAATACAATTTCGCCCTCGGAGACTTCGGGGAATACGTCAAGGCGCATGGCGGAGACGAGGCGGAAGTCCCTCCTCTCTTCATCGTCGGTTGGCGGAATGAGGTCAAGGCGGCGCGGGGGCTTGGGAACAACACAATACGGCACTATCTCACCCTCCTGCATAGCTTTTTCAAGTGGACGATCGAGCATAAGATTTTTACGGAACAGCCCGTCGGAAAGGGCGACTTCCCGAAAAAGGAAGCCGTCGAGTACGACCTGCTCTCCGAACAGGAGATAGAGAAGATCCTATCGGGGAAGATACCGCCCGATTCCATGGGCGCAACGAGCGTTCGGAACAGAGCCCTCGTTATCCTCGTCCTCACGAGCGGCGTGCGCGTTTCGGAGCTCATCAACCTACGCATCGGGGATTTGAACTTCAAGAAGCACGTCATTGTTGTGCGCCACGGGAAGGGCGATAAAAAGCGTTTCGTGACGCTTCCGAACCTCGCCGAGGGATTTGTCGGGGAGTATCTGAACAGCCGCTACGGCGCAAATGACGCACCAAAGACGGCGTTTTTATTCGACTATATCGGAGAGGACGGTAAGGCGCACCAATTTACCCGCCAAAACATCACGCGGCTCGTGAAGAGCTACGTCTACCGCCTCACGAGGCACGCAGGGATCGGAACGCACGACCTGCGCCATTCTTACGCAAGCTATATGCTCACGCATGGTGTACCGATACAGGAGATACAGGCACTGCTCGGGCACGAGAACTACTCCACGACACTCATCTACGCGAGCCAGCTCTGCCCCGAGCGGGTGGCGACCAACCTCAATGGAATTTTCGGTTACGCGGCAAACTGAACAGCACGGCAAAAGGCGGTCTCCCCCACCTGCGGGGAGCCGCCTTTTTTCTATGTCTACGGGTTTCCCCGATTGCTTGAACAGTTGCCCCTACGAAACCTTGCGCCATATATGGACCGTAATCGACTTCGGCTGGACGGTGGCGACGGTGTCTTTGTAAATCGTGCTCGATTTGGAAGCGTCGATTCCAACCCGCATAGCATAGTTATTGTTCCCGTTTGTAGCAGGACCGTTTGCAGTGTCGTAACCGCCTACAATATACATCGCTCCTTCTCCCGAATGCTTGTCGGAGAAAGTGTATATTAAGTCAAACGACCCCTTGATATTCGGAAGCCCCGCCGCCTTGGACGTTCCCGCGCTTCCGTTGCTTCCTGCCGCTTCGAGGAAGGTGCCTTGCGGCAATTCCTGCCACGTTCCGCCGTAGATGGAGGCGGGCTTCGTGTTGTTGAAGTAGATAAGACAGTCCTGCTCGTCGCCGAGTACGGGTAATGCCCTTATTTCGCTCGCAAAATCTTGAGGGCTTATAAGTTGCCCCCCCCGTCTTTTCTCGAAGCGCGTCGGCAATATCGGTCACGATCTCCTTCAATGTTTTATTCTCTGCCATGTCCTTGGTCTCCTTTCCCGCATCATATCCACGCGGGCGTTTCGGGTTTTACACCTGTCTCGGGCGCATTGAGCCACGCCTCATACCACGTTTGCAGTTCAGCATTCTGTTCGGGCGTGAGGCGTGCATACCACGCCGCGCCACGGTTGATGACGGGAAAGCAGACCCTCTCGCGCTCATCGCGGAGATATTCGACGTATTCTTCATCGGTATAGGCATGATACACAAGGATATCCTCGAACTCGTCCCACGCTTTTTTGGCTGGCTCTACGATAGGCTCAATGAGTTTACCTTCTCTCCCATCGGCCTCCATGTCGCCCGATTTGGGAATAAAGGCGATGGTGAGATAATAATTTTTCCCAAAGTCCCCAAGGATTACCTCTTCCCCTTGCGCTCTGTATTCCTTTACCTGTCCCTCAACGGTTTTTATGACCTTTTCGGGAATCGCGTCATGATGTTTTACAAGGCGTTTATCCTCGTAAAGGTACCCTTTGGTAAGGTCGGGGTCAATAAGTTCATGCGTCTTTTCTTCGTTATAAATTTTCATGCGTATCTCCTGTATGCAAATATTCTATATGCGGGCGGCCGTACTGTGGAGCCTTCTTGATATACACTATTTGACTTGGAAGCATCAAACCCAAGTTTTTGATAGCCAGTATAACTTGATGAACTACTTGCCATGACCTTTGCGCTTCTCGATGAGCCAACGGTGACAAATGCTCCGCTTGGTGCGGTATAATTTGACCCCGTGTAGATTGTATTTTCCGAAGTCTTACCCCTCTGCCATTCGCCCTTAATATTCGGTAACATAGCTCCCAATTCATGGCCAGAATCTGAATCTGTAAGAGTTCCTGTTGCTGTCCAAAGGCAATAGTTTTGCGGGAGTTGTGTCCACGAGCCACCTAATACAGCTCCCGGAGCATGAGCAGAATCTCCATACCAAGTGATATATATAGACCCAATAGGCCATGCGTCGAGCTTGGAGGAGCTTCCCGTTTTAATTGTAATTGATTTTGCAGAAGAACCATCGTATGAGGTAGTTGTCCCATCAACGGTGATTGACAGCGCGCTCGGATTTTTCAGTGAAGACGGCGTCCCGGATATTTCACTGTAAGAATACGACGGCTTTGAGGCACCAATCCAAGAAGGCTTGTCGGATATGTTGCTCCATGTAAGGTCGGTATTGACAAGAAGAATTCCATCCTCTTGGGGGAAGGATAAAAACCAACTGTCTACCCCCTCGTCCCCCATTCTATTTTTTGGAATACCCCCCTCGCAAAAGAGAATTCCGTTTGCATGATAAACTGCGCCCGAGTCGGCATCGTCATCTACGCCTATACCGCCACCATAAACGTCAATGCCGCCATTAAACTGTTTTTTGGCCGATATACGTTGCTCCGTGTTTGTCGTGACGTAATCGTTCAAGGCGGAGGGCTGAACGGCAGTATCGGCTCTTCCAAGCGAGGTTTGCACCGCGCTTGCGAGGTCACTCTTCGGTATGCCTCCACTCGGTTTTGTGTACTTGCCGTCTGCCGTGGATTGCGCTACTGCCGCCGCGTTAGCGTTTACTTTCTCCGCCGCCTTTGCGCGGGCGGTTTCGGTGGTAATATCGTTCTTGTTGGTCGTGATTTGCGCCACGCCCGCAGACGTGATACCGCTGTTGAGCGCAGCGACCTGTGCCGCCGTAAGCGAGGTATTGTTCACGATATACTGAAACGCCCACTGCCCGTTCGGATAGGTGCCGCCTTGATAGGAATAACGCGTCGTAGGATAGGAACCGTCCGCGCCCTTTGCTTGGCTCTCATCGGCGAGGACAATAGCGTAGTCGTTCTGCGTCGGGACGCGGGGCTTGCCGCCGCTGTAAAAGGTCGCCGCTCCTGTCAACGCCGCCTTGGAAGCGTATGCGTCCCCTGCCGCATCGGAGGTGATGTAGAACGCCGCAAGCGCGTTGATCGAGGAGTTGACGAACGCCTTGTCCGCAAGCTGATTGTCTGCGCTTGCCTGCGCGGGGATTTCGCTCTCTATCGTCTTGACCCGCGCATCGAGCCCGCTCTCCGCGCCCTCCGCCCGCGTTTTCTCCGTCGCGATCGCTTGTGCATTCGTTGCGATGTCGCCCGCGTTCGTCTGCTCTGCTGCTTTTGCACGGGCAGTTTCTTTCGTCAACGCTTCGGAAAGTTGCGTCGTTGTCTTGCCGATTTCTTCTTTGGTGGTTTGGAGATTATTCTCCGTTGCAAACGGGCTTGTGCCGTTGCCGTCGTTCACAAGCTCGCTCGTTTTGGTCGGCGCAACAGGAACACCGACGGAATAAACCACCGACCGTGCGCCGTCCGTGTACGCAATGGTGATCCGCGTCCAAAGGAGCTTCCCCGCCTCAAACGCGGGAATTTCCGTGCTCCACCCGTCCTGTGGAGGCACGGAGGAGGAGATGTCGCCCAACACATATTCCACGGCCGCCGAAGAAACGCCGACTCCCGATTTGAGCATCATCCATACGTCCTGCCAATCGGGCGTATCAAGCGGCGGAGTCCCCTTGTTTGCACGCTTCGCGATGAACGTGCTGTTCTTGTATGTAACAAGGTTCAACTTCTCGTAGGAAATTTCCGCGTTCCACTCGTTCATAGGAACTTCGGAAACGATACCGAGCTGTTGGGTTTGAGACGACTGTTTAACAGTCTGCCGCTCCTTCACTTTTACGTTGTTGTATGCCATAGATTTTTCTCCTTATATGCTCCAATCTGCGTTCTGCATGACGACGCCATTCGAGAGTGATTGATAGTACCAAACAAACACCGTTTTCCCGACCGCCAAATCGCCCGTGGGGATATTGGGGTTGTACGGAAACACCGTGGGGGCAATATCCACGTTGAAGAGGTCGGGCAAAAACTTTATTGCCACCGTATGCGCGGAAGTATCGGGCGCGGCGCGCACAACCGCTTTTTGCGCTTTAATTGCCGATTTTACGAGCGGGTGATTTTCGATACACTTGTTGATGATAGGCGTCAACTGCCGCAAGAGCGCCTCCGCCTCGTTGTAGGTTGCCATTATCTGCCTCCCGCATTCAAAAACTCGTCCATTGAAACGACCGTCACGTTCGGGAAGTCGTTCACCGCCGTCGCCGTGATCTGCATTTCCCCTTTCTGACTTAACGGAATGGAAATCGACTGTATGAGGTGCTTCTCAATGGGACGGTTCGGCTTGTCCGATCGGAGCACCGAGACGAGGTTGTTTTCCCGCAGGTGGAACATTTGCGAGCATGAGATTGTGACCGACTTCTGCAAGACCGTTTTTCGTTTCAAATACCAAGAGGCGAGGGCTTGGCATTGCGCGTTGGAATAGTTTATATCGCTGCTCTCAACGAAGGTTTTTAAGCCGATTTTGCTTACGCTTGTATCGCTCATCGGGTCGTTGTTTGTTGCCCGCGCGCCCACGGTCGCGCCGTCTACGCTCTCCCCCCAAATGATGACGTCGTTGTAGACCTGCGCGGGGTTCGCCGTCTC
>CANREM010000030.1 GCA_947629675.1 uncultured Clostridia bacterium
GCCATCAGTTGCCCCCTCCCGAGGAGGGGGGTAGGGGGGTGGGTACGAATTCAAAATGTCGCCCCACCTCAGTCACGCTCACGCGCGACAGCTCCTCCCACGGAGGAGCCATCAGTTGCCCCCTCCCCGAGGGGCTTTTTCGCTCCATTTTCCTCAATTTTATTCTAAAATATTGAACAAAATTCGGCAAAATGGGACAAAACGGCGACATTCACAAAAATAAACAAAAATTTGCAATTCACATTTTTCATCAATTTTGAAAATACTTTCCAAAATTCCAACCTTAAAACAGATAAGTTCAAACAAAAAGCGAAAGCAATTCACAACGGGGGGGGGTGCTGTTATTGGAAGCCGTTTGGTTGCTTTTTTGAATTTTCCGTGATAAAATCACGACGATTTGCCGCCATATTGATATATGGTGAGAACTAATTTTGCACAAATTAGGTGCAAGAAAAGGAGTGGATCAATGAGTAAAACGAAGAAACTTAAGGGCCTGATTTTGTCGGCGATGTGTGCCGCGCTCATGCTCTGCACGGGCTTCGCCCTCGGCGAACTTGTGCCTGCGAGAGCGGAAACCACATATACCGAAAAAACGCAGGAAAACGGTCTTATGGTCGGCGTTTCCGACGGCGGTTGGACTCTTGATAATGAAGAGAAACCCAATAAATACACCGCAGTTGCGAACAATGCCACTGCGCCCACATTAAAAATCACCGTAGATGGCGAACAATATATTTCGTTCGAATACGGCATGGCGGCTTGTACGGACGCCCTGACTTCTGATAATAATTATTTTACTTTTGACATGGACGGCCGTCGGTATCTTAAATGCCAAAATGATAAAAAAGAGGAATTAAAAGACGAATATATCATCAAAACGCACGGCGAGGGATCGCACGAAATCATTATACATGCAGACGCCGCAACGAGTGGAGCAGCGGGCATGTATTGGCAGAATATCCAAATCCGCGACGATATATCCGAAGAGGAAAAAAAGCCTCTCAAAATTTCTTATGATGCGACGAAAGAGAGCATCTATTTGATCGAGAGCGCAAACGAGGGCGGATTCGGCGACGAGAACAATGAAGAAACGCTGAAAAAAATTGCGACATATATCGAGCCGGGACAAGAGTATCCATTGCCCGTCAATACGTTTTTTGTGCTGAAACACCTCTCCAAAGAGGTTGTCTCCTCTATCGACAGAGAGACGAAAGTCACAATGTATTTTAAGAACGATATTGACTACGGACACTTATCATCGGAGGCAGATAATCAAAGATTAAGCGGTAATGGTGGTGCTTCACCGATCCAAGGATATAAAATAACCGATACAGGTGTTGAATCGTTCTCTAGAAACTCTAACTCTTACCTGTATAAACCTCTCTATAAAGTAACCGGCTATGCTCTGAAAGACGAATGTCTCGAAGAAGCAGTCGAGCCGAAGGTATTTCTCTATTACGACGGCGAAGAGCATCCGCTTGAAGATAAAGTGGAAAAGCTCGAAATGCCCGAAGGCAAAGATTCGGTCAGCCTGTGTATCAAATCGGTCTTGCCCGATTATGAGAGCGTTTATACCGTTACGGGCGAAGGGGCTGAATTTTCCGATTGGGAAGAGGATAGGGGCGTTATCTCCCGCTTGCTATCCTTGACGAGAGAGGGAACGGTAACGATAACGATCGACATTGCCTACGACGAAACGAAGTACCATGTTACAAGCGGTTATAATAAATTTACGTTTTCATTCTATACCCCCTCGACGGGCGGGTTGCGAGATGTGCTTGCCATTCCTTCGGCCGAAAACATCACCGAGGTCATACAGAATGAGGATGAAACATACGCTTGGAAATACGACGCCGCAAGAAGCGACGGGGGCATAGCGTATTCATCCGGATTATCGGAAATTGCCGAAAGAAACAGCAAAAATTTGCTTAAAATTTCACAAATCGGCTTCAAGGTGAAAGGTTCCGGCGTCTTGGTCTTTGATTTCCAAATAGATGGATACGGAACTGTCGCTAATAGTAAAGTTCAGTCGCAGAGCTTTGCGGCATTCCATATCGGTGGTCCTGTTACGGGGAGTGTCTCGGCAAATTTGGCAACGAACGGGTTCCAGACTACTGTTGCCTCCAATCTTGCCTTTGGCTTTTCGACAAAGACGTCCCATGCACACTCCAGAATGATCGGAGAGACATTTACGTATAACGATGGTAAAGGCGACAAATCTTATACGGATGCATTTTACAAATTGGATGATGGCCATGAAATTAAACTTATAGAAGAGGGCGATGGCTATGAGTGGTACACCGCTACCATTCCCGTCGACGGCAAGGCGGAGACGGAAGAGACGGCTGTCTATCTTGCCCATGGCGTATGTGCAAATTGGAAAGCGGTCACCCACATGACGGTCCGCAACG
Organism: uncultured Clostridia bacterium; assembly: GCA_947629675.1. Classification (GTDB taxonomy): domain Bacteria; phylum Bacillota; class Clostridia; order Christensenellales; family Borkfalkiaceae; genus Gallimonas. The sequence continues at coordinate 2,412 of CANREM010000030.1, forward strand.
TCGGCTTCTATCCCAAAACTACCAGCGTGTGTTTCGAAGTGGGGGAAGGGGACGGTGAGAATTCATCTGTTTCGAACGACAAGATCGAAGTGAAAGTGGGCGAAAAGAATGTAACATTGAATGACGAAGGATTTCCAAAGGCGGATAGTCCCGATGAAAATCCGATCAGTCGCGGGGAACGCCTCACTTTGACCGCAAAGCCCTCCGAGGGCGAAGTATTCTACGGTTGGCAGGAAGTGAACGGGGATAAGACGAAGATCATTTCCTATGATATCACTACGGACTATGTCATCATGTCCGAAAAGGTAAAAATCGTCGCCGTCATCGCGCCCAAGGGAACAATCGCCGTGCGCAACGGCGGGAAGTTCTATAAGACCGCAAATGTGCAGGCCGCATTTGACGCGGCAAGGGACGGCGAAGATAAAACGGTCATCGCGGTCGGGGAAGCCACCCTCACGGGGGAACTTACCGTTCATGAGGGCGTAGATTTCGTCATTCCCTACAATAGCGACGGGGAATATTATGACATAGGGAAAGCCTCAAACGCTACGCCGCGCGTCTCGTGGGCGACCGATTACGCGAACAATACGAAGTATCGCACTCCCTTCGTGAAACTTACCTTGGATACAGGTGCCACGCTCACCGTAAACGGGAAGTTCTATGTGGGCGGCGTGCTTCACTATCCCGACCAATCTGCGCAGGGCCACACTTCGGGCGCGTATTCCGAATTCGTCAATAACGGCACGGTCACGGTCGCAAGCGGCGGCGTGATGGACGTCTGCGGACGGGTCACGGGCAAGGGCGGCATCACCGTAAAAGAGGGCGGCAAGCTCTATCAGCCGTTCATGATCCTCGATTACAGCGGCGGAACCAATACCGAGGCAATGTTCGATCACGCGAAGGTGACGCCCTTCAAGATGTATGCGATGGTCAACATTCAGTGCGAAGGGGGGTACACCATCGAATACGGCGGCATCCTCTTCGGCCACGCGAGCCTTTATTATTACAGTAGTGTTGACGAGCTCGATCAGCCCTTCATTACCTATGAGGACGAAAAAGGGGAAAAGCCCAAAGATGCGGATTCCGGCCTTCTCATCATGAAAAAGGGTTCGACTGTCCATGCCGTTTATGACGATGGGCACAAGAAGGTCGCAGGCGTTACCAACGTCGAGGACGTCGGCAAGACGACGATGACGATCAACGGCGATGTGGAAGCCGGCTATATGGACTTCTTGGGCATGGTACAGACGAAAGACGTCAACTTCTCGCTTCCGTACAACTATGAGTTAGAGATCGCAAGCGGAAACTTCACCGTTGCAAATCACTTCAAAGTTATGCCCGGCGCGGTGGTGACGGTGGATAGCGGCGCGACCGTGACGCTGAAATCGGGCAAGAGCCTTCATGTTTATGATAGCTTCCTTGGTCCGCATTTTGCAAGGCGCGAATATCCCACGGGCGATCAGTTGAAGGCAGCAGGTTACAAGCCTTATGCGAGCCTCATCGTCAACGGGAAACTCGTCGTAGAAAGCGGCGCGACGTTTGTCGGCACCGTGCAGACGGACGGCACGACGGGCGAACTCGATATCAACACGGGGGCAGTGCTTACGGCAAGCCTCCACGACGGTGTGGCGACGCAGTACGGTTGCAACTATACGCAGTACACGCTGAAGGCGCAGGTTTATGATTCCGCGCACGGCACAATGGCAGACCTCGTGCCGGGCACGTATACTTCCGTCGCTTGTGACGCATGGACGCTCCCCGGGATCAAATTCGAATATGAGGGGAATACAAACGATAAAAACGGCACGCATTCGCTTACGGAAAAGAAAACGGACGACGCCGAAGGCCTCACCGGTTCGTGGAAGATCGAGCATAAGGGGCACAGCGTTGATTGGAGCAAGTTGGGCGAAAAAGAAAACTTGAGCGAAGGCGAGAATTACAAGCTCCTGACGCATCAATGTTCTGCCCTCGGCTGCACCTACACCGAGGAGCGCGTGCTGCTACGTATCCCCGATGAGTGGGGAAGCGTTCCCTATACGGGCGAGGAATATAACGCCGAGAATTCCGAGGCCCTCAAAGAGGCGATCAATAAGTTCTTCGGCGAGGACAACGACATCTTTACGTCTGCGGGCGGCAGTCTGGAGTTCACGCCCTTCACCGATTGCAATTCGACCGGATATGATGTGACGGTCAGACTTTCCAACGGTTTTTGGACGGACGGCACGTCGTTCAGAGAGAGCAACACGTCCCTCACTCTTAAGATCAAAGTAGACAAGGCGACTTTGACGGAAGATTCAATCAAGGGCCTTGACCTCAAAGACGAAACCTACACGGGCGAGGCGATCACGAAGACCTTCACCGTGGAATTTGCGGGGAAGGGACTCAGCCTGAACAGCGATTACAAGGTAGAGTATTCCGAAAATACCAACGTGGGCGAAGCCACCATCACCATCACGGGCACGGGTAACAACTTCACGGGGGCGGTGACGAAGACCTTCCAGATCGTCGCACGGGATATCGGAGAACCGACAGTAGTTTGGAGTAGTGGCGAAAAGACTTACACGGGCAATCAGATCGCGCCCGAAGTCACAAGCGTGACAGTGAACGGAAAAACTTTAAGTAAGGACACAGATTACGATATCGTCTACGGTGAGAATAAGAACGTGGGCGAGGGCACTGTCACCATTCAAGCCAAGGGCAACTACAAGGGCAGCAAGCAGCTTACTTTCAGCATCACGGCGGCGGATGCAAGCGAGGCGAACGTGGCCGTAAACGGTAGCTACACTTATACGGGGCAGACAATCGTGCCGGAAGTGAAAGTGACGCTTGCCGGCTTCACGCTCACGGAGGGCGACTACGACATCACCTTTGCAAAGGGTGAGGAGACCCAGCCGCTCAACGCCGGGACGTATACCGTGACGGTCAACTTCAAGGGCAACTTTAAGGGAACCGCAAGCACAACGTTTGAGATCGCTCCGAAGAGCATCGAAGGCTTTGAGGTCAGCGGCGTGGAGAAATCTTATGAATACACGGGCAGCCCGATCGATGTGAAGCCCGTCGTCAAGGACGGCGAAACCACGCTGGACGCCGAGAAGGACTACACGGTCACTTACTCCGACAAGAGGACCAACGTGAGCGACGGAGAGGTCACCGTCACCATCAAGGGTACGGGCAACTATACGGGCACAGAGACGCGCACCTTCACCATCACGGCGAAAGCTGCGAGTGAGGCGGAGATCGAAGTCTCGGGCACCTACACTTATAACAGTAAGGCGCAGGATGTCAAAGTCAATGTTACGCTCGGCGAGTTCGGACCGTTTGTCGAGAACACCGATTACACGATCGAGTATGAAGGCGACCACACCAATGCGAACGAAGCGGTGAAGTTTACCGTTAAATTCAACGGCAACTACAGCGGAAGCAAGAGCGGCCTCACATTCGAGATCGAGAAGGCGAATGTGACGGTGCGTGCGGTGGATACGCACAGCGGCGAAGGCGATGAGCTTGTCACGGAGTTTGACTTCTCGGCCACGAGCGGGACCATTTACGAGGGCGACAAGGACGTGTTGAAGGGGTACTTCAAATTCACGACCGGTGCGACCGAGGAAAACGCAAAGGCGGGAGAGCAATTTGACATCACGATCGAATTCAATGGTGAAGAAAGACCTGAAAACTATGAGGTCACCTTTGACGAGACGAAGGGCGTTTACCACATCGACGACTCCGTCTATAAGGATGTGACATTTGATGGACTCAAAAAGACGTATAACGGGCAGAACCAGATCTTCACGGTCAACACCTCCGGTCTCGAGGGTGCACAGGTAACGCTCAAACCGGAAGGCCGCGATGAAGAATTCACCGGCGCAAAGGATGCACAGCAGTACCGGGTTGAAGTAACGATCTCGCTCGAGGGGCACAACGATTATAAGACTACCGTAGTCTTTGAGATCACCCCCAAGGAGATCGATGTAACACTCAAGCCTCAAACGGTCAAGTATAACGGCAAAGCGCAGCAGGCGCAGTCGGGCACAGAACATTATGAGATCGCAGTGGACGCAATTGCCGAAGGCGACACGGTCAACTTCACCCTTGGCTCCGCCGCACTCACCAATGTGGGCAGCACGGATATCACGCTCACCGTCGACGGCAAGGATGCACACAACTATAAAGTCAACCAAAGATCGGCGGAATTTACCGTCGAGGCATTGCCGCTCGCCGAGGGCAGCGTCAAGGTCACGAGCAAGCACACTTACAACGGCAATGAGCAGACGCCGACCTTAGAGGTAACTGTAAGCGGCCTTACTGTGCCCGCAAGCGACTACGATGTCACCTACGCCGACGATGCCGACCGCGTGAATGCGGGCAGCGTACAGGTCACGGTGACCGTGAAAGCGGATAAGAACTTCACTGGCAGTGCAAGCACGACCTTCACGATCGAGAAGGCTTCGATCACGGGAGCCACGGTCACGGGCACTTACACCTATAACGGCGAGGCGCAGACGCCAAAGCTCACCGTCAAGGCGGACACCCTCACTCTTGATGATGGCGACTACACCGTAACGATCGAGGGCGACCACACCAACGTCGGCAAGGTGACCGTGAAGATCGAAGCGGCCGAAGAGAGCAACTATCAGGGCAGCGCGACGGCGACATTTGACATCGTTGCCGCCACGATCGACTCTCTCACGATCGCCACGAAGGAATTCACTTACAACGGCGAGGCGCAGACGCTCGATATGACCGTTAAAGCCGGCCGGCTCACCCTTACGGAAGATGATTACGAAGTAAACTACAACGGGAAGGACCTCGTAGAGGCTGGGTCGGTGACAGTGACTGTCACGGGCAAGGGCAACTTCAGGGGCACGCAGTCTGATGTTGTGACCATCAAGGCGGCCGCGCTCACGGAGGCTACGGTCAGCGGCAGCTACACCTACGACGGCACTGCCAAGTCGCCCGCGATCGTCGTGAAGGCGGGCGCGCTCACGCCGGGCAGCGACGAGTACGATGTGGCATATAACGGCAATCTGACGAGTGCGGGCACTGTTGAAGTGACCGTCACGGGAAAGGGGAATTATCAAGGCAGTGTTACCGCTTCGTTCACGATCGCCAAGGCGACGATCTCGGTCACACTTTCGGACCAGAGTTCCGTCTACGGAGATGCGTTCGGACAGTTGACCTTCACGTATGACGGCGTCATCGAGCAGGACAAGACGGGCGTGATCGTTTCCGATTACCTGGATATTACGAGTGAGGCATTCACCGTAAAGAATGTGGGAAGCTATGACATCACGGCGACCTTCGTGAATGCGGAAAAGCTCGCCAACTATCAGATCGAGATCGTAGAGAATGGCACTTATACGATCACGGCAAGAGCGATCAATGTCCGGATCAATGATCAGAAGGCGACGTTTGACTACACGCACGCTTACCGTATCGATCAAAACGCATGGGAGATCGTAGATATTGCGGGCGTGACAAGCAGCGGCCTTGCAGAAGGTGAGGGGAAGGATGTCCTCAATGTTACCCTCACAGCGGCAGGGATGACAGACGCAGGCGAATATGAGATCGCAGGCGGATGGGAGAACGAAAATTATGAGGTCACCTTCGAAGGAACGAAAGGCGGCAAGGGGACTTACACCGTCGAGAAGCAGGACATCTCGGGCAGCGGGATCTTCATGCTCGAGGTGAAGGGCGGAAAGGACTTCCGCACAGAGGGCAA
>CANREM010000031.1 GCA_947629675.1 uncultured Clostridia bacterium
AGGGCTGTTTGTCCTCGCTTTTTGCATAGAAAAAGACCAACCTAACTCGGTTCGAATTAGGTTGGTCGTGGTGCACCAAAAAAACGACCCCGCTTGGGGTCGTTTTTTTTGGTGTCAACGGGAGGGCGTAGCCCGCGCGAGGCGCAAGCCGAAGCCATCGAGCCGTAGGCGAAGATACCAGCGGCACCAAAAAAACGACCCCGCTTGGGATCGTTTTTTTGGTGTCAACGGGAGGGCGTAGCCCGCGCGAGGACGGGAGTCGGAAGCCTTCCCCCTCTCGGGGGGAAGGTGTCGCCTTCGGCGACGGATGAGGGGCACCTCGTCGCCCCTGCAAGGGGAGATGTCACTTTAGTGACAGAGGGGTTAACCCTTTCCCCCGCTCTGCGGGTACTTTCCCCTACGGGGACAGCAAGAGAAGCCCAACCCTCATCAGTCACGCAGAGCGTGACAGCTTCCCCCTTCATAAGGGGGAAGCCTTGGACTGGACTTCGTATGAGAGGATCCTTCGACTTCGGCTTCGCCTCCGCTCAGGATGACGCGTGCGCGCGGGGCAGCATGACGATTTTGAAGCAATGCCCCACCCCCTTTCATTCCCCCTCCCTCGGGAGGGGGTAATGGACTTCGTATATGGGGATTCTCTCCGCTCTGCGAGCTTCGGAATGACGGGTGGCCCGCACGCCTCAGAAGGACACGGGGGTCAGCTTTGACGCAATTTCCGTTTTTCTCTTCTAACCAACAAAAAACGACAATATAGTAAAGCGTGAACGGAATCTTTGCGGTCATCTTTCTTTTGTCATGCGCTCTCTTTCTCTTTACCGATCCCGACGGATTTCTCTCCGCCATGCTCTCGGGCGGCGAAAAGGCAGCGACGCTCGCCCTTTCCCTTCTCGCAGTCTACTGCGTCTGGCTGGGATTTTTTAAGATCGTGGAAAAAAGCGGCCTTGCGGAGAGGATAACAAGGCATACCATGCCCGCGATGCGGCACTTATTTCGCTCAAATGACAGGGAGGCACTCTCCCTTGCGGGCGGGAATCTGTCCGCCAATCTTTTGGGGCTTCCCGGTGCCCCCACGCCGCTCGGCATCAAGGCGACGAAACGCTTTTTGGAGAGCGGGAACAGCTATGCCGCCGACATGCTCTTCGTCCTCAACGCGACAAGTTTGCAGCTCCTTCCGACCACCGTCATCGCCCTGCGCCTTGCCGCAGGCTCCGCCCTTGCCGCCGACATCTTTCTCCCCACCCTCCTTTCCACCCTTCTTTCCACCCTTCTGGGGGGATCCCTCGTCTTTTTGACACATTCCGCAAGGAGAAAAAAACCGCATGCAAAGAGGCGGCCCGCATGAAGTGGGTCGCCCTCATCATTCCCGCCCTCTTTCTCGCCGTCTTTATCTACGGCCTCGTGCGGCGGGTCAAGCTCTACGACTGCTTCACGGAGGGGGTGAAGGAGGCCTTCCCCCTCATCCTCTCCATCTTTCCCTATCTTGCCGCCATGCTCATCCTCTCCTCCCTCTTCGAGATGAGCGGGCTTGCAAAGATGCTGACGAACTTCCTCTCCCCCGCTTTCCGCGCCCTCGGCATCCCGCCCGAGATCTCCCCGCTCGTCCTCATCAAACCCTTCTCGGGAAGCGGCTCCACCGCCATTCTCTCCGAAATTCTCTCCGCCTACGGCCCCGACAGCTACATCGGCCGCTGTGCTTGCGTAGCATACGGCTCGAGCGAGACCGTCTTTTACATTTCTGCCGTCTATTTCGCGGGGCTGAAAAAAAAGAGGCTCTTCCGCCCCACCCTGATCGCCCTCGGCGCGAATTTCCTCGGCGTCGTCGCGGGATGTCTTTTGTGCCGCGTAATGTGAAAATTTTTGTGAATAAATCACTATTTGCCGCCGCCCGCATGTAAACTTTTCACAACCGTTGAAAAGAGCGTGCGAAATTTCTGCATACAAAAAATTTCGACAAAATATTTTACTTTCTTCACAATTTCGACTATAATAAAATCATCAGAAATACGATCATCCTAATTTTCCCCCTTATCATATGTGACCCCCCTCGGAGCGCGAGCTTTGAGGGGGGTTGCGTTTTCATATGAAATTGCATGCCGTGCGGCGGCCACTCACGCGTTACGGGCGGGGCATGTCCGAAGTTTGGGGCGAATTTCGCCGCTCTTCATGCGTTCGGCCTCCTCCGCAAAGCACAGTACGACGCCGTACAAAATGCCGGGGCCGATGTTGAAGAAGTGGCAGTCGAGAAGGCTCGTAAGCACAAGGGCAAGCACGACGAAGAAGGCGAAGTTCTTCTCGGGGGAAGGCTTTTTGAGAAGAAGAACGAGCGTCTGGATGCGGTGGAAGGCATATGCCGCCGCAAGCACGACGCCGCCCGTCGCGAGCAGCTGGAAGAGGGTATTGTGCGCCCGCGGGGGGATGAAGGCCCCGTGATCGACGTTGTATTCGAAGCCGAAGCCGGGCGTGTCGTAGAAGCCGACGCCAAAGATGGGATGTCCCTTGAACGCCGCCCAACAATTTTTCCAGATGTTGAAGCGGTTGCTGTCGTCCGTGCCCGCCTCCTTTATGGATGCAAAGAGGGCGTCAAGCTCCCTGCGGAGGGCGATGAAGGCCGCAAAGAGAAGAACGAGGAGAGCGATCGTAAAGAGGAAAACTCCCTGCTGCACCCTCCCGCGCGTCTTTATAAGCGTCCAGATGAGGCAGACGACAAAGACGACCGTCCCGAAGAGGATGCTCCCGCGGCTCTGCGTCAGGAAGGTCGCAAACAGGAAGTAGATCGCGGGGAACATGAAGAGGTGGCCGCGCTTTTTCGTCATCATGAAATAGAAGGGCGCGGGGATGCACATCGCCATGATCCCGCCGACGTTGTTATATGTTCCCCATCCCGTGTAGAGTGCCCCGCGGGAGACGGAGCCGTCGGAGAGAAATACCCCTTTCCCTTGATACATGCCGAGGATCTGCACGGATATGAACAGCCCGATCACAAAAAAGAGGATGGGCGCGTAGTCCTTTCTGATCTTCTTGAAGTCCAGCGTATAGTGAAAATAGAGATAGAAAAAGGCGAGGGAGGCGATCTGCACAAAGCCGAAGAGGACGGTCCGTGAGGAATAGTGGGAGGAGGCCCCTCCGCCGAGCAGATAGGCAAGCCCGAGGGCCAAAAAGCCGGGCAAAAGGCGCGGCATGCCCGCACGGTGCGGGTTTTCGATGAGAAGGGTCACAAGGCGGGCGAGGAGCAAAAGCACGCCGAGCGCGATGATAAAGAAAAGCTGGATCTGAAAGGCGGGATCCCGGAAGATGGTCTCTCTCCCCTCCCGTGCCGCCATGATATTGTTGTTCTTTGCCGCAATCGTCATGTAGCCGCAACAGGCGACGGGAACGGCGGCGAGAGTGTCGTCCGAAAGGAAGAGCGAAAGGGCCGCGAGGATGATGTCACACCAAAAGACGGCCAGCTCGATCGCAAGCAGTTCGCCGAGCGTCATCAAAAACCCGATGACGACCACATGCAGCGGAGAAGCAAAATATCCGCGCAGGATCTTCACGGGCAAAAAATTCTTGAGTTTGGGAAAAACCTGGACGAGCATACAGCCATTATATAACATTTTCCACGATTCGACAAATCATTCCGCCCTCATATTCGGAAATTTTCGTATGATAATGGTAACCGCGTCATCCTGCCCCGCGCGCACTATTATCGACTAAGCGCGGCACGAGCCGCAGGCGAAGTATGTGGGGCGTGTTCTGAATTCGTACCCACCCCCTTCGACCCCCTCCTCGGGAGGGGGCAGGAATAAGGTGATGCTTCGACACGCCTCGTCCCTCGGCGGCTCAGCATGACGGATGAGGGTCACTTGGCTCCCCCCTTGAGGGGGAGCTGTTGAGCAAAGCGAAACTGAGGGGGGTGTTAAAGCACCTCCTTGGGGAGGAGCTGTCACGCCCTGTGTGACTGAGGTGGGGATAATTGGTACGCCACCCCTTCCGTCATGCCTACGGCATGCCACCCACCCCTCAAGGTGTGGGCAAGCCCCCACCTGTCTCACATTCGTTCGCCACCCTCCCCCTTAAAAAGGGGTAGGGCTTCCCCCGTCTACGAGGGAAGGCTTATGGCGGACATGGTATGCCCCTTTCGCTTCAAGAGCGAAAGGGGCGTCTTTCTTTTCCCTCGCGGGAATGCTTTATTGTTCTTCCTTTACCCACGGCGTCGGCTCGCCCGTTTCGGGGTCGTAGTGCCACCAATAGTTCCATTCCGCCCACTCCTCCGCCGTCGGCGCGTCCTCGGTGAAGTGGTAGCGCGTCGCAGAAGTCAAGTAGGAGTTGCCATAGCTGTCGATAGAAATATTTCCCCACTCTTCGGCAGTTCCTTTATAGTAAACGGTTTCCAGCCCGCTACAATCCCGGAACGCAGAACCTCCAATTGAGGTCACGCTATTGGGAATTGTAATGCTCGTCAGCCCGCTGCAATATTCGAACGCACGATATCCAATCGAGGTCACGCCCTCGGGAATCACGATGCTTGTAAGCGAACTGCAACCAGAGAACGCACCCTCTCCAATCGAGGTCACGCCCTCGGGAATCACGATGCTTGTAAGCGAATTGCAACCATAGAATGCTTGATATCCGATTTCGGTCACGCTTTCGGGGATCACAATGCTTGTGAGCGAATCGCAACTATAGAACGCACCTTGATTGATGGCATAGTTCTTTCCGCTCGGGCTTTTGGCAGGAAGGGTGAGTTTCGTATCCGTTCCTTTATAGTCAACCAAATAGACCTCTGCGCCATCCTCATAGAAGATGTAGCCATCATCGGTCACTTTCTGCTTGCTCTCTTCGTTCGTCGTGTAGACTTGTTTTGCGTAACACGCTACATATCCATAGCTAACCTCGCCTTTTTCGATCGGAAGGTCGGAATAATTCCAAACTTCCACGAGTTTATAGCAACCATAGAACGCATCAATTCCGATCGAGGTCACGCCGCTCCCGATCGTCACGCTCGTAAGCCCGCTACATCCTGAGAACGCTGTCCATCCGATCGAGGTCACGCTATCGGGGATCGTGATACTTTCAAGCGAAGTGCAATCACGGAACGCATTATCTCCGATTGAAGTCACGCCGTTTCCGATTGTCACGCTTTCAAGCAAATCGCAACCAAAGAACACACCCCCTCCGATCTCGGTCACGCTTCCGGGGATCGTAATACTTTTAAGCGAACTGCAACCATAGAACGCTTCATATCCGATTTCGGTCACGCTGTCGGGAATTACAATACTTTTAAGCGATCTGCAATCGTAGAACGCATCCCATCCGATTTCGGTCACGCTGTCGGGGATCGTAATGCTTGTAAGCGAACTGCAACCATAGAACGCACCCCATCCGATCGAGGTCAGTTGGCTGTCACCTTCAAACGTCACGCTTTCAAGCGAATCGCAACCATCGAACGCCCACTCCCCAATCGAGGTCACGCTTTCGGGGATCGTAATGCTTGTAAGCGAACTGCAATCACAGAACGTACTCCCTCCGATTGAGGTCACGCCCTCGGGGATCACGATGCTTGTAAGTGAACTGCAATCGTAGAATGTTTTATATCCGATTTCGGTCACGCCCTCGGGAATCACGATGCTTGTAAGCGAATCGCAACCATCGAACGCACCCCCTCCGATCTCGGTCACGCCCTCTAGAATCACGATACTTGTAAGCGAACTGCAATCGTAGAACGCTTCATTTCCGATTTCGGTCACAGGGTGACCCTTATAAAACTTGGGGATGGAAATTATGGCATCCTCGCAAGCTCCGTCAAGTTCTTTCACGGTATAGCTGTTGGCGGTGTAAACATTCAACTCATATTTGACGTGAATCGCATCGGTGTATGTAACATTTTTGTCCGTTATGTAGCCGCAGCGAGAACAAACACTATGGGCAGGATAGCCGCATTCCGAACAAGTAGCTTCCTGTGCGGCAAGAGAAACCATGTCGTGGCCAAGTTTTGACCCAACTTTCGTGCGATAATCAAAACGGCCACACTTCGTACACTTTCCCGTCTCCGTGCCGTCTTCGGTGCAGGTCGCATCATTGTTGTACACCCATACATAGTTGTGGGCGCACTCACTGTTCCCGAATAAGCCACCGCAGGCGGCAAGGCCGAAACATAGGCAGAACGCGCTCGCGATCGCGAGCAAGATGAGCCAAAATTTCTTTTTCATATAGAACTCCTTGTAAAAATATTTGCGGGCAAATAAAAAAGACGCCTCAATCCGAGGCGCCCGCTTCGAGTATCCCCGAATTGTTGCGACACAATATCCTGTTAGTGTTAGGAAAAAGGATACACCGATGCCGTTGTATCTTTACACTAACAGTATTCGATTGTGTCGCGAAATCATTCTACCATGCCCGAAAAGAATTTGCAAGGGCTTTGGCACAAAATACATTTACTTTTTCGCCGAACTGCGTTATAATGAAAATTCGAGAGGTACCATATGGCAAGCAAA
>CANREM010000032.1 GCA_947629675.1 uncultured Clostridia bacterium
CAGCTCCTCCCACGGAGGAGCCATCAGTTGCCCCCTCCCGAGGAGGGGGGTAGGGGGGTGGGTACGAGTTCAAAATGTCGCCCCACCTCAGTCACGCTCACGCGCGACAGCTCCTCCCACGGAGGAGCCTTTGTTCCCCCAAGGCGGGGGTCTTGTCGCTCCATTTTTCCTCAATTTTATTCTAAAATATTGAACAAAATTCGGCAAAAGTAGACAAAACGGCGACATTCACAAAAATAAACAAAAATTTGCAATTCACATTTTTCATCAATTTTGAAAATACTTTCCAAAATTCCAACCTTAAAACAGATAAGTTCAAACAAAAAGCGAAAGCAATTCACAACGGGGGGGGGTGCTGTTATTGGAAGCCGTTTGGTTGCTTTTTTGAATTTTCCGTGATAAAATCACGACGATTTGCCGCCATATTTATATATGGTGAGAACTAATTTTGCACAAAATAGGTGCAAGAAAAGGAGTGGATCAATGAGTAAAACAAAGAAACTTAAGGCACTCATCGTGTCGGCGATGTGTGCCGCACTCATGCTCTGTACGGGCTTCGCCTTGGGCGAACTCATCCCCGCAAGAGCCGAGGAAATCACCGTCACGATTTATAACAAGGGTGACGGAAAGATTTATAATACCGAAACTCAACGCACCTCTGAATGGCGTTATCGTTCCGGCTTCGGTACTGTGACTTATAACGATCAGACGATTTCCTCACAGGAGGCGACCGAAAAAACAATTACGGCACAAGTATCAGAAGCAGGTTTGACCGTCAAGGCGGAAGCGAAAGATGGCTCCCTCTTTTACTGTTGGGCTACTGACGAAAAAGCGGAGAACGTCGTCTCGATGAAGGCAGAGGACACGTTTACGTATGAAGAAGTTCAGGCATTCGAACAGGCAGGACTTTACGCATTTTTTGTTCCGGAGTTGAGCGAAGATGTACGCGCCAATATGGAGTTCAAAATAACTTACACTAAAAGATTGGGCGATGTCTATTTGTTTTTGAAGAAAGAAAATGTAGACAATGAAACGGCGCAAAAGCACGGCTTACTCATTCCTTCCGAACAGTTGATTGATATTCCTTTTGTACAGCGTGAGGTATGGAGTACAAGCGATGAGGAACCAACACTTTCGAGTACAGCTCGAGAGGTGAACAATATCACTTTTGCCGCGATTCCGAAATCTGAAATCGATTCCACAATTGATTTGTCCCGCTCCACATCGGCAGTTTTCAAAAATTGGGCAGCAACATATAGTGCAACTAATGAGTCGGGGAAGCCGGCATTAGATGAAGCGTACCGTCCTCTTCCCGATATTTGCGATACTTCCCAAAATACAAGCTCAACGGATCCGGAGGATGGGAGTATAGATTATATTCCGAATCAACGCACCCCCGTAGATGAGACGTGGGTCATACCTTCTCTTGCGGTTGGCCGCAGTAGTAGCATTAAACCGGAACCGATTTACAGCTCAAATAATTCCAATTGGTTGATCAACCCGTTTGACAACAAGTATACTTACGGAAACACGATAACCGTTCAGCAGCAAACAATTGTTGCCGAGTTCCAAGAGGTCGCAATTGTTCCCGACGTCGAGGTTACGCCCATTGTAAACGATGAAACACAAGATCCGATCAGCTTTGATTCGGAATCGACGGAACATGTTACATTCTATTACGGACAAAGAAATTCGATCAATGCGATCTTTGTAACCTCGGAGCAATTGGTAAAACAACCGGACTATCAAGTGACGCAGACTTCGCTTGATGTTGCTACCGGTAAGTACACGTCGAAAACCATTCCCGTCACCGAAGTTATAAACGCGGTATGGGGATTCAATATCCCGAATATTGACAGTGGTTGTACAATCACGATTACGCCTAATTACGGTGAAGAATATTTTCTTGATTCTTTCGTTATTACTGTTGATCTCGCAACGCAAAACGGATTCAATGATCTTGTATCCAAAGAATCGGAATCTGTCACGGTTGTGGATAGTGATGATTGGTATTTTAACTCGGGACTTACTTCAAACGGCGTCTATACCTTTACTTCCGGAATCAGTTATTTATCGGATTTGAGCAAAAAAAGCGATTCGCAACTTCACTTTCAAGTGAAGGGCTCGGGCGTATTTACCTTTGAGTTTTATCTCGACGGGGCTGGGATGGGCACATATATGCCGGCAGCATATGCGGTCTATGGGACCGGAGCTCCAATCAATAAAAATGGAATTTCGAGCGGAGATTTTGGCAACAACACGACGGCACTTGCACAAGGGGGTACTCAGATTGGCTCGTTGACAGATATCACATATCATCCGTGCACCATTTTAGCGACAGATAAAGTTACAAGAATCGATGAAGTGACCGATTGGTGCCGTGCATCGATTGCGGTTATGGCAGAGGACGGCGCAACGACGGATATTTATGTTGCATTTGTCTCATCCCCCTATAACTCACAAATGGGGGCAATATTCGCTCCTCACTCCGTCATGTCTGTGCGCAACGTTGCCTACTATCAAGGGCACAGTAACGTTTCGTGGGGTATTTACGGCGGACATAGCGACTACGGCACCATCACTGCGAAAACAGGCGAAGCATCTGCCCAGCAGACCAACATTTCTTCTGGCACGATTATTGATTTTTCGGTCGATTATGATGGCAATGTCTATAAGTTCTACGGTTGGAGCGACGGCACAGAACTTCTTTCGACGGAAGAGGAGTTTTCCTACATCGTAAAGGGCAAGACGGACGGAACGAGTACGACGAAAATCAGTGCCGTGCTTGCACCGATCAACGATTCGTATTCTTATCGTGCAGGCGGTGAATTTTACGACAAAGATAATTTGAAACAGGCATTGGAAATGGCTGCGGCAAATAAAACGAATGTATATGTCCTTCAGTCTGTTGAAATTACAGAGAGCGTTACAATTGCCTCGGGCGTCAATTTAGTTATTCCGTTTGATGAAACAAATAGATTGCATGGTTCGGCCGCAGAAGAAGATGAAGTTCAAGAAAAAATTTCGTGGCTCGTCGATGGGGATACATTCAAATATATTACGGTCACAATCAGGAATAACGCGACGGTTACTGTCGAGGGAGGCTTATATCTCGGTGGCGTGGTAAATCATCCTTCGCAGACATACCAAGGTCATACATCGGGCGCGTATTCCGAAATTATTCTTGAAAAGGGCAGTAAAATTCAAGTCGCAAAGGGCGGCGTCATGGACGTCTACGGCCGCGTTTGGGGCGGCAAAGATAAGACGGGTTCAGACATGGGTACCATCGACGTTGCCGAGGGCGGCAAGCTCTATGAGCCGTTCCTCATTCTTGACTATGCAGGCGGCACGAATACTCTTGGAATTTTTGCGGCCGGCCAAACGCCGTTCAAGCGGTATGCGATGATCAACATCGAAGTGCCGATGACGATCAATTACGGCGGTATGCTCTATGGACATGCGACGCTGTATGCACTCAGTGCTTTCTTCTCGCTTGATCAACCTTTTGTCTCCTATGACATGGGAGCCGATCGGGGGGGAGATGGCTTTGGGCACGATACAATCATCATGCTCAATAAAAACGCTTCGGTAACCATTACCTATAATAGTCAAAAAGTTGTCCATAGCGGCGTTGCAACAAATTGCACCGAAGGCATCGGGCAAACCAAATTAGAGTTTACTGGCGGGGCTGTTTTCAGCTATATGCTCTTTTCCGCTATGGGGTTGGAAATCCCCACAAATTCCGTCTACTTCTCCATTCCGTATAACTATGAAATCGAGATGAACGGGCAAGACGCAAAATATGAGACCAAGACGGACTTCATGATTATGCCGGGAGCTTCGGTGAAAGTCGGCGACGGTGCGACGCTCACGCTCAATGCAAACGCATGGATTTTTGACGGCATGGTGCAAGGGGTTCTTGACGGCAAGAGCTATCCTACTTCTGATGAATTGAAGACTGCGGGCTATTCCAAGAGTGGCAATCTTATCGTTGATGGCACACTGATAATCGGCGAAAAAACTACCGTTGAAGGCTTTGATTTTGGTAGCATTTTCGGTGGGGGCGACAGCGGTTCATTTGACAGCCAGAAGATCCCCGCGACTTTCCTTGGAATCGTTCAGACAAACGGAACAGGAACGATTACCATTCCAGCAAATACATTACTCGCAGGAAAGATTATCGACGGTGTTGCAGGTCGCACCTACTTTGAATATGAGACCACGGCGCGCGTGTGGGACGCTGTTCATAACTGCTTTGGAGACCTCGTTGCGGGGCACACTTACGCCGCAACGGGCAGCACAGAGTTCAAGCTCGATTCCCTTATGTATACAAATGCAGAGGGCGGTAAAGAAGAGCAAAAATTAGAGCTCAACTCGGACATGGTAGGCTCGTGGATGATCGAGCATGGCGAAAAACACACCTACGATTGGGCACAGACAGATGCGGACGCGCAGGACTTCAACGGAAACTCTAAGACCATCACCCGTACCTGCCAAGAGCTTGGCTGCGACCATCAGAGCGAAAAGACACTCCTCAAGGACGTCGGAAAATTTAACGACGAGACCTATAAGGGTGGGGTTTATACCGTGGAAGAGCTCTTCAACGAACTCTTCGGCGAAGGTGCCTACACGAATCTCGGTGCCACAAATTCCATTGACGGGAGCAAGGTGTTAAAGGATGCCGATGAATATACGATCACGGTCACGCTTGACGACACAAAGGGCTACTTCCTCGTGGGCGGCAAGTTCGCACAGACGGCGACCTTTACCTTCAAGATCACCCCGAAGGCCATCACCGTGACGGTCAACGACCAAGAGGCGACCTATTCTGGAACGGAGCCTACCGTGTCGCAGAGCGAGGGCACGGGCTACACCGTGGAAGGCCTCTGCGCGGGCGATACGCTCGGCATCACCATCACCGCGGAAGGTTTGACAAAGGACGTGAAAGAGGGCGGCTATAACCTCACGGCGACAGAGGATAAGAGCACGCAGTACGCGAACAAGAACTACGCTATCACCTTTGTCTACGAGCACGGCGACCACTCGACTTTCATGATCAACAAAGCCACACTCACGGTGAAGGCGGAAGATAAACAATCCCCGAAGGGCGAGACATTGCAGCCCTTCACGGTCAAGGTCGAGGGCTATGTGGGAGGCGAGAGCAACCTTCTTCACGAGAACGAAGCGGATTTGAAGGATTACTTCACCTTCACCTGCGAAGTTTCGACCTCGAGCGAACCGGGCAACTACGACATCACGGTGGAATATATCGGCGAAGCCCTGAACAACTATGAAGTCGCGTATAGCGAGGAGAAGGGGAAGTACACCGTCACCGAAGAAGTGTTTGCAAATGTGAAGTTCGAAGATGTGACTGTGACCTACGACGGCGAGGAACACGCGCTCGTGCTTGTGGGAGCGGATAAATTGGAGTCTCCCGTCATCACTTACACTTACGACGACGGCGTGCAGAGCCTTGCGCGGACGAACGCGGGCACCTATAAGATCACGGTCAGGATCACGGTGGGGTCATATACGCCTTACGAACACACGGCGACCCTCAAGATCGAAAAGCGCGGCCTGCAGGTGACCCTTCTCGCGCAGGGGAAGGATTACGACGGCACCAATCCCGAGGTAAGCAGTGAGCAAGATGTCGGCTGGGAGTTTGCGGAAGGCTCGAAGATGTATGGCAATGACCGGGCGGAAGACCTCGGCATCAAGCTCTCCGTCGTCAATGCCAACAAGAATGCGGGCAGTTACGCCATCCACGCAGATGAAGTCGTGAATGAGAACTACACGGTCAGCTTCACGAACAACGACAATAATACGCTCTACACCATCAACAAGAAGGCCGTCACGGTGCAGATCACGGATGTGACGATGAAGTACGGCGAAGATGTGGAAGCGCGCAAAGACATGAACGGCTACGACAAGGCTCCCGCAGGCGTGGCCGAAGGGGAGAGCCTCTCCGTGGTACTCAACTATGACGCTGTGCAGAACAAGGCGGGCGAGTACGCCATCACGGGCACCGCTCCCGACACGGGCTACAACGGCAACTACACCATCACGGTCGAGGACGGCAAGTTTAAGATCGAGGCGCGTACTGTGACGGTCGTCATCGAGGACCAGGAGGACACCTACGACTATCAGCACGGCTACACCTTCGACGCCGCCAAGTGGCATGTGAAGGAGGGCGAAGGAGACGGCCTCGCAGCGAATGAAAATGAGAGCGTCCTCAAAGTCACTCTTACGAAGCCCGAAATGACAGACGCAGGCGCATATGAGATCGCAGGCGGATGGGAGAACGAAAATTATGAGGTCACCTTCGAAGGCACGAAGGGCGACAAGGGGACTTACACTGTAGAGAAGCAGGACATCTCGGGCAGCGGGATCTTCATGCTCGAGGTGAAGGGCGGAAAGGACTTCCGCACAGAGGGCAA
>CANREM010000033.1 GCA_947629675.1 uncultured Clostridia bacterium
GAAGCACCGTTCACGATTCTGCGGGACGTTGAAGTCCGTTGCGTTCAGCACCGCCCACTTGCTCGTGTAGCCGAGCGCGTCGAGGAAAGCAACCCATTCCGCAAAGTCCTTGATGTTCTTCTTTCCGATGACCTGCGGCACGTTCTCCATGAGGAGTATCTGCGGCAATTCGGTGAGGTCTCGAAGGAGCCTTTCAACTTCCCATAAAAGCCCACTACGAGTACCCCCCCCCTTGTGCATGCCTGCTTGCTTCCCCGCGACGGACAGATCCGTGCAGGGGAAAGAGTAGGTCAGTATGTAGGTGAACTTGTCCGTATCGACGACACCCAAATCCTCGCCTTTTAGATTGCGGATGTCGCTCGTTTGGAAGTCCGTCCCATGGATGGCGTTGTAGCTCATGACGGCGTACTTGTCGAACTCGCAGATGCGGTAGTGTTCAAAGGGAATACCGAGCCGTTCAAGAGCCTTTGCCTGCGCGCCGATCCCCGCGAAGAGTTCGATGAGGCGCAAGGGTTTTTCTATCTTGAGGGGGCTTCCGCTGTCCCACATGGAAACCTGCGCTCCACTCACTCATCCACCTCTACGCCGTATTCTTTCCACGCCTTCTCTTTGATGTACTCCGCATCCTCGCCCATCGCTTTCACGTCGTGATACCATTCCGTAAAAATCTTTTTTGCCGTTTCGGTTTCACTATTGAAACACTTTATTTTGTATAGCGTTTCCATGCGGGTGAACGAATGAATCGCGTCGTCAAGTGCCGCTTTCAGCCTTTCGATTTCCCCCGCGCTTTCCTTGCGCACCTCATCGGCTTTGCGGTAGTCTTTGCGTTCCACCAAATACCAAGCCAATGCTTCTGCCGCGATTGTCGATTTATTTTTCTCTTGAACAACATCCATTGCGTACTGTATTTCCGCCGTCATTTCCTCAATCTCTTTTTCCTTATCCATGCCTTACCTCAAAATGGAGTGTCGTCGTCTAAGAGAGACAGCTGCCCTCTCTTTGGGAGAGATTGACGTTGCTGTGCGCTCCCCTGCGCCGCGCCTTCGCTCTCGCGCTTTGGCGAAGTCAGGAACTCCGCATCCTGCACGATCACGTCTACCGTGGTCTGTCTGTTGCCCTTGTTGTCCTCGTAGGTGCGGATCTGAATGTACCCACTCACCGCAACCTTGTCGCCTTTCTGACAGTACCGTGCAATGCTCTCCGCAAGGCCCCGCCATGTGGTGCAGTTAAAGAAATCCGCCTGTCTCTCCCCATTGCTTTCCGCATATGGGCGATTGACGGCAATCGTGAAGCGACAGATGCTCACGCCACTGTTGGTCTGTGACAGGTCGGGATCCCTCGTTAAGTTGCCGATCGCGAAAAATTTTTGCATGCTTTTCTCCTCTGTGCCATTTGTTCCCGGCGATGCGCCGCTCGCTTTTCACGGATGATTTGGCACCTTTCGCCCCTCTTTCCATCGAGGACACAACGCTTTTTGGGGCAGTTCAGACACACCTTGCTCTCGTCGAATGGAATGTAACTATTCATCGGCACACTCCTTGCGCAGTCGCGCTTTCTCTTTTTCGAGGAAGTCGTCGGCTTGCCGTTCGCCATAAAAAAGATGAGACATTGTGGTTTTGACCTCATATGCGTTTTCGCCGATTTCGTCCTTTCCGCGAAGTACTTTCTTCGGAAGTTCGACAAGCTCTCCGCTCTCGATTTTGTCCTCAATCTCGGAGAGCCGTTGGTAAATCGAGCTGTAACCGTACTCCTCCTTGAAGTCCTCGATCTTCTCGACCCCGCCGCGCTTTGTAATTCTCTTATATTCGCTCATGACGTTCTCACCTTATCCCCATGTATCTTTTGATTTCTTTCATCGCCTCATCTACTCCATAAGCAATGATTGCGCGGTAGCCCTCTCTGTTAAGATAGGAGAGCCATTCAAGCTGTTCCTTTGTCGGTCGTGCGAGCTTGTCCCGTTTCAGCTCGATAAACAAGCCGTGAAAGCCCTGCCGTGCTACCGGAATGAAGAGATCGGGAAACCCCTTCCGCAACCCCATACGCTTCATCTTCGCGCCGTAGGATTGGCTTCGCTTGCTTTCGTTCGGAATATGTACGCAGACAATGTGCATCAGGTCGCAATATTCAACAACGGCTTCCTGTATGTCGTCCTCGGTCGGACGGAGAAGGACTTGCTTTGCGCTTTTCCGTTGCGGCCGTCTTTGGTCTGCTTGGAAGAGCGGGCATTCGTTCCAAAGAAGGCACTCTTCTCCCGAATGCCCACATCCTTCGCGAACACACTTTATCCCGAGAGCCATTTCTCACCTCTTCATGACTTTTATGTCAAACCAACCGCCCTGAATTGCCCGATAGACTTCGTCGGACTGCTCTTTGTCCTGCTTCTCCCCATATTCGGTGTAGCAATACCAGCTTTGAAGGCGGTCGATAATATCTTCGAGCTTATCGTTCGTGAGTGTTCTTCCGTTCAAGGCACAGTGTCTGATGAATTTCCAGAGAGCCGCCCGAAGTTGGGGGCCTATCTCCCACTTTGTCATGATGTCGTCATAGCTCTCAAAAGGTTCCTCTCCACGCGCGCCCATGCTTGATGAGTTATTATTTATATTTTCTTTCTTTCTTTCTTCGATATAACCTACTCTATCCTTACCTAACCTATCCTGTGGTGCCATTTGGTTGCCATTTGGTTTCCAATCGGTTGCCACGCTTTCGTCGGCTTCCTTTTCGTCGGAAAGTTGATCGCTTGCACCTATCTTCGGAAGGGGGAATCCTTGACTTTTGTCAAGGGTGTATGCGCCGTCCTTTTTGAGAAAAAGCAACGCCTTTTCTTCTGTGTAAACCGTTTCCTTGTAGCGATCTTTTCGCAAAAGATTGTGCATACGCCAATGCTTGATGACGATGACACCTGTTTCAAACGGAATGATGAACCTCTTCGCGATAAGAAGTTTTAAGTCATCATCGTTGCACCCGACAAGCCTTTGAATGCTTTTCGGGTTCTTCACGAACCCGTCGTCGTCTGCATTCATGCACAAGTGAAAATACAGGGCTTGACTGCTCATCGGCATTTCGATGAAAGCATCACTCTCCGTTATTTTCTGCGTAAACATTCTGCGTTCTGCCATGCTACTTGTCCCCCTCCGAAGCGGAGCCATCGTTCGCTTGCTCTAAATCTATCCCCATCAAAGCCGCTATCCTCTTGCCGCGCTTTTCGAGGGAGCGTAATTGATACAACCTCTGCCGCAAAGCCCTGTTCTCTGTATCTTTGGCGAGTTTTACATATGGGGACTTGCGAAGAATTTCGATTTCGGAAATGATTTCTTCTGTTGTCAGTGCTGTTTTTGCCATTTTCCACTCCGCTTTGTTTGCTCCCCCTTTCCCCTACGAGATTGGGGGAGCCGTTTGCAACTTTACTTCTCGTCAGTTCTCATCGAAGAATGCCGCTTGCACTGCCGCACTGTCGGCAGGCTTTTCTGCAGGTTTTCTTCCGCGCTTCTTCTCGGCGGGCTTCTCCTCGACGACAACTCCGTCCTCGTCTGCCGTGATTTCCGTTTCTCCTTCATCGTCTCTTCCGTCATCAAGCGGGTTCGGAAGAATGAGCGGTTCCTCTTCGACGGGTTGCACCGTGATCACGCCGTTCGAGACATCAACCGCATTGTTGTCCGCCTCGTATGCTTGCAGGAAGTCGGAGCTTGTGAGACCCCATTTACCGATGAGCTGGCGAATCATGGTCTTTTTCGCCATTTCGTCGAACTCCTTGTACCAAAACGAGCTGTACTTCCATTCGTCCGTCTTGGGGTACTTGCCCGCAACGTAGTCCGCGTAGGAAACGCGTGACTTGTTCGGCTCATTGCTCTTGACCGCTTCGAGGTGGAAGGCTTGCGAGTAGCGATCTGCGTGGTGAAGCATTTTCTCCTTCGACCAATACAGGCTCTTACCGAAACCGCCAGAGCGTTCGTTGTATCTGAAATAGGCGTAGTAGCCGATCGTCTTTGCCCGTTCTCTCTTCTCGGGGTCTTGAATGGGCGCAAACACATACTCATCGTTGATAAGGTCCGCTTTGAGGAGTTCCCCTTCTTTGATTTCGATGACGTGGATCCTGTCGTAGTACCCCGTCCGCGTGGCGAGCTGTACATAGCCGCGCCAGCCGAGAATGAAAGTCGCGACCTTCCCCTTCTTCTTGTCGTTGAAAGGGACGATGTAGCATTGCCCGATTGCCGGCGAGAGAGACAGCCCCAAAGAGGTCGCGAGAAGCCCCGCGCTTAAAATCGTGGACTTCATGCACGTCTGCAATTCGGGATTGGTCGCGACAGCGGCGCAGATGCTCGAAACAAAGTTCCGCGCCACTTTCTTGTCGGTGAGCGTCGAAGAGATCATGTTCTGAACGCTCTCTTGCGAAATCCACTGCGAGAATTTGAGTTCGTCACCCGACTGCCCCTGCGGTTTGTTGCTGTTGAATTGTTGTAACGAGTTTCCTGCCATGATTTATCTCCTTTTATTTGATTGCTTTGTATTCAATGTCGTTCTCTTTGAGGAACTTTTTGAGAGCGGCGAGTTCTTCCTCCGTTCCGTCTACCTCGAAGCGGATGGTGAAAATCGCCTCGTCATTTGGCTTGAGAGCCGTTTCGCCCTCGGCACGGGTTTCTGCCCGACCTTGCTCACGATTCGTCTCTACGGGGCGATTTGCCCGCAAGACAGCCGAAATTCGGTCTCTGTCGTCATTGATCTCGTTTACAGCCGCGACCGCGCCCGAGAGGTCGAAGTTGCGCAGGTAGAAAACACGAACGAGTTCCATGTTTTCATCCTGCTTGGCGTAGTAGTCGATAAGTTTGAGGTCGTTCCGTATCTTTGCGAGCTTTTCGTCGATTGCCTTCTTGCGCTCGGTGTCCTTGACGGAAAGGTTGTACCACTTCGGGTCCTCGATCTGTTCATAGACAATAAGCCCATTAAGATCGCCGACGACGCTTACAAAGTACGCCTCGCAGAAGTCCTTGTTCCTGCTCTTCGTCTTGCCCTCGATCGCCGTGATCTGCTCGTTGACCTTTCCCATGGCGGTCTGCACGCGGTCGGTCGCGAGCTTGATCTTGCCCTTGAACTCCGTGAAAGGCTTCATATAGATTTTCTCGTACTGCTTCCGCGCCGCGTCCACCGCGTCAATCCACTTCTTCAGTGTTGCGTGGTCTGCCCTTGCTTCCGAGAGCTGGTCGTCCGAGTATACGCGGGAAAGATACTTCGGCAGAATTTCCTCGTCGAGTGCCTTGATGATCTCCTCGATGTTGCACGGAATCTCTTTGGGGAGTTGCGCCTCGAACCCTTCCGAGACGACAAGCTCCAACTGCTGTTTTGTTTCGTTTTCGCTCATGTTTACCTCCGATTTTTATACCAATGGAAGTTTGACACCGGGGCGTTTCCGCTCCTCGACCCACTTCCAAAAAGTTGCCTCGTATTCCTCGACGACTTGAATGTCGTCCTTGACCTGCTCCCGCTCGAAGCGGTATTCCTTTTCTGACGTGATGATTTCTCCCTCCGCACCGAAACTGCGAAAGCGAACACGCAATATCCAAAAGTCCCAACCCGTCGTGGAGAGGTAGTGAATCACCTGCGGATAGTAGTGCTCGGGGATTTTGCCGTCCCACTCGTCCCATGCGCGGCGGCTCATCGGCGTGGTGTACTTAATCTCAAGTCCGCCCTTGCGCCCCGTCTCCTTCTCGACAAGTCCCGCGTCGATTGAGGCAATCTGAAACCCGCGCTTAAATACGGTCTCCTTGTAATCGATGACCTCGTACTGCGGGTGTTCAAGAGCAAATAAGCGCACGATAGGCTCCTCTGCTTCCGTCCCGAGGAGCATGAGTTCGTTTGACTCGGTGGACGGCTCAACCTCGCCGACCTTCTCCTGCCACAATTCGAGGTTCGACTTCCACGGGTTCAG
>CANREM010000034.1 GCA_947629675.1 uncultured Clostridia bacterium
GGTGTAGCTCAGCAGGTAGAGCGCGTCCTTGGTAAGGACGAGGTCGGCGGTCCGAGTCCGCTCACCAGCTCCAAAGGGAAAGAGAGGCAAAACGCCTCTCTTTCCCTTTGGATTATGTTGAGAGTCGGGACCGCCGACGAGGCCTTACCGTCATTAGAGGGCTCCCGCAAAAAGACGAAGTATTTTTGCGGGAAGAGGAGCCGCCGTTCGCAAAAAGAGCTTTTCGCAAGAAAAGCGTAAACAAGCGGACGTGCGGCGACGAGACGAGGTCGGCGGTCCGAGTCCGCTCACCAGCTCCAAAGGGAAAGAGAGGCAAAACGCCTCTCTTTCCCTTTGGATTATGTTGAGAGTCGGGACCGCCGACGAGGCCTTACCGTCATTAGAGGGCTCCCGCAAAAAGACGAAGTATTTTTGCGGGAAGAGGAGCCGCCGTTCGCAAAAAGAGCTTTTCGCAAGAAAAGCGTAAACAAGCGGACGTGCGGCGACGAGACGAGGTCGGCGGTCCGAGTCCGCTACTTCGCGCTACGCGCTCGTGCCGCCCTTGGAACATAATAGAACATGCGGGCGGGGCACCAGCTCCAAAAGGGAAGAGAGGCATAACGCCTCTCTTTTCCTTTGGAAATAAACTTCGCGCGGGGCGAAAGCCCCGCGCTTGTGTTTATTCATCAATAAGAACACCATCCATGGAGAGACTCCCCGCCAAAGGTGCCAAGCGTCTCATCCGACGCACTCTTGACAGTGATCGTGACTACAACGTGTCCGTAATCCTTGTTGCAACTCCCAAATGATCCAGTCTTGTTGATCGTGGCGGAACTGCTCATTGTGACCGCGTCGACACTTTGCCCCGTATAAGCGTTGCTCTTGTCGTTCGTCTCTTCGTAATTGGTATTGTTGTTTGCCCAGAAACGATAGCTTATGTCGATCTTGACCGAGTCGCGAGGCGCACCGACGACGGAGAAGCCGCTCAATGTCGCGTTGATTGTATGGTCGGCGCTTGTTGCCCAGAAATTTGTCGAACGGCTGCCGCTGACCGAAAGCGTCATCGAAGTACTTATCCACAGTGCGTGGGCGTAAGTGGGCTCCTCGGAAGCCGTAACGTCCAGCGTATCGCCGAGTTTGGACCAGATGCCCCCATTCTGTACGAACCAGCCGAGGAAGGTGTACCCCACCGCCTCGGGCACGATCAGGGTGTAGCGGCTCGAGAACTCGACGGAGTATTCCTCATTGCTGTCGACAGTCACGTCCTCCCCGTTTAACGTCGTCTTGTACGCAACCTCGCTGCAATAGATGATGGTGTTCGGCTTATACTGCACGATGAAGGTCGCGCCGTACTCGCCGAGGATCGCAGACGACGCGCTCCACTTCCCGATGAGCCCGCCCGATGCGAGGGAATCGGAAGTCGGAAGCGTAACGCTCTGCTTCGCATCTTCGCTCACGGTCCAAAGGGTGACCGTGCGGTCGTTGTAAACGACTTCCACGGTGGAACCCGGGCGCATCTTCGTCGTATAGGTGAAGGTCTTGCCGTCTGCGCTCGCCCTCCATGCGTTGGAGAACTTGTAATCGCTCGTGAACGTCACGGAGACAGGGTCGAGCAAGAGGTACGGATAGGCTTCCGTGTTGCCCGTGACCGCTCTGTGCGGCCATACATATTCGCCGTCGCCCTGACGGGAGCCGTCCTGCGGGCAAGGAATGTTGTTTTCCGCGGCAAGTTCGTCGATATACGGCTTGTTGTCGAAGGCGAGGTCGGCAGATGTGATGCCCCAATCGCTGAACGCGCCGAGGTTGTAGTTGCCCAGATAGCCCGTCCGCACATTTTCGACCGTTCCCACGACGTCGCCGTTCTCCTTATGATAGGTGACGGTATAGGTCTCCGCGGAGACGACGTTTCCGCCATAGAACACGATGGATTCGCCGCCGTGCGCAAATTCCATGCGCATAATGACGCCGCCGAACTTCGCGCGTTCCGTCCACATAAAGGCGCCGAACGTGCCGCTGTTCATGCCCGTCTGGAGGAAGGAGCCGACGTTCGTATTCGGGTCGCGGGTGACCGTGATGTCCTGTTTGCCGCCCGGCGTATCGCTCGTGCTGCCGTCGGCGTTGAACAGTACATAGTAGCCCGAGACGGAAGGACTGATATTTGCCGCCGAGAAGATCTGCTGGCTCTTATTGCCGCTCGGAAGTCCGCCGGAGATCGTGCCGCCGATATTGTATTGCGCGCCGCCGAGCATGCTGTTCGTATAGAACTGCGTGACCTTGACCTTGATGTCCTCGATCCAAAGCGCAAAGACCTTGACGGTCGCCTTGTCTCTGTTATCGGAGTTGCGGAAGGCTTCTACATCGGTGATGGTCGACCAATTGCCCGCATCGTCGAGATACCACCAACCGAGACGGCGCAGACCCGTCTTGCTCTTGAGCGAGATCTCCTCGCCCGAGATGTCGTAGTCGCCCTCCGCCTTCGTGACGGTCTTGTAGTAGCCGTCGACGTCGCGGTTGACGCTTCCGTTCGTGAGGATCTCATAGTCGCTGTACAGATAGACGGTGACGGAATTGTCGATCCAATTCGCATACAGCACATTCTTTTCTTCCAGCGCATCGCCGTCGCCCACGTTGAAGTGGAATACGTCGCGGATGAGGGCGTCGTCAATTTGTTTGCTCGTGATCTCCTTGCCCTGTCCGAAGCGCTCGGTGAAATAGCCGCCGAAATCGTAGCCGTAGACGTTCTCGCTCACGCCGAGGGTGAGCGGATGCGGCGCCGAGCCATAGACGAACTCGTAGACCTTCATCCAATACGACGTGCCCGTGATGCCCTCGGAGTTGAAATCGCCCTTGACTTCCTTGAAGCCCGCGATCGGTTTGAGGCTGTACTCGGTGATGTAGTACGTGATGCCCGTATAGACGGCGTAGATCGTGGTCTCGCCCGACACGGTGTAATCGGCAGGGATATCCCACTTGCCCGTGTAGCCGTCCCTGTGCGGAACTTCGGGGAGATTGGTGAGCGAGGCGCCGAATTTGAAATTCTTGACGGCAACTTCCCTCTCTGCACCCGTTGCGCTGTCCGCCGCTTTTACGGCGAAGCGGATATCATAGCCGACGGTATCCCACACGGCATAGATCTCACATGCTTCCGCGATGAGAGGAAGTTGCGTGAAGTGCGTTTCGACGTCCTCTTCCGTGAACGTCCAGCCGTTGAGGATGTAGCCTTCCGTGCGGACGTTGACGGGCAGACGGTACTCTGTGCCGTACACATAATCGACGGTTTGCGTGTATTTGCCGTCCCCGCGGAGCGTGAATCCGTCGATGGGATAGGCGCTGACGAGCGTGATCTGATAGGTATTCGGCGTATAGTTTGCGTGGACGGTCATATTCTCCGTGAACTGATCGATCGTGACGTCCCAACCGTTGAACGTGTAGCCCGTGCGCACGGGAACTTCCGTATCCGAAGGATATTGCAACGCATCCCCGTAGTGCCCCGTCTTCTTTTCCGAAGTCCCGTTGCCGAAGTCAAAGGTCACCGTATAGTTGATGTACTCCCACTCCGCCTTGTATTCGACGGTAGGTTGGTCGTAGAAGTCGAGCCCGCGGTGTTCTTCGTTGTGAAGATTGCCGCTCGGGCAACGGAAGCCGATGATCTTGCCGATCTCGGTCTCAACATAGGGAAGGTCGATGAGATTGTCGGGATTGAACGTCCAATGGACTGTGAGCACATATGCCCCTCTCGCCTCATCCCATACATAGCCCTTGTCGAGGACAGCCTGCTCGGAGAGACAGTACTCTTCGACATCCTCCTTACTGATGACGAATACAAACGTATAGGAATTCGCCTGCGGACGCGCCTGATAGGTGATCGTCGAGAAGAAGGTATTCGGGTCGTACGAATCCCATATATAGGTGTAGCCGTCGGCGGCAAGTTCGGGGTGCTCTTTGAGACATCTGTCGATGGACGGGAAGTTGAGGCGGGCATACAGTTCCTTCGTTGTGGGGTCAAAGACGACGGACTGCGTGCCGACAATGATGTCGCTGATCTGATAAGTGACTGTGGCAAGCTGCCCTTCGAGATAACCGACAACATCCCAGTTCGCGGACGAAAGTTTCGCCTCCATTGCCTCTTCGAGGGTTGACGCGATGTCCGTCGTCTTGTCGTAAGTTCCTTCGTCCCATACGTATTCGGGATTGCGGAGGGCGAGGTCGGCATAGATATTGACGACGCTCGCGATGGAGAACGTCGGGATCTCGATGGTGCGGAGCACCCCTTTCTGCACGCCGAGCTTGACGGTGATGTCCTCGAAGGA
>CANREM010000035.1 GCA_947629675.1 uncultured Clostridia bacterium
GGGAAGTTGCCCGCCGAATAGATTTGTCCGCTGTCTCGGATGGAATAATTTGCCACGATGAGACTGCTCTGCATGATGAAAATGAAATACGCCTGTGCGTATGTAGACAGCACTTCAAACAGCGAGGTATGTTTCAAAGCGTCGTCGTACACAAGCCCATATCTTCCCACATCATAGCCGTATAATTGAAGGGCGGCATCTCCATGATGCAAAAACCGCCGACGCTTTTTCTCCACCCAGCCCTTGACGGTGGCGAGATTGTAGACCGTTCCGTATTCCATGCACTTCCGCAATTCGTCCTCAAAGGAAATCCACGGGAAGTACGGAAATTTCATGTCATTCTCTTGCAAAATGGAGAGTGCCTTCTGACGGAACATGACCGCTTGTGAAAGAGCCATATCGGTGATCGCCGTCGTCTTTTTCTTTCCCATAGAGCCGCAGGTGATAGACACGATGGGCAGCTCGTTGATGAAGCCGCAATCCCGCGCCTCGAAATGCCGCAGACGGTTGAGCGCGACTTTGCGACGCCAACGGTTGAATAGCAGCCATGCAATCGTAGCGAGCGACCACCACGGGAAGTGACGGAGAATAACGTTGCAATCTACTATGAGCTTTCCGACTTGCTTATAGATACAGCCGAAATCGAATTTGACGACGAAATAGAAGTAGAACGCGAGAAACGCCGCCACGATGCTTGCAAGGTTCAGATGGAACGCCCACAACGCGATCCAGCATTTCCAGACCCACCTGTGCGCGGAGAGAAAAGCGCGAAAATCATGCAGATATGCTTTGATCGGTTGATAGGTGTGTGCCGCCGCCCACTTGAATACGCGCAAAGGTACGGTGTCTACATTGTGCTTTCTGTTCCCTCTACGGTAGAACCGGCGAATAAGGAAATAGAGAATGAGAACGGCAGGAAGGGCGAAGATGATGATTTTCGCCGCTTTGCCGAGGAACGCCGCGACGGAGTTTCCCCAAGCCGTGAAATTCTCCCCGCTGAACAGGAGCGCAAAATAGCTTGTCGCGTCCTCTTTCATCTCCCCGAAATTCTCGGGAATGTAGTCCGCCCAGCCGAACACCGCGGACGGGCTTGTCACCGTTGCGGGAATGTTCTGCTCTATGCCGAAGATGTCTCCGAAGTAGATACCTATGGAGAAAGCGAGGTCACGGAGCGTTTCGACGAGGCGGAGATAGGACGGATAGAACACGAACACCCCGAGAGCAACGAACGCCGCCGTAATGAGGACGCAGAGCGCGATATGTACTTTACGCATTGAGCCGTCCTCCCGTAAAAATGAGATAGCTTATTATGAGAGCCGCGAGGACGAGAATTGTCACCGCGAGAACTCTTTTGAGAATTTTCATGATTGCCTCCGAAAAAATATTTTGATAAAGTGTTGACATTTTCCCAAAATCGGGTATAATAGAAGTGGGTAGGGAAATCCCTACTTTCCATTCTTTCAAGGAGGAAAACTTCTATGGCACAACCCGCTTTTGTAGACAATGCCAAAGTGATGGCAAAAGGACAGGTCACGATCCCGAAGGATATCCGCACCATTCTCGGCGTGGATTGTGGCGACCGCATTTCTTTTGTCGTAGAGAACGGCAACGTCCGTATCGTCAATTCTGCCGTCTTTGCCATGCAGGTGCTCCAAGCGCAGATGCAAGATATTGAGAATACGCCGTCCGAGGAGGAGGTGGCGAAGATGATCACCGAGATGCGGAGGAGCGAGAACGATGAAGGTGCTGATTGACTCCAACGTTTTGATCTCCGCTGCATTAAACCCGAACGGAACGCCCTTCAAAGCCTTTGTCAAGGCGGTGACAGCGCCCAATCAAGGGGTCATCTGCGAGCAGAATATCGACGAGATGCGGCGGATATTCAACCGCAAATTTCCGACGAAGATCCCCGCGCTCGAATCCTTCCTTGCCCTCGCACTTTTGACGCTGGAAATGATCCCTGTCCCGACCGAGGAACAGGAAAGCGAAGGCCTCATCCGCGACGCAGACGATAGACCCTTGCTCCGTGCGGCGATTTCCGCAAATGTTGATGCGATCGTTACGGGCGACAATGATTTTCTCTCCGCGAAGATTGAACATCCTAAAATCTTGACTTGCGCTGAATTTCTGTCCGACTTCTGAAATGGCGGCCCCCGAATACACGGGAGCCGCTTTTTTCATGCCTTTGGCGGCTTTTCCGCCTGTTTTGCCTCTTCTTCCTTCTTTCGTCGTCGTTTTTTCACCGAATTGGAGATCGCTTTGCAGAGTGCCGCTATTGCCTTGAAGGGTAGCAGGATGATCCAAAGAATAGCACGAATGATGTAGGGCAGAACGGGGGCGAGGAGGATAAGCAAGAGTATGAGTGCCAATAGCGCAAGGAGCACTTTCCCCAGCGCGATGCCGTCCTGTTCAATGGGAGCGGAGATACCGCCTACAACGTCGATAGGGCTTGTCACCACGGGAATGATCGTCTCCGTCGTATCACGCAGAAAGGTGAGCTCTATGATGTCGAAGTCTAAAAATACCGTCTCCCGCGCCATGTAAGTGCTTTTCTTGTCCTTTGTGCCGGATTGCCAAGTGGAAGGCTTATACCACGTCGCCTCGGTGAGAACGGTCTGCATATTGGAGTAATAGTCCGTGACGGCAAAACGCAGGAGAAAGACGTTCTTCGTTGCCTTGTTTGCCTTATAGAAGCTCTCGAACTCATCGAAATCTTCCGTATGTACATAGAGCTTGCCCGCGTCCGCCGCGCCCGTTCCCGTGAAATCGTTATCACTCACAAGACGGATCGGCTCGACAGGATCTTGCTGTTCAGGCCCGAGATCCCAGCTTTTGCCCGTCCAAAACTCCTCCCAATTCAAACAGAACTTGTCCCAGCCGCTTGCCGTTTGGTTGAAGGTGAGCATATCGAACGGCTCGTCCGCCGTGAAGGTGTGCTCTTGGTAGCCCTTTGTCCGTCCTTCGTCCACGCTGTCCGAAAACAGATAGCTCGCCTTGTTATGCCCGTATATCCAATCCTTCATCTGCTCGGAGGTGAGATCGGTATCCTTGACGTTGCTCTTGTCCGATTTGAATACATATCCGGGTGGCGTATCGTCATTGACATAGACCCCGCCGACGTCCGGATTCGAGGCATTGTACTGATAGCCCCAACCCCAATCGGCAACGGGCATACCTACCGTGAGATCGGAGATATTGCCGTCGAAAATACCGAACTCGTCCGTGATATTCTCACGTACGCCCACCCACTTCGACGCCCAAGAATAGATCTCATTATTATTCGTCACGATGACGGGCGTGGTCTTTTGCTCGTCCCAGCAGCACTTGACGCGGTACAGCTCTCCATAGTTTTCGTTGAACTCCTTCGGAACGGAAAAGTACACGCTGTCCAGCTGGTTTTGATGTCCCGCGCCATTCTGATTGATGTAGGGGAAACGGTATGTCGTGGAATGCAATTCGAGCGAAACCGTTTCCAACGTCTCCCGCGTGAGCTTTGTCCCCGTGCCGCCCTCGCCGTATCCCTCGGCAAAGCCCGAAAAGTGATAGGACGTTGAGACGCTGTACTCCGTCGCCGTAGAATTGCCCTCAGTAAGAAGCTCTATGCCTGAAACATCATAGCGGCGGTCCATGCTGTTGACGCGCTCCGCGATCGTCTTTCCGTCTGCGCTCTTATGGTCTACCACTTTGAACTTATAGAACAGCTTGTTCGCGCCCGGGCTCTTGCTCATGGAGCAGAACTTCAACGCAAATTTCTCATAGGTGAGCGCGTTGCTCTTTTCGGTGATAGGGTCGCTGTCATAGGCGACGGCGATCTGAACTTTGTTCTTCCCGCTGTCCGTGACAATGTTCTGCCCGTTCGGATTGTAGATGTAGAGATACAGCCCATAGTTGCCCCGCATATTGGCGCGGAAGTCATAGCAGTATTCCACAAAGTCGATGACCTGCATTTCGGGCTTCACGCTCTCATAGTAGGGGTACTTTGCGAGCGAGAAGCCGTCCATGCTTTGAAGATCGTCGAAGACGTTTGTTTCGTCGAAGTTTACGCTGCCCGCTGCGGCAACGGTATGCCCGTCGGAAGTTATCACCGTAAGCAGGCATACCATGCCCGCAAGCAAGGCGCATAAGACCCTTTTTGCGAAGATTTTCATACACCCTCCTACTCGGTAATGAACCGAAATTCGATGGTCACGTCCGAGAACGGCATATCGAACGAATAGATGAACTGTAAACTGCAATACACCT
>CANREM010000036.1 GCA_947629675.1 uncultured Clostridia bacterium
GAGAGGACGGGTGAACCCGCCCCCCGCGCCCGTTCGCTCGACGGGATCGACTTCCACGACCTCGAAAGCCGCGCGGCACACGACGGCATCAAGGTGACGACGACGGGCGGTCAGCTTCCCGCAAAGGCAGAAAGCGACGTCGTGAACACCGTCCATAAGGGGAAGATGCTCTTCCTCTCCGCGATCGTCCTCCTCTTCGTGTGCATCGTCGAAGGCGCGATCGTCATGGCCGTGAGGAAACGTTACGCCCTCCCCGTCTTCTACCCCTATATCATGTGGGCGATCGGGATCGTCGTGCTCCTCGTAACGGGCCTCGCCTATGCCAACCGCTACGGCGCACGGTCGATACGAAGAAACGGGCCTGCGGTCATCAACGCCGTCGTCGGATATTGCCTTTCTATCGTCATCGTGTTCATCGTGGCGCTCTCGGCAAGGATCGACTTTGCATCCACTTCCGATCTTGCGACCTTCATCGTCGTCCCCATCGTCTATCTCTTCGGGATCGTGGTCTTCGGCGTCTGCTACTACATCCTCACCCGCCCCAAGAAGAAGCAATAAATGATGTATATCAAAAAACACCGACGCTCGTCGGTGTTTTTTGATATTTTAATGGAGTATCTTCTTTAATTCTTCGGGCGTGTAGGGCTCTGCTTTCGATTTTGCGTGCAGTGCTTTATGACAGGTCGCACAGACGGGGATCAAATCATCTACGGCCACTTCGCGTTCACCGTTTGCAACGGGGGATAAATGGTGCACTTCTATTGTCCGTTCAAAGCCTTCGCCAAAAACCTTTTTGGGATCGAAGCCACACACAGCGCAAATGCACCCCTTTTGCTTCAAGCACAATTTTCTCAATTTACCGTTGCGAAGCGGAATGATTCTCTTGACATTGATGGGTGTGCCCTCTTTGAAAGTCTCGCTCCAAATGCCGTCGGGCTCGACGACGACAGATGAAAGTTCGTCCCATTCCGTATTATTCCAAACTTTTTCCTGTTCTTTCTTGGCTACTTCGGGGTTCGTCTTAAAAGTCGGTTCAAACTCTTCATATCCTGTCCCGACATTTCCGTTCTCCTTATATACAGCTAAAACGGTTATAATGGGCAATTTAAGTTCTTGACACTTTTGTCCGATAGGACTTAAATATTGGCCGACTTTCCTTACGTTGATGTTGGTGCGCTTTGAAATTTCTGTAAAGCTAACGGTTCTTTGCTCTATTGCAGCCTCTACCAAAACATCGGCAACTTGCTGTTCTTTTGCAGTAAATTCACGCATTTTTTCTCTCTCCTTTTGTTTTTTATTTTTTCGGCTGTGCCGAGTTATTCATCTTTTGTCCAAAGTACGATCGTGGTGCCGTCTTCGGCGTAGTGCCACCAATTTTCGCTCTCTTGCCATTGCTCCGCCGTCGGCTTTTCGGCTGAGAAATAATATCGCGTCGCAGAAGTTAAATAAGTATTACCGCTGTTGATCTCCATCTCTTTCCATTTCGTAGGTGTTCCCTTAAAATAAACGCTTTTAAGCCCGCTGCACTCATAGAACGCCTCTCTTCCGATCGAGGTCACGCCGCTCCCGATCGTCACGCTTTCCAGCCCGCTGCACTCATAGAACGCCTCTCTTCCGATCGAGGTCACGCCGCTCCCGATCGTCACGCTTTTCAGCCCGGTGCACCAAGAGAACGCAGTTCCAATCGAGGTCACGCCGCTCCCGATCGTCACGCTTTCCAGCCCTCTACACCAATAGAACGCAGAATCTCCGATCGAAGTCACGCTGTCGGGGATCGTCAAGTTTCCCGTCAGCCCCTTACAATTATAAAACGCATAAGAGGGTATCGTCTTGACATTCTCTCCAAAGGTCACAGTATTCAGATTTGTACAATATTCAAAAATCGGATCAATAGCTGACCCTGCTTCGGTGCAATTTTCCGCATTCCAGATGACGGTTTCAAGCGAACTGCAACCATTGAACGCACTCCCTCCGATCGAGGTCACGCTGTCGGGAATCTTCAATTCCCCTGTCAACCCGCTGCAATTATAGAACGCATATGCAGGGATTGTCTTAACGTTTTCTCCAATCATTACAGTGTTCAGATTTGTGCAACGTTGGAAAATCGTATAATTATGATTATACTCCGGATACGATCCTGCATAGGTACAATTTTCCGCATTCCATATAACACTTGTCAGCCCGGTGCAACCATAGAACGCAGAACCTCCAATCGAGGTCACGCCGTCGGGAATCGTAATGCTCGTCAGCCCGGTGCAACCATAGAACGCCCAATCTCCGATCGAGGTCACGCCGCTTCCAATCGTCACGTTTTCCAGCCCGCTACACCAATAGAACGCAGAATCTCCGATCGAGGTCACGCCGCTTCCAATCGTCACGTTTTCCAGCCCGCTACACCAATAGAACGCAGAATCTCCGATCGAGGTCACGCCGCTTCCAATCGTCACGCTTTTAAGCCCGCTACAACTACGGAACGCATCATTTCCGATCGAGGTCACGCCGTCGGGAATCGTAACCGTGCCTTTGATCGCCGAAGGTACTTCTAAAATTTTTATCTTGTCCTTGTTATATAAGACCCCATCTTGACTGCTGTATATCTTATTATCCTCGTCAACAATGAATTGTTCAAGTCTGTTACAATTATAGAACGCAGAATCCCCAATGGAACTCACGCTGCTCCCAATCGTCACACTTTCCAGCCCGCTGCAATTCCTGAACGCATATGCGGGTATTGTCTTGACATTCTCTCCAAAGGTCACAGTATTCAGATTTGTACAATTTTCAAAAATCGGATCATTAGCTGACCCTGCTTCGGTGCAATTTTCCGCATTCCATATAACACTTGTCAGCCCGCTACAACCCTCGAACGCAGAATGTCCAATCGAGGTCACACCGCTCCCAATCGTCACACTTTCCAGCCCGCTGCAACCAGAGAACGCATAATTTTCGATCGAGGTCACGCTGTCGGGGATCTTCAACTCTCCCGTCAGCCCGCTGCAATCACGGAACGCACCATATCCAATCCAGGTCACGCCGTTGGGAATCGTCACGCTCGTCAGCCCGGTGCAACCATTAAACGCAAAGCGTCTGATTTCATGGAAATCCGAGGGGATCGTCAGATTTTTGACTTCGTTTCCGTCCAAATATAGATGATGCGCATAATAGAGTGGATTGGAATCATAACCGAAATCTATCCTGCACCATGCCGCAAGGTCGGTGATATGTACTTTTTTCAGCCCGCTGCAATATTCGAACGCAGAACTTCCGATCGAGGTCACGCCACTTCCGATCATCACACTTTCAAACCCGCTGCAATATTCGAACGCAGAACTTCCGATCGAGGTCACGCCACTTCCGATCATCACACTTTCAAACCCGCTGCAATATTCGAACGCAGAACTTCCGATCGAGGTCACGTTTTCGGGTATGATCAGCGTTCCCGTCAGCCCGCTGCAACCATCGAACGCCCCATCTCCAATCGAGGTCACGTTTTCGGGTATGATCAGCGTTCCCGTCAGCCCGCTGCAACTATCGAACGCCCACCCTCCGATCGAGGTCACGCCGCTCCCGATCGTAACGCTCGTCAGTCCGCTGCAACCATGGAACGCATAGCCTCTGATTTCATGGAGATCCGAGGGGATCGTCAGATTTTTGACTTCGTTTCCGTCCAAATATAGATGATGCGCATAATAGAGTGGATTGGAATACCAATTATTAAAATCTATCCTGCACCATGCCGCAAGGTCGGAAATATGTACTCCTGTCAGCCCGGTGCACTCATAGAACGCCCCATCTCCGATCGAGGTCACGCCGCTCCCGATCGTAATTTTTTGTAATTTCGTGTTTTTATAAAATGCACTTTTTCCGATCGAAGTGATCTTTGTGCCGTCGATCGTTTCGTCGATGATGAGCTCGGTCTGCTGTTTGCCGTAGTCAGTCAACCCCGTAATTTCGC
>CANREM010000037.1 GCA_947629675.1 uncultured Clostridia bacterium
GGGGGGGGGGGGGGGGGGGGGGGGGGCTACAATGGATAATGTCATTGCACATGACAAAAAATTTCATTATGGAGGAAAGTTATGAACAAAAAGAGTTGGCTCATTGCGGGTTTGTCGCTTGTAATGGCCGCAAGCATCGGCGTGGGCATCTCCGCCTGCGGCGGCGAAAAAGAACCCGACACCCCGCCCACTCCCACGGAGCACACGCACACTTACGACGCGTGGGACTACAACGAGACGCAGCACTGGAAGTATTGTGACGAACACGGGACGGACAAGTCCAACATCGACGAGACCACGCGCGAGGGTCATATTTTCACCAACGGCACTTGCGAATGCGGCATGAAGGAAGCGGACGTCACCCCCGACGAAGGGCGTGACACGCGCGTCTTTTACGTTGTAGGCTCGGGCGCGGGCGACCTCAGCAAGTGCAGCTTCACGGAGCTCAAATCCAACTTCATGCTCACCAAACAGCCCAAGAAGGACGAAAACGGCTACACCGTATACGCCACGGCTGCCCTCACGCTCTATGCGGGCGACACGATGAAGATCGTACAGGATCTCGACTGGGACGAAGGCCTTGGCTACTTCGGCGTCTCGAATATCAAAAACAATGACGGTTCTCTTGTCGACGGCGGCGGGCCGGGCAATATCACCCCCGCGGTAGGCAAGGACGGCAAGTATATCTTCATCGTCCGCACCAAGCCCGATATCGCGTTTTCCGAATGCACCCTCGAATTTGAGCTTGTCGAGCCCGTCGAACCTCTTAAAAACACGGAGCAGATCTACATCGTCGGGCTTCTGCAATACTGCGACACCAAATGGCCGAGCGGCAAAGACGTCACCGGTTGCCAAAAACTTGATTACGACGAGGAGACGGGCGAATGGAGCATCACCCTTCGGTTGGGCGGCTATATGGAGGGGACAACGCTTTATTATACCGACGAGTTCAAGCTTTTCAACGCGGTCAACGGCGCTTATATCCCCGACGGCGTAAACAACAACAAACTTGTAAGCGGCGCGACTGACCATACCGATTCCGCGAACAAGTTCTACAAGGCGAGCGGTGACTACAAGATCAGTTGGAAGAATGGGGACGCCGACATGACCTTTACCAAGCTTGAACATACCCATGTCTTTGACCGTCAGACGAAGGACGATGTGCAGCATTGGAACATCTGCTGGCTCGACGATACCGCCGACGAAGAATCCCGCGAGAATCACGTATATACCGACGATCAGGACGCGACTTGCAATACCTGCGGCTACGAGCGTCACGTTCACACCTATGACCAGTGGGGCAAGAACGAGACGCAGCACTGGAAACAGTGCGCAGCGGATGGCGCCATTGACGAGAGCACGAGACAAAGCCATACCTTCGACCAAGAGGGCAACAAGTGCGTCTGCGGACAGGAGCAGGGCGCCGAGGCTTGCAAGCACGAGGGCAAGATTAACTTTACTTACACGGCAGAAAATGTCCCTACGCCGCAGGAGGCGGGCGGCACGCTGCACGGCATCTGTGCGGAATGCAGTGAGGAAGTCGATGTAACCTATGACGTCGGCGTAGAGAAGTGGAATCCGTATAGAAACATCGGTTCGGCAACAAATACACCCTATCAGTTAGAGGCAGGAAAAAAATATTACGGAAAGGCGGGCACGACATCTCCCAGCGTTGGACAATACTTTGGCACCAAGATCGAGCAGGCGGGCACGCTCACCGTTCGGGTCCATACCGTCCTGAATACGGGGAGTTCTCCCATAGGATTCAATAGCATTTTTTATTTTGATTCCGAGTCTTATTTTGAAAGTGGAATCATGAATCGAACAGTCATGGCTAAGTTTTTGTTAACCGGATGCGAGTGGAGTTCTCACGCTACCGATGAAATCAAGGGGCGCATAGAGACCAATAATGGTGCAATCAAAAAGGAGACTTCCGATCCCGTCGTTGGCCTTGAATATTTCAAGATCCGTTTTGATGAATCGGATGCGCCGCAATATGTTTATTTTGTTTTGAGCGCTACGGCAGAGGGAACCTCATTCGGCTTAGAAGTGGAGTTCACCCCCGCCGAGGAGACGATTTCCGCCCCCGCCGAGGTCGCCCTGCTTCCCGGCAAAAAGAACTAAAATGTTCACCCTCCATAATTTCCCTCGTCGGTGCGAGGCCCCATCCTCGCACCGACCCCCGCAAGGGGAGAGGGGAGTTATGAGAAACAGAATAGCACGAAACCAGCCGAGGAGTTCGCTCCTCGGCTGGTTTCGTAAGGCTTCCCCCCAAGGGGGGGAAGCTGCCACCGCAGGTGACTGATGAGGGCAGAGCTGCCCCCTTTGAAGGGGGCGGCTCCCGCGTAGCGGGTGGTGGGGGTTGAACATGGAAAGCCCCCACCTGTCTCACTACGTTCGCCACCCGCCCCCATAAATGGGGGCAGGTCATCATGCCCTCATTCGTCACGGCTACGCCGTGACACCTTCCCCCATAGATGGGGGAAGGCTTATGTCTTTCCTACAATGATAGCAGGGGTGGGAAATTAAACTAAAAAATATTTTCGATGGCGGGGGAGTAGGTTGCGGGCAGGCACTTCGCAAGATGAA